>NZ_JBJHAL010000007.1:0-178501 GCF_054050995.1 Blastococcus sp. SYSU DS1021 | reverse complement strand
GGGGGGGTGGGTGCCGGGGGGGGGGATGCGCTAAACGGGGGCGGGTTGTGTTCCGGGCCCACACACCCCCCCCCCGGGGGGCCCCCCCGGGCCCCCGGGCCACCACCGGGGGGAGCCCGCCCCCGCCGTACGGGAGACTGACCGCATGCGGAGCGGCCGAGGGTGAACGCGACCGTCACCGTCGCGCTGGCCCTCGGGGCGCTCGTCGTGCTGGTCGCCGCGGTCGCGCTCCGGCTGGCCGACCGCGTGGGCCTGCCGAGCCTGCTGCTGTACCTGGCCCTCGGCCTGGCCATCGGTGAGAGCGGGCTGGGCGTGCGCTTCGACGACGCCGAGCTGACCCAGACCCTCGGCGTGGCCGCGCTGGTCGTCATCCTCGCCGAGGGTGGGCTGACCACCCGCTGGGCGGACGTGCGGCGGGCGGTGGGGCCGGGGCTGACCCTCGCCACCGTCGGGGTGGCGGTGAGCGTCGGCATCACCGCGGCCTTCGCCGTCTGGTTGCTCGACGCCTCGTGGGGCTTCGCCCTGCTCCTGGCGGCGGTGGTCGGGTCCACCGACGCGGCCGCGGTCTTCGGGGCCCTGCGGCGGCTGCCCCTGCCCCGTCGGCTGGCGGCCTCCATCGAGGCGGAGAGCGGGCTCAACGACGCCCCGGCGATCCTCCTGGTCACCACCCTCGCCGCGTACCTCACCGGCGCCGGCCCGGGAGCGTGGTGGCTCATCGTGCTGCAGGTCGTGGGCCAGCTGATCGGGGGGGCCCTGATCGGCGTGGCGCTCGGGGTCGGCGGGGCGGCGCTGCTGCGCCGGGTCGCCCTTCCGCTGGCCGGCTTCTACCCGCTGGCGATCCTGGCGCTGTGCGTGCTCGCCTTCGCCACGGCAACGCTCGCGGCCACCTCGGGCATCGTCGCGGTGTACCTGTGCGGGCTGGTGCTGGGCAACGCGGCCCTCCCGCACCGCGCCGCGAGCATCGGCTTCGCCGAGGGCACGGCCACCCTCGCCCAGATCGGGCTGTTCGTCCTGCTCGGGTTGCTCGCCTCGCCGTCCCGGCTGGCCGACGCCCTGCTCCCGGCGCTCGTGGTCGGCGGGGCGCTGCTGCTGGTCGCCCGGCCGGTGTCGGTGGTGCTGAGCCTGGTGTGGTTCCGGATGCCGTGGCGGCAGCAGGCCTTCGTCTCCTGGGCGGGCCTGCGCGGAGCCGTCCCCATCGTGCTCGCCACCTTCCCCGTCACCGCCGGGGTCACCGGCGCGGCCGGCATCTTCGACACCGTCTTCGTGCTGGTCGTCGTCTTCACCCTCGTGCAGGGCTGGTCCCTGCCCTGGGTGGCGCGACGGCTGCGGATCGCGGCCCCGGTCACGCCGCGCGACGTGGAGGTGGAGGCGGCCCCGCTGGAGACGCTGGACGCCGACCTGCTGCAGCTGACCGTGCCGGACGGGTCGCGCCTGCACGGCGTCTACCTGCCGGAGCTGCGGCTGCCCGAGGACGCCGCGGTGGTGCTCATCGTGCGCGAGGGCCGGGCGTTCGTGCCCGACCGGAACACCCGGCTGATGCGGGGCGACCAGGCGCTGCTGGTGTCGGCGCGCGCATCCCGGGCGGAGGCCGAGCGGCGGCTGCGTGCGGTCAGCCGCGCCGGCCGGCTCGCCATGTGGCGGGGCGAGACCGGCCGCGCCGGCGAAGCGGACTGAAAGAGGACCTCCTGCCCCCCAACGCTCGCGGGCTCGCGGTGGGCCCCTGCAGGAGGCCGTTCCAGCACGTCACCGGACCCTCGGGCCCTCTGCGTGGCATCGTGGCACCCAGACCCTGTCTTTCCCCCGGAGCGCGCCATGAGGTACCTCTTCCGGCCACCGGCCACCGACGCGACCGGGCTGCTGTCGCTGCCGTGGCACCAGCCGCTGGAGGAGTGGGACGACGCCCTGCTGCTCGACGTCCCCTCGCGCGGCATCTCGCGGCACGTGGTGCGCTTCGTCGCGCTCGAGGGCCGGGTCTACGCGCTGAAGGAGATCGACGAGCGGCTGGCCCGGCACGAGTACGCCCTGCTGGCCCAGTTCGAGAGCGAGGGCCTGCCGGCGGTCTCGGTGCTCGGCATCTGCGTCGACCGGCCCGACGAGCAGCCTGCGGTGCTGGTCACCCGGTACCTCGAGTACTCGATGTCCTACCGCTGGCTGTTCTCCGGGCCACGCGGAGCCCAGTCGGCCGAGCAGCTGCTCGACACGATGGTCGTGCTGCTGGTGCGGCTGCACCTCGCCGGCGTCTTCTGGGGTGACTGCTCGCTGTCGAACACCCTCTTCCGGCTGGACGCCGGCACCTTCGCCGCCTACCTGGTCGACGCCGAGACCGTCGAACGCCACCCGCGGCTGTCGCCCGGCCAGCGCCGCTACGACGTCGACCTGGCCCGCGAGCGGGTCGGCGCGGAGCTGCTGGACCTGCAGTACGGCGGGCTGCTGCCCGAGGGCATCGACCCGATCGAGGTGGCCGACAGCCTGCCGCGGCGCTACGAGTCGCTGTGGGAGGAGGTCACCCGCGAGGAGGTCTTCCGCACCGACGAGCAGCGCTACCGGGTGGCCGAGCGGCTGCAGCGGCTCAACGAGCTCGGCTTCGACGTCGGGGAGGTCGAGCTGCGCACGACCGACGAGGGCACCCGGCTGCGCGTCGAGACCCGGGTCGCCGAGCCCGGGCACAACCGGCGCGAGCTGTTCCGGCTGACCGGCCTGGAGGTGCGGGAACGCCAGGCGCAGCGGCTGCTCAACGACGTCCGCGCCTTCCGCGCCTACCTGGAGCAGAAGTCCGGTCACCCGGTGCCCGAGACGATCGCCGGCCACCGCTGGCTGGGGGAGGTCTACCAGCCCGTGGTCGACGCCATCCCCGAGCACCTGCGCGGCCGGCTGGAGCCGGCCGAGGTCTTCCACGAGGTCCTCGAGCACCGGTGGTTCCTGTCCGAGAAGGCCGGGCGGGACGTCGGGACGACGAAGGCCGCGCGCTCCTACTTCGAGACGGTGCTGCCCGGCACCCCGCAGGAGCTGACCACGCCGTCGGTCATCGCCGGGCGCCCGTAGCCCGGTAGGGCAGTCCACCACGGCACGGCACGGCCCGGCCCCGTCGCGGGTCGATGCCGTCCGGGCCGTTCGAATTGACACCCTTTGTGGCCTGTATCACGCTCCGAGGACCGTCGTGATCTCGGTCGGGTGGACGCCAACGGAGGCGAGGACTGATGCCGAACGCTCCTGGTCAGAAGCGCCAGAGGAGAAAGGCAGCGAGCGCCACGGCCTCGCTCGTCGCGGTCGCCGCTCTGACGGCCTGTGGGAGCGATGCGGGCAGCGACTCGACACTCACCTGGTACACCAATCCCGACTCGGGTGGGCAGGCGGAGATCGCCGCGCGCTGCACGGAGGAAGCGGGGGGCGCCTACACCATCGAGACGGCGCAGCTGCCCCGCGAGTCCTCGCAGCAGCGGGAGCAGCTGATCCGGCGGCTGGCGGCGGAGGACGACTCGATCGACCTGATGAGCCTGGACCCGCCCTACATCCCCGAGTTCGCCCAAGCCGGCTTCCTGGCCCCCGTGCCCGAGGACGTCGCCGAGCGGGTGACCGAGGGGGTCGTGCAGAGCGCGATCGAAGGGTCGACCTGGGACGACGAGCTGGTCGCCGTGCCGTTCTGGGCCAACACCCAGCTGCTCTGGTACAAGCAGTCGGCGGCGGAGGCCGCCGGGCTCGACATGGACGAGCCGGTCACCTGGGCCCAACTGGTCGCCGCAGCCCAGGAGCAGGGCACGCAGATCGCCGCGCAGGGCATTCGCGCCGAGGCGCTCACGGTCTGGATCAACGCGCTCATCGAGGGGGCGGGTGGCTCGATCATCGCGGAGACCGCCGAGAACCCGGAGGACATCCAGCTCGGACTCGAGTCCGAGGCCGCCGTGGAGGCGGCCGAGGCGATGAAGTCGGTAGCGACCGTGGGTGGCCCGGCCTTCTCCACCGCCGGTGAGGACGCCAACGTGACGGACTTCGAAGACGGCGACGCGGCGTTCATGGTCAACTGGCCGTTCGTCTGGCCCCGGGCGCTGGCCGCCGTCGAGGCGGGCACGCTCGACCCGTCCGTGCCCGAGGACTACGGGTGGGCGCGCTACCCGCGGACCGTCGAGGACGAGGAGAGCCGGCCCCCCTACGGCGGCATCAACATCGGCGTCGGCGCCTTCAGCCAGAACACGGACCTGGCCTACCAGGCCGCCGAGTGCATCGTCTCCGAGGAGAACCAGACCTACTACTTCCTCACCAACGGCAACCCGGCGGCCCTGGCGTCGGTCTACGACGACCCCGAGGTGCTCGAGGAGTTCCCGCAGGCCCCGCTCATCCGGGAGTCGCTGGAGGCGGCCGCGCCCCGGCCGCAGACCGTCTACTACAGCGAGGTCTCCGGGGCGTTGCAGCGGGTGTACCACCCGGCGAGCGCCGTCGACCCCGGCCGCACCGGCCAGGCAGCCGCCGACCTCATCGAGGCCGTCCTGGCAGGGGAGGAACTGCTGTGACTCAGACCACGCTCCCGCCGGTCAAGAAGACCGAACCGGTCTCGACGCCCAAACGGGGGCTCAGCGACCGGTCGCGCAGCGAGCGGAAGCTCGGTTGGCTGCTGGCCGGCCCGGCGTTCGTGGTGATGCTGGCGGTGACCGCCTACCCCATCGTGCAGGCGGTCTACGAGTCGCTGTTCTCCTACCGGCTCACCGACCCGACCAACCGTTCGTTCAACGGGCTGAACAACTACTGGGTGATCCTCACCGATCCCATCTGGTGGCAGGCCATCTGGGTCACCGTCTTCATCACGGTGGTCACCGTCGCGGTCGAGCTGGTGCTCGGCTTCGGGCTCGCCATGGTGATGGCCAAGGCGCTCAGCCACATCCGGCCGGTGGTGCGTGCGGCCATCCTCATCCCGTACGCGGTGATCACCGTGGTCTCTGCTTTCGCCTGGCAGTTCGCGTTCGACATCAACACCGGCTTCGTGAACTCCTGGTTCGCCTGGATCCCCGGGGTCACCGAGAACACCGACTGGTTCGGCGACAGGTGGCAGTCCCTGTTGGTCATCTGCCTGGCGGAGATCTGGAAGACCACCCCGTTCATCTCCCTCCTGCTGTTGGCAGGTCTGGCGCAGGTGCCAGAGGTGCTGCAGGAGGCGGCGAAGGTCGACGGCGCCACGTGGTGGCAGCGGCTGTGGCGGGTGACGATCCCGAACATGAAGGCGGCGATCATGGTCGCCCTGCTGTTCCGGAGCCTGGACGCGTTCCGGGTCTTCGACAGCATCTTCATCATGACCGGTGGTGCCAACGGCACCGAATCGGTGTCGTTCCTCGCGTACCGGCAGACGATCGCACGATTGGAGATCGGGCTGGGATCGGCGGTGTCGGTGCTGCTGTTCCTCGTGGTGGTGCTGATCGCTTTCACCTTCATCAAGGCGTTCAAGGTCGATCTGGCCTCGACGCGGGGGGAGTGACAATGTCTGCTCGGAAAAAGATCATGTGGTGGATCGGTGGCGCGATCATCGTCGTCTACGCGCTGTTCCCGATCGCCTGGATCATCTCCATCTCGCTGAAGGCCCCGTCGGACATCGCCAACGGTCAGTTCCTGCCGACCAGCGTCTCCTGGGGCAACTACGAGACGGTCCTGACCGGAGACGCGAGCGAACTGTTCCTGCCCGCGCTGCGCAATTCGTTCGGAATCTGCCTGATCGCCACGGCCATCTCCTGCCTGCTGGCGATGTTCGCCGCCTACGCGATCGCCCGGTTGGACTTCCCGGGCAAGAAGGTGATCCTCTCCACGGCGCTGGCGGTGGCGATCTTCCCGGTCATCTCGATCGTGACGCCACTGTTCAACGTGTGGCGGCAGATCGGTCTCTACGACACCTGGCCCGGCCTGATCCTCCCGTACCTGTCGCTGACGCTGCCCATCTCGATCTGGACGATGTCGGCCTTCTTCCGGGAGATCCCGTGGGAGATGGAGCAGGCCGCCCAGGTCGACGGCGCCACGACGTGGCAGGCGTTCCGCAAGGTGATCGTGCCGTTGGCCGCTCCCGGGGTGTTCACCACGGCGATCATCGCGTTCTTCATCGCCTGGAACGACTTCGTCTACGGAATCGTCCTGACCTCCACCGAGGCGGCCCGGCCGGTGCCGGCAGCGCTCGGCCTGTTCAGCGGCGCCTCCCAGTTCGAGGACCCGACGGGCGCGATCGCGGCGGCCGCTCTGATCGTCACCATCCCGGTCGTCGTCCTCGTGCTCCTCTTCCAGCGGCGCATCGTCGCCGGTCTCACCAACGGCGCGGTCAAGGGCTGACCGTCATGATCCCCACCCGCTCCACCGCATCGACCTCCCGAGAGGACGAACACTGATGGCCTCCATCGAGATGAAGAACATCGTCAAGGAGTACGGCGACGGGTTCCAGGCCGTCAACGACGTGAGCCTGGACATCGCCGATGGGGAGTTCATGATCCTCGTCGGCCCCTCCGGCTGCGGGAAGTCGACGCTGCTGCGGATGATCGTCGGCCTCGAGGACATCACCAGCGGCGACATGATCATCGGCGGTAAGCGGGTCAACGACCTGGCGCCGCGCGACCGCAACCTGTCGATGGTGTTCCAGAACTACGCGCTGTACCCGCACATGACGGTGTTCGAGAACATCGCCTTCCCGCTACGGCTGGCGAAGATGCCCGATGACGAGGTGCGTCGCCGGGTGGACGAGGCCTCGGACGTGCTGGAGCTCAAGGAGCACCTGGAGCGCAAGCCTGCCAACCTCTCGGGTGGTCAGCGGCAGCGCGTCGCGATGGGCCGGGCCATCGTCCGGCAGGCCGAGGCGTTCCTCTTCGACGAGCCGCTGTCGAACCTCGACGCCAAGCTCCGCGGTCAGATGCGCACCGAGATCTCGCGGCTGCAGCGCCGGCTGGGGATCACCACCGTCTACGTCACCCACGACCAGACCGAGGCCATGACCCTCGGCGACCGGGTCTGCGTCCTGCGCAAGGGCCAGATCCAGCAGGTCGCGTCGCCGCGCGAGCTGTACGAGCAGCCGGTCAACCTCTTCGTGGCCGGATTCATCGGGTCGCCCCCGATGAACTTCCTGCCGGCGACGCCCGAGGGCAACACGCTGAAGACGCCGTTCGGGACGATCGAGCTGGACGCCGGCCGCGCCGCCAAGGTGGCCGGCCGCGAGCTGCTGCTGGTCGGCATCCGGCCGGAGTACTTCGAGGACGCCTCCTTGGTCGACGAGGCCAAGCGCCCGCTCGGCTCGACGTTCCGGGCGCGGGTCGACGTCACCGAGTGGCTGGGGGACTCGCAGTACGCCTACATCCCGTACGAGGCCCCGGAGTCGATCAAGACCCAGCTGCGCGAGCTGTCCAAGGAGCTGGACTCCGAGGAGCTGCGCACCCAGGCCATCGTCTCCATCGACGCGACCAGCCGGATCCGGGAGGGCCGGGAGGCGGAGTTCTGGCTGGACAGCCGCAAGGTGCACGTCTTCGACCCGGAGACCGGGGAGAACCTGACCCGGGACGCGGAGGCCGGGGCCGAGCTCACCCGGATGGCGGCACAGGACCGCGTCGAGCAGCTCGAGGGCTCGCAGGCGCAGGCGGGCAGTGGGCCCGAGGGCGGTGCACCCGTGCGCGGGGCGCAGGTGGGTGGGGCCACGGCGGCCTCGGCCTGAGGAAGAACCACCCTTCCCCCCACGCCTCGCAGGCTCGGCACGGGACCCTGAAGGGCGGCCGTTCCAGCACCTCACCAGGCTCGGAGATGGCGACGATGGGGTGGGACACGTGGTGGCGGAACGCCGTGGTCTACGAGGTGTACCTGCGGAGCTTCGCCGATTCCGACGGGGACGGGATCGGCGATCTCGGCGGCCTGCGCCGCCGGTTGCCCTACCTCGCCGAGCTCGGCGTCGACGCCCTGTGGATCACTCCCTGGTACCCCTCGCCCATGGCCGACGGCGGGTACGACGTCGCCGACTACTGCGACATCGATCCGCGCTTCGGCACGCTCGCGGACGCCGATGCGTTCCTCGCTGAAGCCCACGGGCTCGGGCTGCGCGTCATCACCGACCTGGTCCCCAACCACACCTCCGACCAGCACCCGTGGTTCCGTGCGGCCCTGGCCGCCGGGCCCGGCGCGCCCGAGCGGAGCAGATACTTCTTCCGCGACGGCCGGTCAGGCGGCTCCACGCCGCCCAACGACTGGATCAGCGCCTTCGGCGGCCCCGCCTGGACCCGGGTGCGCGAACCCGACGGTTCGCCGGGGCAGTGGTACCTGCACCTGTTCGCCCCGGAGCAGCCCGACCTCGACTGGGACCACCCCGGTGTCCGGGACGACTTCGACGCCATCCTGAGGTTCTGGTTCGACCGGGGGATCGACGGGATCCGGGTCGACGCCGCGCCGGCGATGGCAAAGGTGCCCGGCCTGCCCGACGCCGGCCACCGACCAGGAGCCCTGTTCGAGTCCCGCACCTGGGTGGGCAACCCGCACTGGGACGTCGACGCGGTGCACGACATCCTCCGTCGCTGGCGGCGGATCGGGGACGGCTACGAGGGCGGTCGGCTGTTCGTCACGGAAGCCGTGGTCAACGGACCCGAGCGGCTCAGCCGCTACGTGCGGCCGGACGAGATGCACACCAGTTTCAACTTCGACTACCTCGCCTGCCCGTGGGACGCGCGCCGGCTGCGCGCCGTGATCGACGCCAGCCTGGCCGCCCTCGAACCGGTAGGGGCGCCGGCCACCTGGGTGCTGTCCAGCCATGACGAGACCCGGCACGTGACCCGCTTCGGCCGCGCCCGGAGCGCGGCGGCCACCATGGGCTTCGACACCGGTGCGCCGGCCGCGGACCTGGACGTCGGGCTCCGCCGGGCCCGCGCGGCCGCGCTGCTCACCCTTGCCCTGCCCGGCTCCGCCTACGTCTACCAGGGCGAGGAGCTCGGCCTGGCCGAGGTGGAGGACCTGCCGGAGGAGGTGCTGCAGGATCCGACCTGGCAACGGTCCGGCCGCACCGCCCGGGGTCGTGACGGGTGCCGCGTCCCCCTGCCGTGGTCGGGTGACCGCCCCCCGTTCGGGTTCACCGGCGACGATGTCGACCCCTGGCTGCCGCAGCCCGCGGAGTGGGCGCGCGTCACCGTCGCCGCGCAACTGGTGGACCCGACGTCGACCCTCTCCCTTTACCGCGCGGCGCTCGACCTCCGCCAGCGCGTCCCGGGCCTGGGCAGCGGGGACTTCTCCTGGTGCCGGTCCGCCTCCGGCGTCCTCGCCTTCGACCGCGGACCGGCGTTCCGGTGTGTGGTGAACCTGTCGGACGAGCCGCTGGACCTGCGCGGTGCGGGCCGCCGACTCCTGTCCAGCGAGCCCTGCGCAGACCTGCTGCCCCCGGACACCGCGGTCTGGCTCGAACTCGGCGCCACGTAGGCAGCCTTCCCCGCGGCTATCGTCGTCGGCGGTGGCCGGGGGGGCCCCCCCCGCCCCCCCCCCCCCCCCCCCCCCCCCCCCCCCCCCCCCCCCCCCCCCCCCCCCCCCCCCCCCCCCCCCCCCCCCGCGATCCCGCCGAACCGAGGAGCCCGAGCTGTCCGAGCACGACGACCCGTCCGCCGGCTCCTCCGCCGTCGTGCCGCCCGGCCGGCCGCGCACCCGGCTGCTGCTGACGCTGGCCGCCGTCGTCCTCCTGGCCGACCTCGTGACCAAGCTCGTGGTCGTCGCGACCATCGAGCCGGGTGAGGACATCCGGCTGCTCGGTGGCGCGCTGTACCTGACCCACCTGCGCAACACCGGCGCCGCCTTCTCCTTCGCGCAGGGGGCCACGGTCGTGTTCAGCCTCATCGCGATCGTCGTGGCCGTCGTCATCGTCCGCACCGCCCGCCGGCTGCGCTCGACCGGCTGGGCCGTGGCGCTGGGGCTGGTGCTGGGCGGCGCGGTGGGCAACCTGATCGACCGCATCTTCCGCGACCCCGGCTTCCTGCGCGGCGGGGTCGTGGACTTCGTCTCGGTGTTCGGCCCGGGCGGGAGCGTGTTCCCGGCCTTCAACGTCGCCGACTCGGCGATCGTCTGCGGCGGCATCCTGGGCGCGGTGCTGGCGCTCCGGGGCATCGAGTTCGACGGCACCCGCAGCGGTGCGGAGGAGCGGCCCCGGGCCGTCTGAGGTCCGGCTCCGCCGTCCCGTCCGGCCCGACCCGCACAATGGGGGGCGTGACCAGCGCTCCCGGCCTGCACCGCGCCCTTCCGGTGCCCGACGGGCTGGAGGGGCAGCGGGTGGACCAGGCCCTGTCCCGGCTCTTCGGCCTGTCCCGCACGGCGGCGGCCGAGCTCGCCGACGCCGGCCACGTCGTCGTCGACGGCCGGGTGCGCGGCAAGGGCGACCGGCTCGCCGGGGGCAGCTGGCTGGAGGTCGAGCTGCCGCCCCCGCCGGGCGAGCCCGCGCCGCCCAGGCCGGTCGAGGGGATGACGATCCTGTTCGACGACGACGACCTGGTGGTCGTCGACAAGCCGGTGGGCGTCGCCGCGCACCCCAGCCCCGGCTGGGACGGGCCCACGGTCATCGGCGGACTGGCCGCCGCCGGGTACCGCATCTCCACGTCGGGTGCGGCCGAGCGGCAGGGTGTCGTGCACCGGCTCGACGCGGCCACCACCGGCGTGATGGTGGTCGCCAAGAGCGAGCGCGCCTACACCGCGCTCAAGGCCGCGTTCAAGGAACGGACGGTCGAGAAGGGCTACCACGCGCTCGTGCAGGGCCACCCCGACCCGTCGCGCGGCACCATCGACGCACCGATCGACCGGCACCCTCGGCACGACTGGAAGTTCGCCGTCGTGAGCGGGGGGCGGCCGTCGGTCACCCACTACGAGGTGACCGAGGCATTCGCCGCCGCCAGCCTCGTCGACATCCGGCTCGAGACGGGGCGCACCCACCAGATCCGGGTGCACTTCTCCGCCCTGCGCCACCCCTGCGTCGGGGACACCACCTACGGCGCCGACCCGACCCTCGCCGCCCGGCTGGGGGTCTCCCGCCAGTGGCTGCACGCGGTGCGGCTGGGCTTCCCGCACCCGGCCGACGGGCAGTGGATCGAGGTCACCAGCGAGTACCCGCCCGACCTCGCCGGCGCGCTGGCCCTGCTGCGCGCCGAGGCCTGACCCCGCGACGGTGACGGGTCTGCCGGTCGCGCTGGGCGACTTCGGCCCGGCGGCGTTCGCCGCGGTCGTGGTCGCCGTCTACCTGGTGGCGGGGGAGCCCGTCGTCGGGCACGTGCTGCACCGCCGGTTCGAGGGGCGGCTGCGCACCGACGCGGGCGCCCGCCGCTCGTTCTACCGGCGGCTGCTCGTGCTCGAGTGGGGGCTGGCCGCGGTCGCCGCCGTCGTCTGGCTCGCCGCTCCCGGGGTCGACGCCGCGGCCGTGGGGCTGGTCTGGCCGCGGGAGTGGCCCGGGCCGGTCACCGCGGCGGTCGTCGTCCTGGTCCTGCTGTTCGTCGTCGCCTCCACCCGCCAGCTGCGGGCCGGCGCCCTGCTGGAAGCGGCCCGACCGGCGCGGCGGGCGGGTCATTCCCCGCCCGCCCACGGCCGGCACGCCGAGCCGCCCGGGCAGTCCACCCTGGCGCTGCTGCCCCGCACCGGGGGCGAGCGGCGGCTGTTCACCCTCGTCGGCGTCACGGCGGGGGTGTGCGAGGAGTGGCTGTACCGGGGGTTCTTCCTCGCCGTGGTCGCCGCCGTGACCGGAGGCCTGCCCACCTGGCTGCTCGTGGTCGTCGCCGCGGCCGCGTTCGGCCTGGCGCACGCCTACCAGGGGCGCGCGGGCATCGTCCTGACCGGTGTGCTGGGCGGGATCATGGCCGCGTTCTACCTGGACACCGGGTCCTTGCTGCTGCCGGTGCTGCTGCACGCGCTGATCGACCTGCGCTTCCTGCTCGTGCCGGCCAGCGCCCTGCCGGCGTCGGTGCACGAACGGCGCGAGGCCCCCGGCCGCTGACCGGCCCGCTCGCCGGCGTCGCCAGAATGGAGGTCGTGCCCAGCCCCACCGCCCAGGTCGCCACCACCGCCGACTGGCCGGAGGTGGCGGCGCTGCGGAGCCGCGTGTTCGTCGAGGAGCAGGGCGTCCCGCCCGAGATCGAGCAGGACGACGCCGACGCGGTGGCCGTGCACGTGCTCAGCCGCGACGTCTCCGGCCGCGTGGTCGCCACCGGGCGGCTGCTGCTGGACGGGGCCACGGCGCGCATCGGCCGGATGGCCGCCGCGGCCGAGGTCCGGGGCAGGGGGCACGGGGCCGCCGTCCTCGCCGAGCTGCACCGGCAGGCCGTCGCGCGCGGGGCGCGGGCGGTCGAGCTGCACGCCCAGCTGCCGGCCCGCCGCTTCTACGAGCGCGCCGGGTACGCGGCCGTCGGCGAGGTCTACGAGGAGGCCGGCATCGCGCACGTCACCATGCGGCGCGCGCTGTCCTCAGCCGAATCCGGACCGCTGTGACGGATCGGTCCACTGTGAGCAGACACGTCGTGTCAGACCCTCGGCGTAGAACCGAACCAGTGCGAGGATCGACCCACCGGCCCGCCGGTGCCCGACACCCCGCATGCACTGCCGGTCTTCCCCGCCGGTCGCCCGCCGCGTGACGCCGGCCGGGCACGCACGACCCGTGAGGAGCATCCCGCACAGTGAGCAGCCCGTCCGATTCGTTCGTGCACCTGCACGTACACACCGAGTACTCGATGCTCGACGGCGCCGCGAAGCTGCCTGAGGTCACCAAGGCCGCGGCGGAGCAGGGGATGCCGGCGCTGGCCATGACCGACCACGGGAACGTGTTCGGCGCCTACGACTTCTACAAGCAGGCGCACGCGGCCGGCGTGAAGCCGATCATCGGCATGGAGGGCTACTACACGCCGGGCTCGCGGTTCGACCGGGCGCCCTTCGACTTCGGCGACAACCTCATCGACGAGGAGGGCGACGGCGGCTCCAACCGGGGGAAGGCCGCGTACACCCACATGACGCTGCTGGCCCGCAGCACGGAGGGGATGCACAACCTCTTCCGCATCTCCTCGCTGGCCAGCCTCGAGGGGCAGTACCGCAAGCCCCGGTTCGACCGGGACCTGCTGGAGCGCTACGGCAAGGGCCTCATCGCCACCACCGGCTGCCCGTCGGGCGAGGTGAACATGTGGCTGCGCGCCGGCAAGGAGGACAAGGCGCGCCAGGCGGCCGCGGACTTCCAGGACATCTTCGGGCGGGAGAACTTCTACGCCGAGCTGATGGACCACGGCCTGGCCATCGAGAAGAAGACCCGGCCCGCCCTGCTGGCGATCGCCAAGGACCTCGGCATCCCGCTGCTGGCCACCAACGACCTGCACTACACGCACAAGGAGGACGCCGAGGCCCATGACGCCCTGCTGTGCATCCAGACCGGCTCGCGGCTCAACGAGCCCAACCGCTTCAAGTTCAACGGTGACGGCTACTACCTGAAGTCCGCCGCCGAGATGCGGGCGCTGTTCACCGGCGACCTGCGGGAGGCCTGCGACAACACCCTCCTGGTCGCCGAGCAGTGCGAGGTGACGTTCACCGAGGGCGCCGACCTCATGCCCCGGTTCCCCCTGCCACCGGGGGAGGACGAGACCTCCTGGTTCGTGAAGGAGGTCGAGCGCGGCCTGCACAAGCGCTATCCGAACGGCATCCCCGACCACGTGCGCAAGCAGGCCGACTACGAGGTCGGGATCATCTGCCAGATGGGCTTCCCGGGCTACTTCCTCGTGGTCGCCGACTTCATCAACTGGGCCAAGGACAACGGCATCCGGGTGGGCCCGGGTCGTGGCTCGGCCGCGGGCTCGCTGGCGGCCTACGCCATGGGCATCACCGACCTCGACCCGCTGCAGCACGGGCTGATCTTCGAGCGGTTCCTCAACCCCGAGCGCGTCTCCATGCCCGACGTCGACATCGACTTCGACGACCGCCGCCGGGGCGAGGTGATCCAGTACGTCTCCAAGAAGTACGGCGAGGAGCGGGTCAGCCAGATCGTCACCTACGGGACGATCAAGGCGAAGGCAGCGATCAAGGACGCCGCCCGCGTGCTCGACCGGCCCTACTCGGTGGGCGACGAGCTGACCAAGCTCATGCCGCCGGACGTCATGGGCAAGGGCATCCCGCTGTCGGGGGTCTTCGACCCGGCCCACCCGCGCTACAAGGAGGCCGCGGAGTTCCGCGCCCGCTACGAGTCCGACCCCGGGGCGGCCGAGGTCGTCGACCAGGCCCGCAAGCTCGAAGGCCTGAAGCGCCAGTGGGGCGTGCACGCCGCCGGCGTCATCATCGGCCGCTACCCGCTGATCGACAGCATCCCGATCATGCGCCGCGAGGCCGACGGCGCCATCATCACGCAGTTCGACTACCCGACCTGCGAGACGCTCGGCCTGCTGAAGATGGACTTCCTGGGCCTGCGCAACCTCACCGTCATCGACGACGCCCTGCGCAACATCGTGATCAACGGCAAGGAGCCGGTCGACCTCGACGAGATCAGCAAGGACCTCACCGACCCGGCCACCTACGCCCTGCTCTCCCGCGGTGACACGCTCGGGGTCTTCCAGTTCGACGGCGGGCCGATGCGGTCGCTGCTGCGGCTCATGCGGCCGGACAACTTCGAGGACATCTCCGCCGTCGGCGCGCTCTACCGCCCGGGCCCGATGGGTGCGAACTCGCACACCAACTACGCGCTGCGCAAGAACGGCCAGCAGGAGATCACCCCGATCCACCCGGAGCTGGCCGAGCCGCTGGAGGAGATCCTCGGCCAGACCTACGGCCTGATCGTCTACCAGGAGCAGGTCATGGCAATCGCGCAGAAGGTCGCCGGCTACTCGCTCGGCAAGGCCGACCTGCTGCGCCGCGCCATGGGCAAGAAGAAGAAGTCGGTGCTGGACGCCGAGTTCGTCGGCTTCGAGGCCGGCATGAAGGCCAACGGGTTCTCCAGCGCCGCCATCAAGACCCTGTGGGACATCCTCGTCCCCTTCGCCGACTACGCGTTCAACAAGGCCCACTCCGCCGCCTACGGCCTGGTCTCGTACTGGACCGCCTACCTCAAGGCCAACTACCCGGCCGAGTACATGGCCGGCCTGCTCACCAGCGTCCAGGACGACAAGGACCGTCGGCCCATCTACCTGGCCGAGTGCCGCCGGATGGGCATCAAGGTGCTCCCGCCCGACGTCAACGAGTCCTCGTGGGACTTCACCGCGGTCGGCACCGACATCCGCTTCGGGCTGGCCTCGGTGCGCAACGTCGGCACCAACGTCGTGGAGTCCATCGTCCGGGCGCGCGAGGAGAAGGGCGCCTTCAAGGACTTCGCCGACTTCATGCGCAAGATCGACACGGTCGCCTGCAACAAGAAGGTCATCGAGTCCCTGGCCAAGGCCGGGGCCTTCGACTCGCTCGGCCACTCCCGCCAGGGCATCGTCGCCGTCCACGCCCAGGCCGTCGACTCCGCGATGGGACTCAAGCGCAAGGAGGCCGAGGGCCAGTTCGACCTGTTCGGCAGCTTCGGCGGGGATGGGGCGGCCGACGACCCGTTCGCCGGCGCCCTCGACATCACCATCCCGACCGCCGACTGGTCCAAGAGCGAGCGGCTGATGTTCGAGCGCGACATGCTCGGTCTCTACGTCTCCGACCACCCGCTGCACGGCGTCGAGCACGTGCTCGCCGCCAACGCCGACACCCCCATCGCCGAGATCAACGCGGGCGGGGTCGAGGACGGCGCCAACGTGACCATCGCGGGCATCCTCACCGCCGTCTCGCCGCGCACGAACAAGCAGGGCGCGCCGTGGGCGATCGCGACGCTGGAGGACCTCGAGTCCGGCATCGAGGTGCTGTTCTTCCCGAAGACGTGGGCCGAGGTCTCGGAGAAGGTGGTCCGCGACCAGATCGTCGTGGTCAAGGGCCGGATCAGCCGGCGCGACGACCAGCCCTCGCTGTTCGGCTCGGAGGTCATCGTCCCGGAGCTCACCGAGGGCGCGCGCGGGCCCGTGCTGGTCTCGATGGCCGCCGCCCGGTGCACCCCACCGGTCGTGGAGCGGCTGCGGGAGGTGCTGGGCAGCCACCCGGGCACCACGGAGGTGCGGCTCAAGCTGGTGAACGGCAGCAGGGAGACGGTGCTGCGGCTCGACCAGGGGCTGCGGGTGCAGCCCAGCACCGCCCTGATGGGCGACATCAAGGCACTCCTCGGCCCGACGAGCGTGGCGCTGCTCTGAAAGAGGACCCCCTGCCCCCCACCGCTCGCACGCTCGCGGCGGGCCCCTGCAGGGGGCCGGGCTCGGGAGGTTGTTCACTGGTGGGGTGAGCACCCCACCGCTGCCCGTCCAGCCCGTGCCGGGGGTGCCCCCGCACGCCTACTGGCGGGGCCGACCGGAGGTCCGGGAGGACCTGCGCGCGGGCCGCGCGCTCCTGGTCGGGCTCGTCCTCGCCGGCCTGCCCGCGGGTGCGCTCTGGTGGCTGCTGGCCCCCCGGGCGGAGTTCCAGGTGACCGAGACCGGCCCGGTCGCCGTCGGCCCGCCGGCGGCGGAGGTGCGGATCGCCGACGACACCGTGCTCGTGCTCGTGCTGCTGGGCCTGGGGCTGCTGGCCGGCGCCGCGGCGTGGCAGGTCCGCCGCGGCCGGGGGGTGGGCATGCTGGTGGTCCTCGTGGCCGGTACGTCGGCGGCGGCCGTCCTCGCCTGGCAGGTCGGGGAGCTGCTCGGGCCCTCACCCACCGAGGCCCAGCTCTCCCAGGTCGGCGCTGAGGTCACCACGGGGCTGGTGCTTGGTTCCCTGCCCGGTCTCGCCGCCGCCCCGTTCGCCGCGCTGCTCGTCTACCTGGGCTGCGCGCTGGTGGCCGCCGACGACGGCCTCGGCCGGCGCGGGGGCGGTGATCCGGGGACCGTCGCGCCGCCTCCTGTGCGCTGAGCGGACGCACCGTGCACGGTGCACAAAGGCCGTGGCCAAGTTGGTGCGCGGTGGCCGTGGGCAGGTCGGGGGATCGTTCCTAGTGTCGGCGGTCACAGGATCTGCGTGGTGCGGATCACAGCGTGCGACCACCGAGGAGACGGCGACGCATGAGCTTCGGTTACCTGCCCTGGGCGCGGCCGGCATCCTCGGGTGACGCGCCCTGCGTCCGCGACGAGGTCGTCGCCCTGACCTACGCGGAGCTCGACGTCCGGGTCGCCGCGTTCGCCGGTCAGCTCGCGGAGCACGGGTTCGGTCGCGGCGACGTCCTCGCCGTCATGCTGCCCAACCGGGTCGAGCTCCTCGTGGCGCTCTTCGCGGCGTGGCGGCTCGGCGGCGCCGCGACGCCGGTGAACCCGGTGTTCACGGCGAGCGAGGCGGACCACCAGATCGCCGACTCGGGCGCCACGCTCGTGGTGAACCTCGGGCCGGGTGCGCCGACGGCCGGCCGGCCGGCGATCGGTGTCGACGACATGCGGGTCGCCGGCTCCGGGGCGCAGCTCCCGCCGGTCGCCCTGGAGGGGCACGACCTGGCCCTGCTGATCTACACCAGCGGCTCCACCGGGCGCCCGAAGGGCGTCATGCTCGACCACGCCAACGTCGAGGCCATGTCGAGCACCATGGCCGACCACTTCTCCCTCACCGAGCGGGACCACTGCCTGCTGGTGCTCCCGCTCTTCCACGCCAACGCGCTCATGGTGAGCGCACTCGCGACGTTCCGGGCCGGCGGGCAGCTGAGCATCGTGGGCAGCTTCTCCGCGAGCCGCTTCTTCGAGCAGGTGGAGCGGCTGCGGCCGACGTACTTCTCCGCCGTCCCGACCATCTACGCGCTGCTGGCCTCGCTGCCCGACGACGTCCGCCCCGACACCTCGTCGCTGCGCTTCGTCGTCTGCGGCGCCGCTCCCGTGCCGGCGGAGCTCCTCGACCGCTGCGAGGAGCGGTTCGGGTTCCGGATGGTCGAGGGCTACGGGCTCACCGAGGGCACCTGCGCCTCGGCGTGCAACCCGGTCGACGGCGTGCGCAAGCTCGGGAGCGTCGGCCCCGCGCTGCCCGGCCAGCGCATCGAGATCCGGGGTGAGGACGGTGCCCCCGTGCCCACCGGTGCGATCGGCGAGGTCGTGATCGCGGGGCCCACCGTCATGCGCGGATACCTCGGCCGGCCCGAGGCGACGGCGGAGACGCTGGTCGACGGCTGGCTGCGCACCGGCGACGTGGGCCGGCTGGACGACGACGGCTACCTCACCATCGTCGACCGTGTGAAGGACATGATCATCCGCGGCGGGGAGAACATCTACCCCAAGGAGATCGAGGCCGTCCTCACCACCGTGCCCGGCGTCCTCGAGGCCGCGGTCGTGGGCCGACCCGACGCCGTCCTCGGGGAGTCGCCCGTGGCCTACGTGAGCCTCTACCCGGACGCCCGGGTCACCGAGGAGCACCTGCTCGAGCACTGCCGGCGCCACCTCACCCGGGTGAAGGTCCCGGAGCGGATCGAGATCGTCGACGGCCTGCCCAAGAACCCGGTGGGGAAGACCGACAAACCCGCCATCCGCCGGTCGTTGCAGCCCCAACCGGCCTGACCGACAGCTTTCCCGCGCCCTTCTGCACGTCCGCCAGCAGCGAGAGCACCCCTCTCGCTGATCACCCCTGCCCGTACGAAGGAGCAACCATGGGCTTCAAGACCGCAGACATGCCGCCGGTGGACCCGGCGCAGTTCGAATCGATGCCCTTCATGGAGCGCATGCGGATGCTCGCCACCCACTGGTGCGAGTACGGCTTCGGCGGCCCGAAGACCAACCACATGCTCTACGTCTACAAGCTCGCCTTCTACGTGTTCGGCGGGTTCGCGGTCGTCGGTCTGACGACGCCGGGACTGGGCTTCGGGGACCTCGGGGCGTGGTGGGGCGAGCCGATCGTCTACCAGAAGCTGATCATCTGGACGATCCTGTTCGAGATCACCGGGTGGGCGTCGTCCTCCGGCCCGCTGGCTTTCAAGTTCAAGCCGTTCATCGGCGGCTTCCTCTACTGGTCGAAGCGCGGCACGCTCCGGCTCCCCCCGTGGCCGGGCAAGGTCCCGTTCACCGCGGGTGACCACCGCACCGCTTTCGACGTGGGCCTGTACTTCTGCATCCTGGCCACGCTGGTGTTCCTGCTGATCGGCCCCGGGGTGCGCACCGACGCCCTGCCCGGCAGCGAGGCCGGCCTGCTGCCGCAGTGGGCGCTGCTGACCTTCGTGGCGCTCATCATCGTGATGGGGCTGCGCGACCGCGTCGTCTTCCTGGCGGCTCGCTCCGAGCAGTACATCGCGGTGCTCTTCTTCTTCGGCATCCTCGGCAACCACGTCGACATGATCATCGCGGCCAAGATCGCCATGGTCACCATCTGGATGGGCGCCGGCGTCTCGAAGTTCGGGCACCACTTCACCAACGTGGTCCCGCCGATGATGAGCAACACGCCCTGGCTGACGTCGCTGCGGTTCAAGCGGGCGCTGTACCGCGACTACCCGAACGACCTGCGGCCGTCCAAGGTCGCCTGGGCCTTCGCGCACATCGGCGGCACGGTCGTCGAGCTGGTGCTCCCGCTGGTCCTGCTGTTCTCGACCAACACCACGATCACCTGGCTCGCGATCGTCGGGATGATCGTGTTCCACATCTTCATCACCTCGACCTTCCCCCTGGCAGTGCCGCTGGAGTGGAACGTCTTCTTCATGTTCGCCACCGCGTGGCTGTTCGGCGGCTTCCCGGCCGGCGAGGGCTACGGCATCGGCGACATCAGCTCGCCGTGGCTGCTGCTGCCCATCGTCGCCGTGTTCGTGGCCTTCCCCATCCTGGGCAACCTGCGGCCGGACCTGGTGTCGTTCCTGCCGTCGATGCGGCAGTACGCCGGCAACTGGGCCTCGGCCACCTGGGCCTTCCGGGGCGACGAGGCCGAGGACAAGCTGAACCAGCACCTGGTGAAGTTCAACCCCAACCAGATCGACCAGCTCTCCGGTGCGTTCGGCAAGGAGATCGCGGAAATCTTCATGCAGAAGGCGGTGGCCTGGCGGACGATGCACAGCCAGGGCCGGGGCCTGCTGTCGCTGATGATGCGGCACCTGGACCGCATGGAGAACTACCGCATCCGGGAGGGTGAGTTCGTCTGCACCACGCTGGTCGGCTGGCAGTTCGGCGACGCCCACCTGCACAACGAGCAGACCGTCACGGCCGTGCAGAAGCGCTGCGGGTTCGAGCCGGGGGAGTGCATCGTCGTCTGGGTCGAGTCGCAGCCGATCCACCGCTCGACGCAGGAGTACAAGGTCATCGACGCGGCGCTGGGCGTGGTGGAGCGGGGCTACTGGAAGGTGAGCGACGCGGTCGCGGAGCAGCCCTGGCTGCCGAACGGCCCGATCGCGCACACGGTCACGTGGCGGAGCCCCGGCTACACCCCGGCCGGTGAGCACCCGCACCCCGTCGTCCGTGCCAGTGTGAGTGCATGACCGACGCCGTCGTGGTCGGCAGCGGGCCCAACGGGCTCGCTGCCGCCCTCACCCTCGCCGCCGCCGGCGTGCACGTCACGGTCCTGGAGGCCGCGGACACCATCGGGGGAGGGACCCGCAGCAGCGCCCTCACGCTGCCGGGTCTGGTCCACGACGAGTGCGCCGGCTTCCACCCGCTCGCCGTGGACACCCCGTTCTCCCGCGCGTTCGACCTCGGCGCGCAGGGGCTGACGTGGCGGTGGGCGGGCATCGAGTACTCCCACCCGCTGGACGGCGGCCGCGGCGCCGCCGTCCAGCGGTCGGTGGACGCGACCGCCGACCACCTGGGCGCCGACGCCGGCCGGTACCGCAGCCTCTTCGGCCCGCTGACGGAGCGCTTCGGCGACATCGCCGAGGACTTCCTGCAGCCGCTGCTGCACGTCCCGGCGCATCCCGTGAAGCTCGCGCGGTTCGGCGCCTACTCCCTGCTCCCGGCGGCGGTCCTCGCCCGGCGCTGGTCCACGGAGGAGGCGCGCGCCCTGTTCGCCGGCGTCGCCGCGCACGCCTTCCGGCCGTTGGGCTCCCCGGCGTCGTCGGCCATCGGCGTGGCCCTCGGCACCGCCGCGCACCGCTACGGCTGGCCGGTGGCCGAAGGAGGATCGGCGGCCATCAGCCGGGCGGTGTCCACCCTCCTCGCCCGGTACGGCGCGAAGGTGGAGACCGGGGTGACCGTCGGCTCGATGGCCGAGCTGGGGGAGCCGGACATCGTCATGCTGGACCTCGCGCCCCGTGCCGCGGCCCGGCTCGTCGGCGACCGGATGCCCCGGCGGGTCGCGCGCGCGCTGACCCGCTACCGGCACGGGCCGGGGTCGTTCAAGGTCGAGTTCGCCGTCCAGGGCGGCGTTCCGTGGGCCCACGAGGAGTCGCGGCGGGCCGGGACCGTCCACGTCGGGGGCACGTTCGAGGAGATCGCCGCGGCGGAGAGGGACATCACCCGCGGCCGCATGCCCGAGCGTCCCTTCGTCCTCGTCGGGCAGCAGTACGTCGCCGATCCGAGCCGCTCGGCCGGCGACGTCCACCCGCTGTACACCTACGCCCACGTGCCGGCCGGCTACACGGGGGACGCGACGCGGGCCATCGAGCAGCAGATCGAACGGTTCGCCCCCGGTTTCCTCGAGCGCGTGCTGGCCCGGCACGTGACCTCGGCCGCGGGACTGGAGGCGCACAACGCCAACTACGTCGGAGGGGACGTCGTCACCGGCGCCAACGACCCGCTGCAGCTGGTCTTCCGCCCGCGGGTGGCGCTGGACCCCTACTCCCTCGGGGTCGACGGGGTCTACCTCTGCTCGGCGGCCACACCGCCCGGCGCCGGCGCCCACGGGCTGTGCGGGTACAACGCCGCCCGGTCGGCCCTGTCGCGGGTCGCACGCTGAGCGCGGGGCAGGACGGACGTGCACGGACGGGACGGCGGCAGGAGGCGGGGATGAGCGCGGCGGCGGGGCCAGGGCACGGGGCGCCGGGCCCCGAGGGCGGCGAGCGGGTGCTCGCCCTGGTGTCGCAGGCGGGCAGGCGGCTGGACCGCCGTCAGCCCCAGATCGCCCGGGACATGACCGAGCTCATCGCCCGGCACATCAGGAGTCTGGACGTGGACCCGCAGTTCATGGAGCTGCTCCGGGCCAGCGTGGACGCCAACACCAAGACGCTCACGCACATCCTGACCAACCACATCCCGATCGAGCACCTGATGCCCACGACGGCCGCGGTCGAGTACGCCCTGCGGCTGGCCCAGCGGGAGATCCCGGCCAACTCCCTCGTCCGCGCCTACAGCATCGGCAAGGACGACTTCATCGAGCAGATGTTCCCCGACGTCCAGGCGCTCGACTGCACGGCGGAGGAGAAGTTCGAGGTCCTGCACCACATGGCCACCGTGGTCGGGCGGTACATCGACTGGATCTCCCAGTACGTCTTCGAGGCATACGAGGCCGAACGCGAACGCTGGCTGAGCACGCAGGGGACCGTGCGCGCGGCGCTCATCCACGACGTGCTGGCCGGGCAGAAGGTCGCGCCCGGGCGCTTCGAGCGCGAGACCGGCTACCGCCTGACGGCGCACCACCTCGGGATGATCATCTGGTCCGTGGACGCGGCGCCGGCGCCGGACGAGCTCCGGTTGCTCACCTCCGTCGTGTCGAAGGTCGCGACGGGAGCCGGCTGCTCGGGGCCGCCCCTGGTGACGGCGGTCGACCGAGAGACCGCCTGGGCGTGGCTGCCCTTCGCGGTCCGGCCGGGGGAGGTGGACACCACTCAGATATGCCGGCTCGTCGAGCAGGCGCGCACCTGCCGGGCCGCCCTGGGGCTCTCCGGGTCGGGTGTGGACGGCTTCCGGCGCACCCACGAACAGGCCCGGGCGGCCCGTCGGGTCGCCATGGCCTCGGGCGCCACCACGCCCGTCACGGGCTTCGGCGACGAAGGCGTTGCGATCACGTCGATGCTGGCCGGCGATCTCGACTCCGCGCGGGCGTGGATCCACGAGGTGCTCGGTCCGCTCGCGGTGGACAACGATGCGTCCCAGGTGCTGCGCGAGACGTTGCGGGTCTTCTACCTCACGGGGGAGAGCTACACCGAGACCGCAGAGATCATGCGGCTGCACCGCAACACGGTGAAGTACCGGGTGTCCCGAGCGCTGGAGCTGCGGCAGCCCGCAGCGCGGTCGCACCGGGTGGACCTGGCGGTGGCCCTGAACGCCTGCCATTTCCTGGGGTCCGCCGTGCTCGACGCCGGCGCCCGGGCCGACGCGCCGCCGGCCTGACGGGTCAGTTCACCGTCATCGGGACGGCGAACTGCTGCAGCGGCGCCGGGACCGCGCCGAGGGTCTGCAGCAGCGTCAGCTCCCGGCGCAGCAACCGGGACTCCGCGGCCAGGCGGCGGCGGGTCGCGGACTCCGCCAGCAGCGCCTGCCTGTCCTCGGTGGTCAGCAGCGCCGAGGAGGCGACCAGCCAGGACAGCGCGGTCGGGTCGTCGGACGCCGCCGCGAGCCGCACCGCGGCCTCCGCGCCGTCCCCGTGCGCGCCGGCGCCCAGCGCCGCCACCTCCGCGACGTACCGGGTGAAGAGGTCACCGACCCCGTGCGCGAGGAGGTCGAGCGATCCGCGGGCGACCGAGCTGGCGAGCTCGTCCGTCGGCGGGGCCAGCCCGGCGGAGTCGCCGGTGGCCACCTCGGCGTCCCCGGCGGCCTCCTCCGCGGCCTCCTCCTCGGCCAGCCACTCCACCTCCGCCTGCAGGTAGGGCGGGTCGTCGCCGACCACGACGTCGAGCAGCCGGAACCGCTCACCACCGACGGTCACGATGCGGAATCCGCCGTCGGACTGCGGTTGCACGCGCTGCAGCCGCGCGGTGCACCCGATGTCGTAGAGCGCCGCCGCGGGGGCCACCCGCTCGACCTCCCACCCCTGCCGGATCGCCACGACCCCGAAGAACCTGCGGTCGCCGAGCTCGGGCAGGTCCATCAGGTCGCGCATCAGGCGCCGGTAGCGGGGCTCGAAGATCTGCAGGGGCAGCACGACCCCGGGGAAGAGGGGCCGTCCCAGCGGGAACAGCGGGATCAGCTCACCCATCCGGGGAAGCGTACGGCCCCCCGGCCGCCTGCCCGTGTGGGCGCCCCGGGCCCGTCGCGGGGCGCTGGATACCCTGGGATCCGCGTCGTACCACCGATCCGACCCCGGAGGCCTCCCGTGCTGGCACGCATCGACCTGCGCGGACACGCGTTGCCCGGCGTCCGGGAGCTCACCGGGCTGCTGCCGCGCGCCGCCACCGACATCGACTCGGTGCTCGCCACCGTCCGCCCGCTCTGCGAGGACGTGCGCATCCGCGGCGCCCAGGCGGTGCGGGAGATCACCGCCCGCCTCGACGGCGTGGACGCCGAGGACTTCGCGGTGCCGCAGGAGGCGCTCGACCGCGCGCTCGCCGAGTGCGACCCGACGCTGCGGGAGGCCCTGGAGGAGGCCATCGCCCGGGTGCGGAAGGTGCACGGCGACCAGCGGCGCACCGACGTCACCACGGAGGTCGCGGCCGGCGGCACGGTCACCGAGCGCTGGCTCCCGGTCCGCCGCGTGGGGCTGTACGTGCCCGGCGGCCTGGCGCCGCTGCTGTCCAGCGTCGTGATGAACGTGGTCCCCGCGCAGATCGCCGGCGTCGAGTCGATCGCGGTGGCCTCCCCGCCGCAGCGGGACAACGGTGGCCTGCCCGACCCCGGGGTCCTGGCCGCCTGCGCGCTGCTGGGCGTCACCGAGGTCTACGCCGTCGGAGGTGCCCAGGCCATCGCCGTCTTCGGGTACGGCGCCGGCTCGTGCGAGCCGGTCGACATGGTCACCGGTCCCGGCAACGTCTACGTGACCGCCGCGAAGCGGCTGCTGCGCGGGCTGATCGGCATCGACTCCGAGGCGGGCCCCACCGAGGTCGCGATCCTCGCCGACGACACCGCCGACCCCGCCCACGTCGCCGCCGACCTGATCAGCCAGGCCGAGCACGACCCCCTGGCCGGCGCGGTGCTGGTGACCGACAGCGAGGAGCTGGCCGACGCCGTGCTGGCCCTGGTGCCCGGGCAGGTGGCCGCCACCAAGCATTCCGAGCGGATCACCACCGCGCTGGACGGCAGCCAGTCCGGCATCGTCCTGGTCGACGACCTGGACGCCGGGCTGCGGGTGGTCGACGCCTACGCCGCCGAGCACCTGGAGATCCAGACCCGCGACGCGCGTGCCGTCGCGATGCGGGTGCGGAACGCGGGCGCGATCTTCGTCGGCGCCTGGTCGCCGGTCTCCCTGGGCGACTACTGCGCCGGGTCCAACCACGTGCTGCCGACCGGCGGGTGCGCGCGGCACTCCAGCGGGTTGAGCGTGCAGTCGTTCCTGCGCGGCATCCACGTCGTCGAGTACGACGAGCAGGCGCTGGCCGACGTCGCCCGGCACATCGACGCCCTCGCCGGCGCCGAGGACCTCCCGGCGCACGCGGCCGCGGTGCGGGTCCGGCAGCGCCCGTGACGTCGCTCGAGGAGCTCCCGCTGCGGCCGGAGCTGCGCGGCCGCACGCCCTACGGCGCCCCGCAGCTGCCGGCCACCCACCGGCTCAACACCAACGAGAACCCGCACCCGCTGCCGGCCGAGCTGCTCGCCGACCTCGGCGAGGCGCTCGGGCGCGCGGCGCTGGAGCTCAACCGCTACCCCGACCGGGACGCCGTGGCGCTGCGGGCCGACCTCGCCGCCTACCTGTCCCGGACCGGCGGCCGGCCGCTGGAGCCGGCGCAGGTGTGGGCGGCCAACGGCTCCAACGAGGTGCTGCAGCAGATCCTGCAGGCGTTCGGGGGAGCGGGGCGCACTGCGCTCGGGTTCACGCCGTCGTACTCGATGCACCCGATCATCGCGGCCGGCACCGGCACGTCGTGGGTCGACGGGCACCGGGCCGCCGACTTCACGATCGACACAGAGGCCGCCGTGGCGCAGGTGCGCGAGGTTCGGCCCGACGTCGTCTTCGTGACCAGCCCGAACAACCCCACCGGCACCGCGGTCGACCTGGACACGGTGGCCGCCCTCTACGACGCCACCGACGGTGTGCTCGTCGTCGACGAGGCGTACGCGGAGTTCGCGCGGACCGGTACCCCGTCGTCGCTCACCCTGCTCCCCGGCCGGCCCCGGCTGATCGTGAGCCGGACGATGAGCAAGGCCTTCGGCATGGCGGGGCTGCGGCTGGGCTACCTGGCCGCGGACCCGGCCGTCGTGGACGCCATCCAGCTGGTGCGGCTGCCCTACCACCTGAGCTCGCTCACCCAGGCCGCCGCCCGGGCCGCGCTGGCGCACACGGATGCCCTGCTGGCGACCGTCGACGCGGTCAAGGCGCAGCGCGACCGCATCGTGGCGGCGCTGCCGGGCCTGGGGCTCACGAGCGTGCCCAGCGACGCCAACTTCGTCCTCTTCGGGCACTTCGCCGACGCGCCCGCCGCCTGGCGGGCGCTGCTGGACCGGGGGGTGCTCGTGCGGGACGTCGGTCTCCCGGGATGGCTGCGGGTGACCGCCGGTACCGCCGAGGAGACCGACGCCTTCCTCACCGCCCTGGGTGAGGTCGCGCCGGCCCACCGCACGACTCTGGGAGACTGACGCCCATGACCCGCACCGCACGCGTCGAGCGCCAGACCAGCGAGACCAAGCTCGTGGTGGAGCTCGACCTCGACGGCACCGGCAGCAGCTCGATCAGCACGGGCGTGGGCTTCTACGACCACATGCTCACCGCGCTGTCCAAGCACAGCGGCATCGACCTGACCGTGCGGGCCGACGGTGACCTGCACATCGACGCCCACCACACGGTGGAGGACGTCGCCATCGCGCTGGGGCAGGCGTTCGCCGAGGCGCTGGGCGACAAGCGGGGCATCACCCGCTACGGCGACGCCACCATCCCGATGGACGAGGTGCTCGCGCAGGCCGCGGTCGACCTCTCCGGCCGGCCGTACTTCGTGCACGCCGAGCCCGAGAACATGACGCCGATGATCGGGCCGGACTACCCGACCTCGCTGACCAAGCACGTGCTGGAGTCCTTCGCGTTCAACGCGCGGATCAGCCTGCACGTGCGGGTGCTGTACGCCGGGCGCGACGCGCACCACATCGTGGAGGCGCAGTTCAAGGCGCTGGCGCGGGCGCTGCGTGCGGCCGTCGCGATCGACCCGCGGGTCACCGACGTCCCCTCCACCAAGGGCGCCCTGTGATCCTGCGCGGCCGGCGGTGAGCTCGGGGCTGCCCCTCCTGCTGCTCGGCGGCTTCCTGCTCGGTGGTGCGTGGAGCATCTGGCGGGCGGACACCGCCGACGGCCGGCGCACCGGGCCGCAGGTCGCGTTCGCCGCCATCCTGCTGATCGCGGCCCTGCTGGCCAGCGCGGCGGGCATCCTGCGGCTCGTCTGAGCCGGCGCTGCCCGGGAACACATCGAGGGGCTCCGGCGCTGGTCGGTAGCGTGGCAGGCGTGAAGAAGGTGGCGGTCCTCGACTACGGCTCGGGCAACCTGCGTTCCGCGGAGCGCGCGCTGCAGCGGGTCGGTGCCGAGGTGACGGTGACCTCCGACGCGCGGACCGCGCTGGACGCCGACGGCCTGGTCGTGCCCGGGGTGGGCGCGTTTGCCGCCTGCATGGCGGGCCTGGACGCCGTCGACGGCCGCCGGATCATCGGCCGCCGGCTCGCCGGGGGCCGGCCGGTGCTCGGCATCTGCGTCGGCATGCAGATCCTCTTCGAGCGCGGCGTGGAGCACGGCGTGGACGCCGAGGGCTGCGGCGAGTGGCCCGGCGTCGTCGAGCCGCTCGAGGCGCCGGTGCTGCCGCACATGGGCTGGAACACCGTCCAGGCGCCGCAGGACAGCGTGCTGTTCGCGGGGCTCGCGGACCAGCGCTTCTACTTCGTGCACTCCTACGGGGTGCGCACCTTCCCGCTGGGCCAGGACGGCGTGCCCTCCCCGCTGGCGCCGCCGTTGGTCACCTGGGCCGAGCACGGCGACCGGTTCGTCGCCGGTGTGGAGAACGCCGCGCTGTCGGCCACCCAGTTCCACCCCGAGAAGAGCGGCGACGCCGGCGCGCAGCTGCTCACCAACTGGCTCGGCACGCTGAACTGAGGCGCGCAGGTCAGCTGCGCAGGTAGCTGGCCCCGTTGACGTCGATGATCGTGCCGGTGGAGAAGCGGGCCTCCGGGGACGCCAGCCAGAGCACGGCCGCGGCGACCTCCTCCGGTCGCGCCACCCGCCCGTAGGGGGACTGCGCGCGGACGGCGTCGCCGCTGGGCCCGTCGAGGATCTCGCGAGCCATCTCGGTCTGCACGAACCCCGGGGCGACGCTGCCCACGCTGATCCCGTGCGGGGCCAGGGCCTGGGCCATCGACTGCCCGAAGGCGTTCAGGCCCGCCTTCGCCGCGCCGTAGGCCGGTGTGCCCGGCTCGCCGCGGAAGGCGCCCCGGCTGGTCACGTTCACCACGGCGCCGCCACCGGCCGCGACCAGGTGCGGCACCGCGCGGAAGGTGACGTGCATCGCGCCGACCAGGTTCACCTGCAGCGTGCGCGCCACGGCCGCCTGCCAGTCGGTCCAGGACGTCTCCAGCGGCGGGTGCGGCGTGTAGACGCCGGCGTTGTTGACGAGCACCTGCAGCCCGCCCAGCGCCGTCGCCGCGTCGTCGACCATCGCCCCGACCGCCTCGGCGTCGGCCACGTCCGCCTGCACGACGGTGTGCCCGGCCCCGGGCAGCTCGGCGGCGACCCGCTCGGCCGCCTCCCGGGAGCTGCCGGAGTGCACCGCCACCCGGTCCCCCCGGGCGGCGAAGGCGTGCGCGATCGCTCGCCCGATGCCGCGGGAGGCGCCGGTGACGAGGACGGCGCGGGGTGCTGCGGCGCTGGTCATGGCAGCAGTCAACCAGCCAGCGACGGCGCGCCGCGGGCGGTGCTGCACGGCCGGGAGGCGCCCGCGCCCTAAGGTGCGCGGGTCGCCGTCCAAGGAGGTCGCGTGCCCGCCGAGCGTCCGTCCCGCCCCGGCCGGCTCGTCGGGCTGGCCGTCGTCGCGCTGCTGCTGGCGCTCACCGGCTGGACCGTGGCAGGGCTCCGGCCGCCGGACCCGCGCCCCGTCGGCGCCCCGGCCACGGAGTTCAGCGCGGCCCGTGCCTTCGCGCACGTCGAGCGCATCGCGGCCGAGCCGCACGTGGCGGGGAGCCCGGAGAGCGACGAGGTGGTCGACGGGCTCGTGCGCGCCCTGACCGACCTCGGTCTGGACACCCGCGTGCAGAACGCCGTCGGCGCCCGGGCCGGTGGCGCGGGGGAGGCCCGCATGGCGCGGGTGCGCAACGTGGTCGCCGTCCTGCCCGGCACCGATCCCACCGGCCGGCTGTACCTGGTGGCGCACCACGACTCGGTGGAGGGCGGGCCGGGGGCGGCCGACGACGCCGCCGGGGTGGCCGCGCTGCTGGAGTCCGTCCGGGCGCTGACCGAGGGCCCGCAGCTGCGCAACGACGTCGTCGCCGTCCTGACCGACGCCGAGGAGGCCTGCCTCTGCGGAGCCGAGGCGTTCGTCGCCTCGCACCCGCTGGCCGGCGGCGGGGTGGCGCTCAACCTGGAGGCCCGCGGCACCGGCGGCCCACCGATCATGTTCGAGACGTCGCTCGGGAACGCCGAGCTCGCGGCGGCGTTCGCCGACGCCGCCCCCCACCCGGTCGCCAGCAGCTTCGCCGTCGAGGTCTACCGGGCGCTGCCCAACGACACGGACTTCAGCGTGTTCCTCGAGGACGGCGGCTACACCGGCATGAACACCGCCTTCATCGACGGCGCCGCGGCCTACCACTCGCCGCAGGACACCCCCGAGCGGCTGGACCGCGGCAGCCTGCAGGCCCTCGGCGACAACACCCTGGCGCTGGCCCGGGAGCTGGGGGACCGGGACCTGGCCGTCCTCGCCGAGCCCGCCGCCGAGGACGCGACCTACTTCCCGCTCCCCGGGCTGCTGGTGCGCTACCCGGGCTCGCTGGTGTGGCCGCTGGCCGGTGCGGCGCTGGTCGCCGTCGCCGGCCTGGCCTGGACGCTGCGCCGCCGGGGGATCAGCCCGTTGCGGCGCACCGCCGGGGCCGCCGCGCTGGCGCTCGTCCCGCTCGTGGCGGGGCCGCTGGCCGCGCAGGGGCTGTGGGAGGCGCTGGTCGTCCTCCGCCCCGGGTACGCCACGATGCTCGACCCCTGGCGGCCGGGCTGGTTCCGGCTGGCGGCCGTCGCGGTTGTGCTGGCCGTCGTCCTGATCTGGTACGCGCTGCTGCGCCGGCCGGTCGGCGCGGCCCCACTGGCCGCGGGCGCGCTGCTCTGGCTCGCCGTGGTGGCGGCGGTGCTCGCCGCGGTGGCGCCGGGCGGCTCCTACCTCGCGGCCTGGCCGGCCCTGGTCGGTGCGCTCAGCGGCGCCGTCGCCGTGCTCGCCCGCTCGCGCGCGGTGTGCGCCGTCGCCGCGTCGCTCACCGGCGCGACGGCGGTCCTCGTCCTCGCCCCGACCGCCGCGCTCTTCCTCCCCGCGCTCGGCATGTCGCAGGTGCTCGCGCCGTCGGTCGTCGTCGTGCTCGGCGCGCTGGCCCTGCTGCCGGCGCTGGAACTGCTGTTCCCCGACCCCGCCGCGCCGCCCGGGGCGCGCGGCCGGCTGGCGGCGGCCGCCGTCCCGGCCGTCGCGCTAGGAGCCGCAGGGGCCTGCGTGGCCGCGGGGCTGGCGGTCGACCGCTTCGACGCCGACCACCCGGTGCCCAGCCGGCTGGCCTACGTGCTGGACACCGACCGGGACCGGGCGCGGTGGGTGACCACCGAGACGACGCCGGGCGAGTGGACCGGCCGGTTCGTCGACGGCCCCGGGACCCTGGGCGCGGACCTCCCGTACCTCGCCGGCCGCGATCTGCTCACCGGACCTGCCGAAACCGCCGACCTGCCGGCGCCGGAGGTCGTCGTCGTCTCCGACCAGGTCCTCGGCGAACGGCGGGAGATCACCGTCCGGGTCACGCCGCAGCGGGCGGGGGTCCGGCTGGTCCAGCTGGACCTCACCGCCGAGGGCGGCACCGTCGTCCGCGGCCGGTTCGGCGGCCGCGGCGTGCCCGACGCCGCGCTGGGGGAGTCGGGGCTGCGGATCACCTTCCACGCGCCGCCCCCCGACGGGTTGCAGGCCGCCTTCACGGTCGAGGGCGACGGGCCGGTGCGGTTGCGCGCCGCGGACGCCAGCGACGGGCTCACCGGTCTGCCGGGGTACGAGCCGCGGCCCGCGGGCGTGGACGTCGCCGGTACGCACGGTGCGGACCTGCTGGTCGTCACGGCGGTCACCGACCTGGGGTGACGGGCGCGGCCGGATGAGAGCTCTCTCATCCGGCTCTCACGACGCCGTCACCGGTGGAGCGCAGGCTCTGAGCCGTGCATCGTCGCCCGTTCGTCGCAGTGCTCGCCGGAGCGGTGGCCGTGCTGCTGGTAGCCGGTGCAGGCTGGGCGGTGCTGGGGCCCGCCGGTGGGGGGGGGGGGGGGGGGGGGGGGGGGGGGGGGGGGGGGGGGGGGGGGGGGGGGGGGGGGGGGGGGGGGGGGGGGGGGGCGCGCGGGGGGTGGGCGCGCCCGCCCCCCCCCCCCGCCCCGCGCCGCCCCGCCCGCCCCCCCGCCCGCCCCCCCCCCCCCCCCCCCCTCCGGGTCCGGCGGGCCCCCCGCGCGCGCCCGCCCCCCCCCCCCCCCCCCGGGGATCCCCGGGCATGCCCTCGCGGAGTGGCAGGCCGCGGGCGCCCGGCTGGTCGGCGGCTGCTGCCGCGTCCGCCCGGCCGACATCGCCCGCATCGCGACGATGACGTGACGGAGCGGCCCCGGTGCAGGGCCCCACCGCGAGCCTGCGAGCGGGTGGGGGGCACCGGGGCCCTTTCTCAGAGGATGGGCTTGCCGCCGGTGACGGCGATCCGCGCGCCGGAGACGTAGGAGGCCTCGTCGCTGGCCAGCATCACGTAGACGGGCGCCAGCTCGGCCGGCTGCGCGGGGCGGCCCAGCGGCACCTGCTGGCCGAAGCTGTCGACCTTCTCCTCGGGCATCGTCGAGGGGATCAGCGGCGTCCAGACCGGGCCGGGGGCGACGCTGTTGGCCCGGATGCCCTTCTCTGCGTACAGCTGCGCGAGGCTGGCGGTGAAGTTCGCGATGCCGGCCTTGGTCATGGCGTAGGCGATGAGGTTGGGGCTCGGGTTGTCCGAGTTCACCGACGACGAGTTGATGATCGAGGCACCCGGCTGCATGTGGGGGATGGCGTCCTTGGTCAGGGTGAACATCGCCGAGAGGTTCGTGGCGACGGTGAAGTCCCACTCCTCGTCGGAGATCTCCTCCAGCGAGTCGTGGCTCATCTGGAAGGCGGCGTTGTTGACCAGGATGTCGACCCGGCCGAACTCCTCGACGGCCTTCGGGATGATCGTCTTGCAGTGCGCCCGGTCGGAGATGTCGCCGGGCACGAGCACGCACTTCCGGCCGGCCTGCTCCACGTACTTCGCGGTGTCCTGCGCGTCCTCGTGCTCGTTGAGGTAGGAGATCAGGACGTCGGCGCCCTCGCGGGCGAAGGCGATGGCGACGGCGCGGCCGATGCCGCTGTCCCCACCGGTGATGACCGCGGCCTTGCCGGTGAGCCTTCCGGAACCCTGGTAGCTCTCCTCGCCGTGGTCCGGCTTCGGGTCCATCTCCCCGAGCGTGCCCGGAACGCTCTGCTGCTGGGCGGGCTGGGTCTCGGGACGGGGTGATGACATGACGGTCCTCCGGAGCGACTGGCAGCGGGTGCGGGCCCCTGCGGCCCGCACTTCCTGCTCCGCGCGCTACCCCGGCGGATCCCCGCGGAACCGGTGGGTGCCGGCTGCACAGCACACGACCCGGGCGGTGGGAGAGGCGCACGTCGTTGTGCACCCCTCCTACCGCCCGGGTCGGGTGTCTCGCTCCGCCACGTCCCGGGGAGGACGCGGCCCTCCGTCACGCCGCGCGCGCCACCGGGGCCTGGTTGGCCGTGGCGCCGAGCGGCACCCAGCGCATCTCGAGCCGACGCCGGCCCGCGGGGTCGGTCACCACGGTCCACCGGCACTCCGGGCAGAAACGTTCACGCATGGTCCCAGCCACCTTCCGTTTACCTATTGTTCACCTTCCTCTCCGATTACGACGCACCCCACACATGGCCACACTCGTCGTTACCGGATCGTTACCGTCTCTCGGACACGAACGCCCTACCGGACCTGGCTCAGCGGAAGCAGCAGGTCGTCGGGCACGCTGGTAGCCCTGATGACCACGACCGCCGCTCCCCCGCTGCTCGACGACCCCGCCGACCTCTCCGCGCTGCGCGCGAGGGGCGGCGATCCCGACGAGCTGTTCGCGGCCTTCGCCGCCTGGGCCGAGGCCGGCGGCACGCCGCTGTACCCGGCCCAGGAGGAGGCGCTGATCGAGCTGGTGAGCGGCGCCAACGTCGTCCTCGCCACCCCGACCGGCTCCGGCAAGTCGCTGGTCGCCACCGGCGCGCAGTACGCCGCGCTGGCCGCCGGCCGGCGCAGCTACTACACCGCACCGATCAAGGCGCTGGTCAGCGAGAAGTTCTTCGCGCTCTGCGGCATCTTCGGCGCGCAGAACGTCGGCATGCTCACCGGCGACGCGGCGGTCAACCGGGATGCCCCGATCATCGCCTGCACCGCCGAGGTCCTGGCCAACATCGCGCTGCGCGAGGGCAGCGAATCGGAGCAGCTCGCGGACGCGCTCGTCGTGATGGACGAGTTCCACTTCTACGGCGACCCCGACCGCGGCTGGGCCTGGCAGGTCCCCCTGCTGGAGCTGCCGAAGGCGCAGTTCCTCCTGATGAGCGCCACCCTGGGCGACGTCACCTTCCTGCGCGAGGACCTGACGCGGCGCACCGGCCGGCCGACCGCGCTGGTGGCCAACGCCGTGCGCCCGGTGCCGCTGCACCACTACTACGCGACGACGCCGATGCACGAGACGATCCAGGAGCTGCTCGACACCCAGCAGGCGCCGGTCTACGTCGTCCACTTCACCCAGGCCTCCGCGCTGGAGCGCGCACAGGCGCTCATGAGCGTCAACGTCTGCAGCAAGGAGGAGAAGGCGGCGATCGCCGAGATGATCGGCGGCTTCCGGTTCTCGTCGGCCTTCGGGACGACGCTGTCGCGGCTGGTCCGCCACGGCATCGGCGTCCACCACGCCGGGATGCTGCCCAAGTACCGGCGGCTGGTCGAGCAGCTCGCCCAGGCCGGGCTGCTCAAGGTCATCTGCGGCACCGACACCCTCGGCGTCGGCATCAACGTGCCGATCCGCACCGTCGTCTTCAGCGCGCTGTCGAAGTACGACGGCACCCGCACCCGGCTGCTGCAGGTGCGCGAGTTCCACCAGATCGCCGGCCGGGCCGGCCGCGCGGGCTACGACACCGCGGGCACCGTCGTCGTCCAGGCGCCCGAGCACGAGGTGGAGAACCTCAAGCAGTTCGCCAAGGTGGCCGACGACCCGAAGAAGCGCCGCAAGCTGGTGCGCAAGAAGGTCCCCGACGGCATGGTGCCGTGGAGCGAGTCGACGATGAACCGGCTGGTCGAGGGGGAACCCGAGAAGCTGACCAGCCACATGCGGGTGACGACGGCGATGATCCTCGACGTCGTCGACCGGCCGGGTGACCCGTTCACCGCGATGCGCCGGCTGCTCACCGAGAACCACGAGCCGCGCAAGAAGCAGCTGAAGCTGATCCGCGACGCGATCGGCATCGCCCGCTCCCTGCTGCAGGCCGGCGTCCTGGAGCGGCTGCCCGAGCCGGAGCCCGACGGCCGCCGCTACGACCTGACGCTGGACCTGCCGCCGGACTTCGCGCTCAACCAGCCGCTGTCCACCTTCGCGCTGGCCGCCATCGACCTGCTCGACCCCGACTCGGACACCTACGCGCTCGACGTCGTCAGCGTCATCGAGGCCACGCTCGACGACCCGCGCCAGATCCTCGCCGCCCAGCTCAACAAGGCCAAGGGCGAGGCGGTCGCGCAGATGAAGGCCGAGGGCATCGAGTACGACGAGCGGATGGAGCTGCTCGAGGAGATCAGCTATCCCAAGCCGCTGGAGGAGCTGCTCGGGCACGCCTTCGAGGTCTACCGGCAGTCCAACCCGTGGGCCGCCGACGGTGCGCTGTCGCCGAAGTCGGTGGTCCGGGAGATGTGGGAGCGGGCGTTCACCTTCCGGGAGTTCGTGAACACCTACGGGCTGACCCGCGCCGAGGGGGCGGTGCTGCGCTACCTCTCCGACGCGTTCAAGGCGCTGCGCTCGGGGGTGCCGGCCGCGGCGCGCACCGAGGAGGTCACCGACCTCGTCGAGTGGCTCGGCGAGCTGGTGCGCCAGGTCGACTCCTCGCTGCTGGACGAGTGGGAGGCGCTCACCGATGCCGACCAGGGGCCGGTGGCGGAGGTCGCCGTCCCCGCCCGGCCGCGCCCGCTGACCGGCAACGAGCGGGCGTTCACCGCGATGGTCCGCAACGCGCTGTTCCGCCGCGTCGAGCTGTGGGCCCGCCGCCGCTGGTACGACCTGGGCGAGCTGGACGCCGGCTCGGGCTGGGACGCCGAGCGCTGGGGCGAGGTGGTGCAGGCCTACTTCGCCGAGCACGGCGAGGTGAACACCGGCGCGGACGCCCGCGGTCCCGCGCTGCTGATCTGGGACAAGCGCCCGGACGTCTGGCACGTGCGGCAGATCGTCGACGACCCCGAGGGCAACCACGACTGGGGCTTCGACGTCGAGGTCGACCTCGCGGCCTCCGACGAGGAGGGCGCAGCCGTCATCCGGCTCGTGGACGCCGGCCGCAGGGACTGAAGCGGTGGATCTGCGGCACCGCGCACGACTGATCGGCGGCGACCCGCTCAGCCCCGGGGCAGCTGCAGCTTCCCGTCGACCCGCCGCGGGATGCCCTGGTAGCCGTCCGTCAGCTCCTCCGGCAGCACCTCGGCGGGAGCGCCCTGCCAGGTGACCGGCCGGAGGAACCGGCGGATCGCCGTCGTCCCCACCGAGGTGTGCTGGGAGTTGGTCGACGGCCACGGCCCGCCGTGGTGCTGGGCCCAGGAGACGGCGACGCCGGTCGGGTAGGCGTCGTAGACGATCCGGCCGGCGAGCGTGCGCAGCTGCTGCGAGACGGCGAGCGGCAGCTCGGTCTCGCCGCCACCGCGCAGCACCGTGGCGGTCAGGGACGAGGGAAGAGCGGCGAAGGCGGCGAACAACTCGTCCTCGCCGTCGTAGCGGGCGACGACGCTCACCGGTCCGAAGCACTCCTCGGTGACCTCCTCCGGCAGGTCGGCGGCGGCGGTGGTGAGCAGCCGGGGGACGGCGCGGAAACCCTCGTCCGGGGCCTGCTCGCCCCGGGCCACCTCCTCGACGCCCGGTGCGGCGGCCAGGCCGTCGGAGATGCGGCCGTATGCGGCGGCGATGCCCTCGTTGAGCAGCACCGGTGCCGGCGCCGAGCGGACCGCCTCGGCCATCGCGTCGACGACCCGGTCGCCCTCGGGGCCGGCCGGCACGAAGGCCAGCCCGGGCTTGGTGCAGAACTGGCCGCCGCCGAGCGTGAAGGAGCCGACCAGCTCGCGGCCGATGGTCTCGCCGCGCTCGACGGCGGCCTGCGGGGTGACGACCAGCGGGTTGAGGCTGGACAGCTCGCCGAAGAACGGCACCGGGTCGGGACGCCGCTCGATGATCTCCAGCAGCGCGCGCCCGCCGTTGACCGAGCCGGTGAAGCCGACCGCGCGGATCGCCGGGTGGGCGACGAGGTCGGCCCCGGCCTGCAGCCCGTGCACGATGCCGAGGGTGCCCTCGGGCGCTCCGGCCTTGCCGGCGGCCTCGACGAGCACCTCGAACACCAGCTGCGACGTCGCCGGGTGGGAGCCGTGCGCCTTGACGACGACGGGGCAGCCGGCGGCCAGCGCCGACGCGGTGTCACCGCCGGGCACCGAGAAGGCGAGCGGGAAGTTGCTCGCGCCGAACACGGCCACCGGACCGATCGGCACGAGCATCCGGCGGAGGTCCGGCCGCGGGCCCATGGGGCTGTCACCCGCGTGGTCGATGGCCGCCTCGAGGTAGCTGCCCTCCTCGAGCACCTCGGCGAACAGCCGGAGCTGGTAGCAGGTCCGGGTCAGCTCGCCGTTCAGCCGGGTGGTGCCCAGCGCCGTCTCGCGGTCGGCGACGGCCACGACGTCCTCCCGGCGCCCCTCCAGGGCGTCGGCGAGGGCGCGCAGCAGGGCGGCACGGCCTGCCCGGCCGAGCTCGTCGAGGGCGGGCGCGGCGGCCAGCGCCGCGGCGCAGAGGCGGTCGACCTCCTCGGTGGTGGTCTCCTGGGCGACGACCTCGGCGGCCTCGCCGGTTCGGGGGTCGATGCTGACGACGTCCATGGGGTGCTCCTCAGGGGTGCGGGGTTCAGCGGGGCGCGTCGAGGCAGGTGCGGGCTCAGGAGACCTTGGAGACCAGGGCCGTCAGCTCGGCCAGCTCCGCCTCGGTCAGGTCGGTCAGGGGCGGGCGCACCCGGCCGCCGTCCCGGCCGACGGCGGTCAGCCCGGCCTTCACGATCGAGACCGCATAGCCCTTGGCCCGGTCGCGGATCTCGGTGTAGGGCAGCACGAAGTCGTTGAGCATGCCGTACACGGCGCCCCTGTCCTGCGCGCGCACGGCGGCGTAGAACCTGAGCGCGAACTCCGGGAGGAAGTTGTAGAGCGCCGAGGAGTACGTGGTCACGCCCAGCTGGAGGAGCGGCAGCGCGAACGTCTCGGCGGTGGGCAGCCCGCCGATGTAGATCAGCCGGTCACCGACGCGCGCGTAGGTGCGCGTCATCTGCTCGATGTCCCCGACGCCGTCCTTGAGCCCGATCAGGTTGGGGTTGCGTTCGGCCACCTCGGCCACCGTGGTGTCGCTGAGCACCGCGTTGGCCCGGCTGTAGACGATGACGCCCAGGTCGGTGGACCGGCACACCGCGCTGATGTGCTCGACCAGGCCACGCTGGCTGGCCTCGGTCAGATAGGGCGGAAACAGCAGCAGCCCGGATGCCCCGGCTGCCTCGGCCGCGCGTGCCTGCGCCGCGGACACCGCCGTCCCGCCGGTCGCCGGGGCGATGACGGGGACCCGCCCGGCGACCTCGTCGACGGCGACACGCACGACCCGGTCCAGCTCCGCGGAGGTCAGCGAGAAGCCCTCGCCGGTGCCGCCGGCCGCGAACAGGCCGGCCACGTCGAAGCTCGCCTGCCAGGCCAGGTGCTTCCGGTACCGGGGCTCGTCGAACTGCAGGTCGGCGTCGAAGTGGGTCACCGGGAAGGAGAGCAGGCCGGACTTCAGCCGGTCGGCGAGAGCATCCGGGGCAAGCAGCGTCACGGGTGGGTCCTCGGGTCCGGCGGGTCCGCTCCGGGGGCGCTACGGCGCACCGGGTGGCGGCGGTCGGCATCACGGTAGGAAGGCGGATGGATGCGTGTCCAAGAGCGATTGCGTATCGCTCGATGCCCTCAGAGCATGGTCAGGCCGACACCGTCACCCGGTGGTTCGCCGTTCGAGGACCTCCAGCACCCGCCGGAGCGCCGGGTTCTTGGCCTGCTTCGCCCACAGCAGGTGCAGCTCCACCGGCTCGGGCACCGCCGTCTCCAGCCGCACGAACCCGACGCCGTCGATAGGCAACCGGGCGGCCGAGCCGGGGACGAAGGCGATGCCGCGACGGGCCGCCACGAGCCACAGCATCGTGAGCACCTGACCCACCACGTGCACGGCGTTCTCCGAGGCAACCGGGACGACGCCCACCACGAGGTCGTAGAAGTACCGGGCCCGGGTCGGCGAGTGCATGACCACCGGCTCGGTGGCGAGGTCGGCGGCGGTGGCCGGTCGTCCGAGCTCCAGCAGCCGGTGGCCGACGGGGGCGGCCACGAGCATCGGCTCGCGGTGCAGCAGGCGGGACTGGAAGGTCTCGGCGTCGAACGGCGGGCGGGCCAGGCCGAGGTCGATCTCCTCGTCGAGCAGCGCGGCCACCTGCTCGCGCGTCACCATCTCGGCCAGGTCGACGTCGACGTCGGGCAGCTCGCGCGCCAGTTCGTTGAGCAGACCGCCCAGGACGCCGTAGGTCGAGGCGGCTGTGAACCCGATCCGGACGACGCCACTGGACCCCGACGACACCCGGCGGGCCAGCTCGGGCGCCGAGTCCGCCAGCGCCAGCAGGCGCCGCGCCTCGGCCAGGAACACCTGCCCCGCCGCCGTCAGGGCGACTCGCCGGTTGTCGCGCTCCAGCAGCTGTGCGCCGACCGCGCGCTCGAGCTTCTGGATCTGCCGGCTCAGCGGAGGCTGCGTCATCGCGAGCCGGGCCGCGGCCCGGCCGAAGTGCAGCTCGTCAGCGACGGTCACGAAGCCGCGGAGCTGCTCCAACGTGAAGCCCATGCACGCAAGGTATCGATCCTCGGGGCTTCTCTGCAGCACTGGAATGGAGCACGCCGTCGCCGGGGCTCTCCACGGTTTCCTCACCCGGGCTCTCGGGGACACTGCTCCTCGTCCCCCGCCCGTCCCGCCAAGGAGCCCGCATGACCGTCCTCGTCGGATTCGTCCCCACCCCGGAGGGGCGCGCTGCGCTCGACGCAGGGATCGCCGAGGCGGCCCGCCGCGGCGAGGGAGTGCTGGTGCTCAACTCCGCGCGCGGCGGCGCCCCGGTCAGTGTGGAGGTCGCCGACGAGGACACCGTCCGCGACATCACCGAGCGGGCCGAACGCGCCGGTGTCGCACTCGAGCTCCGGCAGGGGATGCGCGACGGCGAGGCGGCCGACGAGGTGCTGCGCGTGGCGCGGGAGGTGGACGCGTCGGTGATCGTGATCGGGCTGCGCAAGCGCTCCCCCGTCGGCAAGCTGCTCATGGGCAGCAGCGCGCAGCGGATCCTCCTCGACGCCGACCGTCCGGTCCTCGCCGTCAAGCCGTGAGCCGCTCCGCGACCGTCAGATCCCGAGGACCGCGCGGGCGATGAGGAAGTAGACGATCAGGCCGGTCGCGTCCACGAACGTGGTGATGAACGGCGCGCTGACGACTGCCGGGTCCACCCCCACCCGCCGGGCGAGCATCGGCGTCAGGGCCCCGGCGGTGGTGGCGAGCGTGCAGACCACCAGCAGCGCGGAGCACAGCACCACGGCGATCTCCACCCCCACCAGCCAGGCGGCCGGCGCGAAGCCCACGAGCCCGAGCAGCGCCCCCAGCAGCGCGCCGGTGGCCATCTCGCGACCCACCACGCGCGGCAGGTCGCCGAACCGCACGTCGCCGACGGCCATGGCCCGGATGACCGTGGTCGCCGCCTGGGCACCGGTGTTCCCCCCGGTGCCGATCAGCAGCGGGACGAACAGCGCCAGCGCCACCACCTCGGCGAGGACGTCCTCGAAGTAGTCGAGCACGTTGACCGTCAGCGTGGCCGCGGCGATGAGCACCAGCAGCCAGCCCACCCGGCTGCGCGCCAGGCCCACGACGCCCGCCGTGAGGTAGGGCCGGTCGAGCGGTTCGGCACCGCCGGCACGGGCGATGTCCTCGCTCTCCTCCGCCTCGAGCACGCGCATGGCGTCGTCGACGGTGAAGAGCCCGACCAGCCGGCCCTCCCGGTCGACCACCGGCACCGCGACCAGCCCGTGGTCGCGCAGCACCCGCGCGGCCACCTCCTGGTCGTCCTCGGTGCGCACCACCACGGGCTCGCTCATCACGTCGTCGACCCGCGCGTCGGGGTCGCTGACGAACAGCCGGCGCAGGGACACCACCCCGACGACGCACCGTCCCGCCCCGATCACCGGCAGGGTGTAGATCGTCTCGGCGTGCGGCTCCTCGCTGCGGGCGATCGCCAGCGCATCGGCGACCGTGCTGCCCACCGGGACGGAGACCACCTCGGGGGTCATGCGCCGGCCCGCGGACTCCTGTGGGTACCCGAGCAGCTCCGTGGTCATGGCGCTCTCCCGGGCATCGAGCCCGGAGAGCAGCCGCGCGGCGACGGTGGCCGGCAGCTCGTCGAAGAGGTTCGCCCGGTCGTCGGGGTCCAGCCCCGTGATCAGCTCCCGGGTCGACTCCTCACGCAGCGTGTCCAGCAGTTCCCGCTGGAGCGCGGGGTCGAGGTCCTCGAACACCGCCAGGGAGCGGTCCTTGGGCAACAGGCGGAACACCACCGCCCGCGTCGTGGGATCGACCCGTTCCAGCTCGTCGACCGTGCTGGGGACGTCCAGCTCGGCGAGCACCTCGTGCAGCGCGCGCAGATCACCCGCCCGGGCGAGCTCGCCGAGATCGGCGGTGGTGTCCATGGCCCCTGTCTACCGGCCCCGGCCGGGGTCCTGCCCCTCAGGAGCCGACGGGCACCGGTAGCGCGGCGCGGCGCGGCGCGGCGCGGCGACGATCACACCCACCTGCCCGCCCGGGCGGGGTCCTGGCGTGCCAGGCTCGTCGGCGATGACCGCATGACCGCGTGGGAGATGGTGGCCGTCGCGGTGGCGGGCGTCGCGGCCGGTGGCATCAACGCCGTCATCGGTTCCGGGACGCTGGTCTCCTTCCCGGTGCTCGTCGGGGTGGGCATCCCCCCGGTCCCGGCCACGATCAGCAACTCGCTGGGCCTGATCGCCGGCAACCTGACCGGCTCGATCGGCTACCGGCGTGAGCTGCGCGGGCAGTGGCCCCTGCTGCTGCGGCTGATCCCCGCCTCCGTCCTCGGCGGGCTCACCGGCGCCTTCCTCCTGCTGCACCTGCCCGCCGCGACGTTCGAGGCGGTGGTGCCGGTGCTGATCGCGCTCGCCGTCGTCCTGGTGGCCGCGCACCCGCTGGTCCGGCGCCGGCTGGCCCGGCGGGGGGCGGACGAGCGACGCACTCCCCGCATCGGCCCGGGACGGCACGCGGCCCTCGTCGGCACCGCCTACCTGACCGGCACCTACGGCGGCTACTTCGCCGCCAGCCAGGGCGTGATCCAGATCGGCGTCTTCGGCCTTCTGCTGCGGGAGCCCCTGCAGCGGCTCAACGCGATCAAGAACGTGCTGACCCTGACGGTGAACTCGGTGGCGGCCGGCGCCTACGTGGTGGTCGCCACCGACCGGGTGGTCTGGTCGGCGGCCGGGCTGCTGGCCGTCGGCTCGCTGGCCGGCGGGCACGTCGGCGCCCGCTACGGACGGCGACTGCCCGAGCCGGTGCTGCGGACGGCGATCGTCGTCCTGGGCGTGGTGGCGATCGGGGTGCTCGTCTCCCGGTGAGCGTCCTCGAATTCCTCTTCCTCGTGGCCGCCGGCGTGGGGGCCGGGCTGACCGGCAGCATCGCCGGGCTCGCCTCGCTGGTGAGCTACCCCGCGCTGCTGGCCACCGGCCTCTCTCCGGTCGCCGCCAACGTCACCAACACCGTGGCGCTCGTGCTGAACAGCGCCGGGTCGGTCAGCGCCTCCGGGCCGGAGCTGCGCGGCCAGGGACGACGGGTGGGGCGGCTGGCCGTGGGGGCGGTGCTGGGCGGCGCCGCCGGCGCCACGCTGCTCCTGCTCACCCCGTCCGCGGCGTTCGAGCGGATCGTCCCCTGGCTGGTCGCCGGGGCGTCCCTCGTCCTCCTCCTGCAGCGCTCGCCGCGCGAGCTCGCCGTCGAGGGGATGGCCGCGCAGGCGGCGACCCCCGACCCGCGGTGGCTGCCCGTGGCCACCTTCGCCGTCGCCGTGTACGGCGGGTACTTCGGCGCCGCCGCCGGCGTCATGCTGCTCGCGCTGTTCCTCCTCGGCACCGGCGAGGGGCTGGCCCGCAGCAACGCGCTGAAGAACGTCATGCTCGGCATGGCCAACGCGGTGGCCGCCGTCGCGTTCGTGGTGCTGGCCCCGGTCGCCTGGACCGCGGCGCTGCCGCTGGCCCTCGGGCTGTTCGCCGGCGGGCGCCTGGGGCCGCGCGTCGTGCGCCGGGCACCGCAGACGCTGCTGCGCCGGCTCATCGCGTTGGCCGGCCTGGGGCTCGCCGTCCACCTGGGCGTCCAGGCCTACCTCTGAACGAGCCCCGCGCCCGGCGGGTGCAGCCCGGTCGTGGTCAGGCCGCGCCATGACCACGACCGGCGCCCGCCGGCTCGGTCAGCCGGCGACGTAGGCCGAGAGGAACAGCACGAACGCGCTGACCAGCAGCAGCAGCCGGGCGGGCGTCAGCCCGTTCACCAGCCCCGCCGTCGCCTCCACCCACTGCGGCCGCACCCCGGCCTCCCGGGAGCGCTGGCGCACGATCCGCACCTCGTCGGCGAGCAGGACGCCGGCGGCGCCGAGCAGGCCGAGGCCGACGACGGCGAACGCCAGCGCCAGCCGGTCGTCGAAGGCGTCCGCCGAGCCGGCGAGCAGCAGCACGACGACCAGGCCGAGGAACAGTCCGAGCAGGCCGCCGGCGACCGGGGCCCAGGGGCCCATGACGGTCATCGGGCCGCGCCGTGGCTTGCGGGGGGCCGGTCGCACGCTCACCGGTGCGGTGGCGTGCCCGACCGTGGGCGTGCCTCCCGGGTCGTCGACCGGTGTCGGGTCGGGCAGCGGCGGGACGGGCCCGGCGGCTCCCGCTGCGGTGGCACCGGCGCCGGCGCCGTCGGCGCTCGGCTCGGGCAGGGACATGGTCTGGTCTCGTTCGCTCATCGCACTCACCTCACGGGCCACGCTAGGCACAGGTGCACCGCGAACGCCGCAGGACACCCCGCCGCCGCGGCGTGGGTCATCCCTCACCCTCCCCGGGCACGGGAACGCAGGTCAGCGCGTGACCGGCCGGGTGCAGTCGGCCACCGCCGCGCTCAGAGCAGCCGGCGGCTCCCCTGCCGCACCACCCGCAGCCAGCGGTGCCCGTAGCCGTCCAGCGCCAGCTCCACCGCGCCGTCGTCGGCCACCGGGGTGGCACCCTCCTGCAACAGGTCGTGCAGCCCCGCACCGCCGAGGTCGGGCAACCGCAGCGGGACCGTGCACGGCTCGGCGCCCAGGTTGTGGACGGCGATCAGCGCCCCGTCGTCCCAGGCGCAGCGGTGCGCCAGCACGGCCGCGTGCGGCTGGTCCAGCAGCTCGAAGCTCCCCCAGCCCAGCTCCGGCGACTCCCGGTACCGGCGGATCAGCAGCTTCATGAACGACAGCAGCGAATCCGGGTCGCGCCGCTGGTCGGCGACGTTGACGAACTCGGGAGCGAACCCGCCGCGGACCACGGGTCCGGGCAGCCGGTCGGGCCCGGCCGTCGAGAAGCCGCCGTTGACCCCGTCGTCCCACTGCATCGGCGTCCGCACCGACTGCCGCCCGTCGGCGGAGAGCTCCTCCCCCATGCCGATCTCCTCCCCGTAGAAGAGCACCGGGGTGCCGGGCAGGGCGAACATGAGGCTGTAGACCAGCCGGATCCGGCGCGGGTCACCGGCCAGCATCGGCGGCAGCCGCCGGCGCAGCCCGCGGCCGTAGAGCTGCATCCGCGGGTCCGGGCCGAAGGCGGCGAAGACCTCCGCGCGCTCGTCCTCGGAGAGCTTGTCGAGGGTCAGCTCGTCGTGGTTGCGCACGAACGTGGCCCACTGGGTGTCCGAGGCGATCGACGGCCGCGACCGGAGGGCCTCGGTGAGCGGGCCGGCGTCACAGCGCGCCAGGGACAGGTACATCGCCTGCATGCCGACGAAGTCGAACTGCATGGTCAGCTCGTCGCCGTCCGGGCCGCCGAAGAACGTCACCTGCTCCTCGTAGGGCAGGTTCACCTCGCCGAGCAGGATCGCCGGCCCCGACCGCCGGGTGAGGAACCGGCGCAGCGCCCGCAGGTACTCGTGCGGCTGCGGCAGGTCGTCGGCGGCGGCGTGCTGGGTCTCCAGGAAGTACGGCACCGCGTCCACGCGGAACCCCGAGAGCCCCAGCTGGAGCCAGAAGCCCATGATCTTGGCGATCTCGTCCCGGACCCGCGGGTTGGTCACGTCCAGGTCGGGCTGCTCCTGGTAGAAGCGGTGCAGGTACCACTCCCCCGTCTCCTCCGAGAGCGTCCAGATGCTGTCCTCCTGGTCGGGGAAGACCACCTGGTCGCTGGTGTCCGGCGGCTCGTCCGCGCGCCACACGTAGAAGTCGCGGAACGGGGCGTCGGTGCTCCGGCGCGCCGACTCGAACCACGGGTGGTGGATGGAGGTGTGGTTCACCACCAGGTCGGCGATCACCCGGATGCCGCGGTCGTTCGCCGTCCGGATCACCTCGACCAGGTCGCCGTGGGTGCCCAGCCGCGGGTCGACGCCGTAGAAGTCGGTGATGTCGTAGCCGTCGTCGCGCTCGGCGGTGGGGTAGAAGGGCATCAGCCACAGGCAGGTGACGCCGAGGTCGGCCAGGTGGTCGATCCGCTGGGCGAGGCCCGCGAAGTCGCCGCAGCCGTCGCCGTCCCAGTCCAGGTAGGTCTCGACGTCGAGGCAGTAGACGACGGCGTTCTTCCACCACAGGTCGCTGGTGTCGGTGATCCTCACGCCTGCACCGCCTCGACGGGGCCGGGGGCGGTGACCCCGAGCTGCGGCAGCACGTGCTCGCCGAACGCATCCAGGAACGGCCGCTGCTCCTTGCCGACGTGGTGCAGGTACACCGCGTCGAAACCGAGCTCCAGGTACTCCTGCAGCCAGGCGGTGTGCTGCCCCAGGTCGGCCGATACCCGGACCGGTCCGATGACGTCGCCCGGCCGCACGTGCGCGCTGGCCTGCTCGAAGGCCTCCGGGCTGTCGAGGTCCCAGCACAGCGGCGGCGGGAAGACGTTGCTGCGCCACTGGTCGTGCGCGATCGCCAGGGCCCGGTCGGGGTCGGGGTCCCAGGACAGGTGCACCTGCAGGGCCAGCGTGCCGCGCCCGCCGGCGTCGCGGTAGGCGGCCACCACCTCGCGGAGCTTGTCGTGCGGCTGGTTGATGGTCACCAGCCCATCGGCCCATGCCGCGCCGTTGCGTGCGGTGGCCACGCTGACGGCCGGGGCGATCAGCGCCGGAGACTGCTCGGGCAGCGTGTGGATCCTGGCCCGGTCGACGGTGACCAGCCCGTCGTGGCTGACCTCCTCCCCCGCGAGCAGCGCCCGGATGACCGCCACGCACTCCAGCAGCCGGGCGTCCCGCACCGACTTGCGCGGCCAGGCGTCGCCGGTGACGTGCTCGTTCATCGCCTCGCCGCTGCCCAGGGCGACCCAGAAGCGCCCCGGGAACATCGCGCCCAGGGTGGCGATCGCCTGGGCCACGATCACCGGGTGGTAGCGCTGCCCGGGCGCGTTCACGGCGCCGAACGGCAGCGACGTCGTCGCCATCGCCGCCCCCAGCCACGACCACGCGAACCCCGACTCGCCCTGCCGCGGGTTCCAGGGGGTGAGGTGGTCCGAGCACATCGCGGCGGTGAACCCGACCTCCTCGGCGTGCCGGACGGCGTCCAGCAACGCGGCGGGGTGCACCTGCTCGTGGGAGTTGTGGAACCCGATCACCGGCATGGCCCGATGCCTACCCGAGTCCCGACGGCGCGGCCACGTGGGACGCGTCGGGGTCGATCACGAGCCGGCGCCGGACGAGAGCGGCGCCACGCCGGTCCGGACTGCGAGCCGGGGCGCACCCGGCGAGGATCGCGGGGTGACGACGAAGCCGACCACAGACGACTGGGGCATCGATGCGAGCTGGCTGGACGCGCTGGACGAGGAGCACCAGGTAGCCCAGGAGACGATCGAGCAGCTGCGCGCCGTCATCGGCGAGCCGCCGGCCGACCTGGAGGACCGGGCGCCGATCGTCGCCCGGCCCGGGGATGCGCTCGAGGTGGACGAGGCCGACGTCGTCTGCGAGGACGGCGAGGTCCGGCACATCGACGGCGAGCTGCCGGAGGACTTCCCGCTGGGCTACCACTGGCTGCAGTCCCCGGAGGGCCGCCGGCGCCGGCTGATCGTGTCGCCCGGACGCTGCTGGCTGCCCGAGGACCGCGCGTGGGGCTGGGCGGTGCAGCTGTACGCCGCCCGCGGCCGGGACAGCTGGGGCATCGGCGACCTCGGCGACCTGCGGGCCCTCCGGCAGATGGCCGACGAGCAGGGGGCAGGGTTCCTGCTGATCAACCCGCTGCACGCCGTCGCCCCCATCGCGCAGCAGGAGGCCAGCCCCTACCTGCCGGCCACCCGCCGGTTCCGCAACCCGATCTACCTGCGGGTGGACGAGGTGCCCGGGGCCGACGCGGTCGACCTCGAGGCCGACGCCGGCCGCGCGCTGTCCGAGGGGCCGCTGATCGACCGCGACGCGATCTGGGCGCGCAAGCGCGAGGTGCTCATGCGGATCTTCTTCGCCCACGGCGGCGGGGAGGCCTTCGCCCGCTGGCGGGAGGAGCGCGGGCGGACGCTGCAGGACTGGGCGACGTGGGCGGCGATCACCGAGGAGCACGGCGCCGACTGGCACGCCTGGCCCGAGGAGCTGCGGCGCCCGGACGGCCCGGCCGTCGCGGCCTACGCCGAGCGGCACGGCGCCGTCGTGGCCTTCCACGCCTGGCTGCAGTGGGCGCTGGAGCTGCAGTTCACCGCCGCCGCCGAGGGCATGACCGTCATCCAGGACCTGCCGATCGGCTTCGCCGGCGGCGGCGCGGACGCATGGACGTGGCAGGAGGTGCTGGCCGACGGGGTCAGCGTCGGCGCGCCGCCGGACGCGTTCAACTCGGCCGGCCAGGACTGGGGCTCCCCGCCGCTGATCCCCTGGCGGCTCCGCGACGCCGACTACGAACCGTTCATCCAGTCGATCCGGGCCACCATGGCCGGTGCCGGTGGCCTGCGGATCGACCACGTCATGGGCCTGTTCCGGCTGTGGTGGGTGCCGGCCGACGGGAGCGCGGCGGACGGCGCCTACGTCCGCTATCCGGCCGAGGACCTGCTGAACATCGTCGCCCTCGAGAGCCACCGCGCCCAGGCGCTGGTGGTGGGTGAGGACCTCGGCACCGTCGAGGACGGGGTCCGCGAGGCGATGGCCGAGCACGGGGTGCTGTCCTACCGGCTGCTGTGGTTCGAGGACGACGCCCCCGCGGAATGGCCGGCCGAGGCCATGGCGGCGATCACCACCCACGACCTGCCCACCGTGGCGGGGCTGTGGACCGAGGCCGACGTCGACGAGCAGCGGGAGCACGGCACGGGCACCGAGGAGGAGCTGGAGCGCGGCCGGCAGTCGCTGCTGGCGCACCTCCCGGGGCTCTCCGACGACGCCACGGTCGAGCAGGCGGTGGAGCAGGCGCACGCACTGCTGGCGACGGCGCCGTCGTTGCTGCTGTCCTCGACGCTGGACGACGCCGTCGGGGAGCAGCGCCGGCCGAACATGCCCGGCGCCGACGACCGTCCCAACTGGTCGCTGCCGCTGCCCGTGCTCGTCGAGGACCTGCCGGGCCACCCCCTGCTGCAGACGGTCGCCCGGACCCTGCGAGCCGGTGTGGCGCCCGCCCACGCGGACTGAGCCACCAGGCCCGGGGCACCGACAGCCGGAGGCCGGCCCCTCATGGGGGCCGGCCTCCAGCCGTCGTGCAGGAACGGGGCCGGCCGACCTCGGCGGCCGGCCGGCCCCGGGCTCAGCCGCCGGCGCGGCTGCGGACCAGCTCGGTCACCTCGACCTGCACCGTGGCGGTCACGCCCGACCTGGGGGCCGTCGCGACGATCTCGCCCGCACCGGCCGGAACCCGCTGCGGGATGCGCACCAGCGCCGCGCCCGCCCCGTCGGCGTCGGTCCGCAGGGCGCCCAGGCGGGCACCACCCAGGGACAGGACGACCCGCTCGTGCGCCGCGAAGCCGGTGATCGACACCGTGACCCGGTCACGTGCGGTGACGGTGGTGTCCGACACGGTCACCTCTGCGGCGGGCGCACCCGGCTCCTCCGCCTCACCGAGGCTGACCCGGCCGGTGTAGTCCTCCGGGCTCAGCGGCGAGTTGTCCTCCAGGTACGCCTGGAAGGAGTCGAAGTCGATCAGACCCGTCCCCTCCGTGACGCCCTCGGCGAAGACGGTGAAGTTGTCACCGCCGGAGGCCAGGAAGCTGTTCGTCGCCACCCGGTAGGTCGCGCCGAGGTCGATCGGCTCACCGGAGATGTGGATGCTGTCGACGATGATCCGCGCACCAGCGGGCGCCTCCGGGTCGTAGGACCAGGTGAGCTCCTCCGACGTGCCCAGCGCCAGGAACGGCCGGGAGGCACCGGCGGGCTGCCACTGCTGCTCGAGTACCTGCACCAGCTGGGCACCGGTCAGCGAGACGACGACCAGGTCGTTGGCGAACGGCGTGACCGCGTTGGCCTCGGCCAGGGTGATCTCACCGTCCTCCTCGTACAGCAGGTCGGCCCGCAGGCCACCCGGGTTCACCAGGCCGAGGTCGGCCGGCTCGATCGCGCTGAGCTCGGTCCCGTAGACGTAGGTATCGGCCACCAGCCCGCCGAGGGCCGAGTACGACCCGCGGTCCTCGGTCCCGTCGTCGGTGAAGGCCCGGGTGATGTCGCCCGTCACCTGCCCGACCACCTGGCTACCCACCTCGTCGGCGTATGCCTCCGCCGCCGCCACGATCTCGGCGACCTCGGCGACGCTCGGGTACGCGGCGACGAGCTCCTCGGCCGGCCGCTCGGTGAGCGGCAGGTTCTCGACCGTGAAGGCGGTGACCTCGTCGGTCGACTCCTCGTAGGTCAGCGCGATGCGCCCGAGCGCGTCCCCGTAGGACCCGGTCTGGATCACCGGTCGGGTGCCCTCGCCGCCGGGGACCGGCGCCTCCCACGCGTAGCTCTGGTGGGTGTGACCGGTGAAGATCGCGTCCACCTCGTCGTCGACGCCGGTGACGATCGCGGCGAACGCGGTGTCGGCGGCGAGCTGCTCCTCCAGGGAGTCGCTGCCCGGAGCGCCCTCGTGGGCCACCAGGACGAGCACGTCCGCCTCGTCCCCGGACCCGTCGGTGAGCTCCTCGACGACGCGGTTGGTCGCCTCGACCGGGTCACCGAAGGTGATGCCCTCGATACCCGCCGGCGAGACCAGCGAGCGGGTCTCCTCGGTGACGACACCGATCACACCGACCGTCACGCCGTCGGCGTCGAGCAGCGCGTACTCCGGCAGCGCCGGGGCCCCGTCCTCGCCGTAGACGTTGGCGCCGAGGTAGGGGAAGCCGGCCAGGCCGCTCTCCCCGTCGACGCCGACCCGGCCGGTCAGGTCGTCGAACCCGCGGTCGAACTCGTGGTTGCCGACCGCCGAGGCCTGCAGCCCCATCTCGTTCAGCACCTCGAGGGTCGGCACGTCCTGCTGGACGGAGGAGACGAACGGCGAGGCGCCGACGTTGTCACCGGAGGACAGCAGCAGCGTCGCGTCGACGTCCTCCCGGGCCCGCTGCTCCTCGATCGTGCCCGCGAGAGCGACCGCCTCGCCCAGCCGGCCGTGGAAGTCGTTGATCCCCAGCAGCTGCAGCTCCGTGACGCCGTCCTCGTCGCCACCCCCGGCGGTCTGCCCCGGGTAGGAAATCGGGAACAGCGACTGGTAGCCCTGCCCGTCCACGTTCTTGTAGACGCGGATCGTGGCGGTGCCCGCCGGCAGCTCGGCCAGCTGTGTGTTCACGGTGAAGTACGCCGCGGCGCCGGGAGCCACCGTCTGCGCCTCCGACTGGCCGTAGTCGGTGAGCAGCCGCGCCTGCACCGGCACGCTGTCGGTGTTCCGGAAGTGACCGGCGATGTAGGCGACCTGGTCCTGCGGGTGCACCCAGCTGTTGCCACTGGCCTCCCCGGTCGGGTCGCCGACCCCCGGTCCGGGCTCGCCCGGACCGCCCAGGTCGAGCCCGACCAGGATCGGGTCGTGGTCGCTGGACCGGAACTCGTCCGCCGCGTAGAGCGCAGGCGCGCCGTCGTACTGGTAGGCGAACGACTCCACCGAGTTGATGTTCCAGTGAGCGACGTCGGTCACCTTGGCCGTCAGGCTGTCGGTGGCCATGGCGTGGTCCAGCGAGCCGGACATGTCGTCGAAGACGTAGCTGTAGCGGCCCTCGTCGAACTGGGTGCCCAGGTCGGTCAGCCCGGCCTCCCGGAGCACCTGGATCGGGTCCTCCTGGGAGTAGGCGTTGAGGTCACCGAGCACCATCACGTCGTCGTCGCCGGTGGTCTCCCGCAGGCTCTCGACGAAGCCGGCCAGCGCCTCCGCCTGGCCGATGCGGTCCGGGTTCGAGGCACCCTGCCCGTCGCCCTGGTCCGCATTGGCCCCCTCCCCGCTGCCCTTGGACTTGAAGTGGTTGGCGATGACGGTGAACGCGTCGCCCTCGGCCTCGAACGTCTGCGCGAGGGGCTCGCGGGCGTTGTCGAAGTTCTCCTCGTCGACCAGCCCGACCGGCTCGCCCACCGGCGACACGGAGGCGGGCTGGTAGATGATCGCGTTGCGGATGACGTCGCGATCGACGGCCAGGAGCTCGTCCGGGAACGCCGTGAACGCCCACTTGTCGGTGCCGGCGTCCTCGTTCAGCCGGGACACCAGGTCGGCGACCGCCTGGTCCGGCGTGCCGTCGCCGTAGCCGGTGGAGGCGGTGTCCTCGATCTCCATGAGGGCCAGGACGTCCGCGTCCATCTCGTTGATGGCGGCGACGATCTTGGCGGCCTGCAGCTCGAAGGCCTCGGCGGTCTCGGCGCCGCGAGCGGTGCTGCTGTCGCCGAAGGTCAGGAAGTAGTTCAGCACGTTGAAGGCGCCGACCTGGATGTCACCGCCGACCTCGTCGGGCGACTCCGGCCGGGTGTTCTGCGGGGCGAAGACCCCTTCGGCCGTTCCGTCGGCCGGGAACAGCCGCCAGTAGTCGAAGCCGTAGCCCAGGACCAGCGGCTCGGTGAACTGGACCGGGTCGCCCACCCGCACGGGGGTCTCCGGCGTCAGGTAGGGCGCCGTCTCGGGCGTGACCCGCCCGCCGACGGCGTCGTCGAGCACGATGCGGCGCAGCGCGTTCTCCTCGGCGATCGCCTCGGCCGCCTCACCGGGGCGCGCGAGCTCCGTCGGCTGCACCAGCAGACCGCCCTCGGACAGGGTCAGGTCACCGAAGCGGGTGAGGTCGTAGACCTCGCTGACCGTGAGCTGGTCGACCGGCTCGACGAGCATCCCCTCGAGGCGCTCGCGGGCGGCCTCGTCGGCGGGCAGGTCGAGCGGCGCCGCCGGCGGCAGGTCCGCGGCGGTCCCCTCGGCACACACCTCGGCGGTGTTGCCGTCGCCGATCTGGGTCTGCGCGAAGTACTCCTCCGCCGGGCCGGTCACGGCGACGGTGTCGCCGAGGTCGACCTCCAGCGGGCTGAACACGAAGATGCCGTCGGACGTGGCGTCGTCCCCGTCCCCGTCGGCGTCCTGCAGGAAGAAGCCGGACATGCCCGGCAGGTCGCCGACGACGACGCCCCGCACGGTGACCTGCTGGCCGGCGAGCGGGGTGGCGTCCCCCTCGCCCTGCACGGCGCCGATCTCGTGCGTGGGCGTGACCCCGCAGGCGTCGCCAGGCTCCTCGGGCTCCTCCGGCCCGGCACCGTTGACGACCCCGCGGGTGGACGGGGACGGGCCCGTCCACTCGTCCGTGTCGAGGTTCCGGGAGAGCGACCACCCGGCCGGCGTGCTGCTGCCCTCCGCCACTCCGATGTCGCTGCTCACCATCCCGGCGGCCGGACCGGAGGTGGCGACGAAGCTCCCCTCGTAGGAGAGGAACTCGACGACGGTGCTCCCGTCGAGGAGGGCCAGGCCGTCCGGCGCGCCGTTCTGCAGCCCCGGCGCGTCGACGGCCACCACGGCGGGGGCGTCCGCGGGCGCGGTCACGTCCCCGAGGTCGATGGTCCCGTACGGGGCGCGGTCGTTGCCGTTGTAGAGCACGACCGAGAGGTCCGCGGAGCTCCCGCCGGGAGGCAGGTGGACCTCGACGAACTCGCCGGTGTCAGCGCCGTCGTTGTCGTAGTGGATCTCGGAGATGACGGGGGCCGTGGGCGCCGCGTGGGCGACGGCGGGCATGCCGACGACCGCGACGGACGCGGCGGCGGTACCGAGGCAGGCACGGCGGGCGATCGCACCGGCGGTGCGTCGCTGCGGTGGAGTGCCGGCTGGATCAGGCACGCAGGTTCCTTCCAGAGTGCGGGTGGACGCCGGAACCGTAGGAAGCGGTTGTGACCACTCGGTGACGAACGGGTGACGTCGGCGCCGACGCGATCGACCCCCCGGGCGCCGTAACTACCCGGCGTCATCGGAGATATGCGCACTGCAATGGGATGGGCGCCACGACCGAGGTCGCATACGCCCTCCGGGACAGGTCGGACCACCACCGGATCCGGTGACGCTCGCCACTCCCCACTGGCACGAACTGTTCACCCGGAATCGCCGGCACCACCCGGCGCGGCCCGTCGAACGTATGTTCGACCGACGTGCGAGACTGCTGCCATGGCCGGCGGCATGCACCCAGGCCGCTCCGGGCGTTCGCTCAGCGACCGGGCGGCCCGTTCCGGTGCACTGGCCCAGGGGGCCGCGGCACCTCGGCCCGCCCGTGCGGGCGCCCCCCGGCTGGACGGGCAGGCGGAGGCCGGCCGGCACTGCTGGGTGCACGACCCCCCGGAGGCGCCCGGCACGTGGCCCGGGCTGCTGGTGGAGTGGCAGCAGCGTGGCGGCGGCTGGCACGGCCGGGTGACCTACGCCGTTGCCGGTCCGCACGGGCCCGCACTGGTCGAGGCGTGGCTGCCGGCCGCCCGACTCGAGCCGCGGTGAGCTCCGTCCCGGTTAGCGGGCGCGGGTGGGGGCTATGGCTCCTGCCGACCGCATCCCGACAGACCGGAGGACGTCACGATGACCGATCCCCATGACCGCCCCACCCTCGACGACGTCATCACGCCGGAGGAGCACCCGACCCGGGACCGCACGCAACACGCGAAGGACCCGCACCCGGCCGACGAGGTGCTGGAGTACCGCACCGAGAAGGAGCGGCAGGCCGTCGGCTCCGACGACGCCGACCCCGCGGGCGCCGACGTCCACTCGGCCACCGACTGACCGAGCGGTCGGCCCGGCCGGCGACGCCGGCGCGGCTGCGCGCCGGCGACGTCGCCTGCTGGCTGCTCAAGAGCACCCGGCCGCCGGCGTCCGTCGACGCGGCCTGGCTGCCCGGTACCACCCGCGACCTGGCGCGCTGCGTGCGCCGGAGCTACCGCCTCGACCTCGTCGCGGCCGGGCAGCCGGTGGTCCTGTGGGTGAGCGGGCGCGCCGCGGCCGGCGTCCACGCCGTCGGCCGGGTCACCGCCCCGGTCCACGAGACCGCGGACGGGCCGGTGCTGCCGGTCCGCCTGCTCCGCCTCGACACGCCGGTGGACCGCGCCGGGCTGCGGGCCGATCCGGCCTTCGCGGACGCCGAGGTGCTGCGCATGCCCGCCGGCAGCAACCCGTCGTGGCTGTCGAGCGCGCAGCTGTCCGCCGTCCTCGACCGGGTTCCCCGCGACCAGCTGGGATCATGGCTGCCGTGACTGCCCACCGCCTCCGCTGGGGCGCCCTCGCGTGGGTGCTGACCCTGCAGTTCTTCCTGGCGGAGGCGGTGGCCCAGGCCCGCTACGCCGGGCCCTACTCCCGCACGGACGACGTGATCAGCGCCCTGGGCGCCGCCGACTCCGCCGGCCAGCAGCTGATGAACGCCTCGTTCGTCGTGCAGGCCGCCCTCATCCTGGGCGGGGCCCTGCTGCTGCTTCCCGCGCTGCGTGGCGGGGCCGCCCGTGCGATGGCCGTGCTGCTCGGCGCCTCCGCCGCCGGTGTGCTGCTCGTGGGCGTCTTCCCCACCGACGGCAACGGCACGCTGCACGCGCTCGGGGCGGTCCTGCACCTGGTCGGCGGCGCCCTCGGGCTGATCGCCCTGGCCTACGCCGTGCGCCCCCTGTCGGAGGCACTCGGCACGACCGTGGTGCTGCTGGGCATCCTGGCCACCGCCGCGACCGCCTTCTTCCTGACCGGTGTCACCCGGTACCTCGGGGAAGGGGGCGTCGAGCGCGCCGCGGCGTACCCGCTGCCGATCGCCCTGGCGCTCACCGGGCTGGGGCTGTGGTGGCTCGACCGGCGCGGCGACGTCGCGCCCGCGGAGTCGTCCCTGCACGCGGCACGGGCGCAGGAGCAGGCGCGGCGGGCGGAGCAGGCGCGGGCACGCGACGAGGCCCTGGAGGCCGCCGCCGGCCGCGACCGGCGGACCGGCGCGACGAGCGGCGCCGACGGGGAGACGTCCGGCGACGGGGAGGACGCCGACCCGGAGGACCCGTGGGCGCCTCCCCACCGGCGCGGCTGAGCGGGGGTTCAGCCGGCCGGCTCGAACCGGAGCACGTCGCCCACGGGGCGCCGTCCGCTCACCGCCGGGGTCGCGGCCCCGGGGACCGACGGCTGCGGGTACCCCAGCCGCAGCAGCATCTGGGGGTACCCGACGAGCGACAGCCGTGACTGCATGCGCACGCGGGTCGCCGGCCGGTCCAGGGCCTGCGTCAGGGGTGAGGCGACCAGGCCGGCCGCGGTCACCCGGAGCAGCAGGCGCCCCAGGGCCCGCCCCGAGCGCAACCAGTCGGCTCGGTCGTCGCCGTCGGTGCCCACGAGCACGACGGCCGGCCGCTCGACCTCCGGTGGCGGGGCCGCGGGGTCCCCGGCGGCCCGGAACGGGTGGTGCTCGCGGTGTCCGGCCACGAAGTCCCGGATCAGCCAGTTCGATGCCCGCTCGGAAGGATCACCGCTGGGCACCGCGCCCAGCGGCACCCCGTCCTCGGCGGCCGGGTCGGTGCGCAGCCAGGTCCTGCTCCTCCACCACGAACCCTCCCGGCCGGTCTCCACGGAGGACCACCGGCGGTGGCCCCGGTGCGTGCCTACCCCATGGCCGCAGCCGTCCGCACACCCGGTCGTCGATCGGTCCGCCTACCGCTGACCGGCCGCTCCGGCCGGTGCCGGCGGAGCGCCGGCCGCGGGGACCAGCGCGGGCCGGGTCCGCCGCCGGGACACCGCCACGCCGGCCAGGCACACCGCACCGCCGGCCACCGCCAGCAGCGGGGGCGCCTCCCCCAGCAGCAGCCAGCTGAGCAGGACGACCAGCGGGGGCACCAGGTACGTGGTGACCCCGAGGCGACCGGCGTCCATCCGCGACAGCGCGTAGGCCCAGGTGCTGAAGGCCAGCGCCGTCGGGACGACACCGAGGTACACCATCCCGGCGACCGAGCCCGCGGGCGCGCGGCCGACATCGGTCACCAGGGCGCCGGCCCAGGGCAGGCAGGCGACCGCGCCGATCGCGCACGCCGTGAACGTGACCTGCAGCCCGGGCAGCCGCCGCAGCAGCGGCTTCTGGGCCACCACGCCCACCGCGTAGGTGACCGCCGCGACCACGCACAGCGCGACGCCGACCAGATCGGCGTCCGCGCCGCGGGTCCCGACGCCGATCAGCACCACGCCACCGAAGGCGACGGTGATGCCGACGACCAGCCAGCGCGGGAAGCCCTCCCCGAGCCAGAAGCCGGCGAGCACGGCGATGAGGATCGGCCCGATGTTGACCAGCATCGCCGTCGTGCCAGCGTCCAGGTGCCGCTCCGCGGCGTTCAGCGCCAGGTTGTAGACGGCGAACCAGCCGATCCCGCAGACGGCCAGCAACCGCCACTCACCGGGCGTGGGGCGCACCCAGCCGCGGCGGGCGACGAGCAGGCCCAGCACGATCCCGCCGATCAGCAGCCGGCCGAGGGCCAGCGCGCCGGGCGACAGGTCCTGGCCGACCCCGCGGATGCCCACGAAGGCCGATGCCCAGGCGAGCACGGTGACGACGACGGCGAGCAGCGTTCGCCCGTCCGGAGCAGCGGGAGTGGTCACGTCCGCAGAACCTAGGGCCGGCTGCCGACCCGATCCGGCGGTTTCCGGCCGCGGCACGTGACTGGCACCCGGCCGCCGGGAACTGGCAGGAACGCTGCGGTCCTCAGCCCCGCAAGTGCTCGGCCCACGTGCGCCGGCCACGCGCACCGCGGGTGGGCAGCGCCGCGCCGTCGCGCAGCGCCGTGCCGAGCCGGCCCGGAACGGGGGTCGCGATGACCCGCGCCCCCGGAGCGCGCACCTCTGCCCAGGTCCGCGCGAGGTCGGCCACCGAGTGCTCCTCGGGTCCGCCGAGCTCCACCACGCCGCCGGACGGCGGGGCGCTCACGCGCTCCACCAGGTGCGCCGCGGCGTCGGTGACGTCCACCGGCTGCACCCGCCAGCCCATGGGCACCGGCAGCAGCGGCCCGCGGCGCGCCGTGCCCAGCAGTTCGTCGACGAAGCCGTGGAACTGGGTGATGCGGACCAGCGTGACCGGCAGGCCCGAGGCCAGCAGCACCTGTTCGGCGGCGTACTTGGCCCGGTAGTAGCTCAGGGGAACCCGGTCCACCCCGACGATGGAGACGTACACGAGGTGCGGCGGCCGGGACCGGTCGACCGCCTCGACCAGCCGTCGGGTGCCGGCGACGTCGACCTCCCAGGGGTCGCCCCGGGGGGCGCTCGCCGCGTGCACCACCACCTCCGCCCGCGCCACCGCGTGCGCCAGGTCCCGCCCGGTGGCGAGGTCACCCCGCACCCCTCCCGGGCCGGCGCCCCGGCGCGACATCTGCCGCACCTGGTGCCCGGCGTCCCGCAGCTGCGGCACCAGGTGCCGCCCCAGGCGGCCCGTGCCGCCGGTGACCAGTACGTCCACGGGTGCAGTCTCCCCGGAGGCGCCACGTCTGCGCACGGGGCGGCCGACATCTCAGATACGAGATATCGTGTCCCGGTGACGCTCACCGACCTGCCTGCCGACGAAGCCATGCGGCGCATCGGGGCGCTCGTCCGCGATGCCCGCCGCCACCGGGGCCTCACCCAGCAACAGCTGGCCGAACGGCTCGGCACCAGCCAGAGCGCGGTCGCCCGCATCGAGCAGGGCAGCCAGAACCTCACGCTGGAGTTCCTGGGCCGCCTCTCCGCCGCGCTCGACAGCGAGCTCATCCGGCTGGGTCCCGCCGGGCCGGCACACCTGCGGGTGACCGGTGGGCGCCTCCTCCGCGGCCGGGTGGCGGTGAAGTCCTCCAAGAACGCCGCCGTCGCCCTGCTCTGCGCGGCGCTGCTGAACCGGGGCCGCACGACCCTGCGCAACGTGTCCCGCATCGTGGAGGTCGAGCGCATCCTCGACGTGCTGCGGTCCATCGGCGTCTCCGCGACCTGGGACGAGCACGGGCACGACCTCACCCTCGTCGTCCCCGACGAGCTCGACCTCGACGGCATCGACGCCGACGCGGCCCGGCGGACCCGCAGCATCATCATGTTCCTGGGCCCGCTGCTGCACCGGGCCGGCGCGTTCCGGCTGCCCTACGCCGGCGGCTGCGACCTGGGGACGCGGACCGTGCAGCCGCACATGATCGCCCTCCGGCCGTTCGGGCTGGCCGTCGAGGCGCACGCCGGTGAGTACCAGGCCACGGTGGAGGGACCGGCCGCCGCGGATCGGACGATCGTGCTCACCGAGCGGGGGGACACCGTCACCGAGAACGCGCTCCTGGCCGCGGCCCGCACCGACGGCACCACCACCATCCGCAACGCGAGCTCCAACTACATGGTCCAGGACCTGTGCCTGTACCTGCAGCTGCTCGGCGTCGAGGTGACGGGCCTGGGGACGACGACGCTGGTGGTGCGCGGACGCCCCGTGCTCGACGCCGACGTCGACTACACGATCAGCGAGGACCCGGTGGAGGCGATGAGCCTGCTGACCGCCGGGATCGTCACGGGCTCGGAGCTGACCGTCACCCGGGCCCCGGTGGACTTCCTCGAGGTGGAGCTCGCGGTGCTCGCCGAGATGGGGCTGCGCTACGAGCTCTCCGCCGAGTACCTCGCCGACAACGGGCACACCCGGCTGGCCGACATCACCATCCACCCGTCGGAGCTGCGGGCGCCGCTGGACAAGGTGCACCCGATGCCGTTCCCGGGGCTCAACATCGACAACCTGCCGTTCTTCGCGGTGATCGCCGCCCAGGCGCAGGGGTCGACGCTGATCCACGACTGGGTCTACGACAACCGGGCGATCCACCTCTCCGACCTCACCCGGCTCGGCGCCGACGTCCGCCTGCTGGACCCGCACCGGGTGCTGGTCACCGGCCCGACCCGCTGGCGGGCCGCGGAGGTCGTCTGCCCGCCCGCGCTGCGCCCGGCGGTCTGCATACTGCTGGCGATGCTGGCGGCCAAGGGCACGTCGGTGCTGCGCAACGTCGACATCATCGCCCGCGGGTACGAGCAGCTCTACGAGCGGCTGGTCGAGATGGGCGCCGACATCGAGGTCTTCCGCGACTAACGGCCCCGTCCAGGGCACCGCCGCGAGCCTGCGAGCGGTGGGGAGGACGGGGTCCTTTCTCACCTCTCCTGGTCGGTGGGGCGGACGAGCACCTCGTTGACCGCGACGTGCGGCGGCTGGGTCACCAGGTAGAGGACGGCGCGGGCGATGTCCTCGGCGTGCAGCGCCCGCATGCTCGAGTACATCTGCACCGAGGCGGCCTTCGCCGCGGGCTGGGTGATGTGGTCGGTGAGCTCGGTGCTGACCGCGCCGGGCTCGACCAGGCCGATCCGCACCCCGCGGCCGGTGACCTCCTGGCGCAGCGACTCGCTGAAGGCGTTCACCGCCCACTTGCTGGCGTTGTACACCCCGGCGCCCTTGCGGGCCTGCCGCCCGGCGACGCTGGAGATGTTCACGATGTCGCCCGACCCCTGCTCGAGCATCCCGTCGAGGGCCGCGTGGGTCATGTAGAGCACGCCCATGACGTTGGTGTCGATCATCCGGCGCCAGTCCTCGGTGTCCGCCCCGGCGATCGTGCCCAGGAGCATGACGCCGGCGTTGTTCACCAGGACGTCGAGGCCGCCCAGTTCCGACCGGGTGCGCGCGACGGCATCGGCGCACGCCCGCTCGTCGGTGACGTCCAGGGCCAGCGGCAGCACCGCCGTCCCGCCGTCGCGCAGCCGACCGGCGAGCGTCTCGACCCGGTCGCTCCGCCGCGCTCCGAGGGCGACGGCAGCCCCGGCCCCGGCCAGGGCGACCGCCGTGGCCTCGCCGATCCCCGAGGACGCGCCCGTCACGAGGGCCACCGTGCCGGCGAGGGGGCGATCGACCTGGGTCATGCGGACATCCTTCCCACGCAGCACCCGGCGGCGCACGTCGGCCGCGCAGCGCGGTTCTCAGAGGAGGGCGTCGAACCCGTCGTCGAGCGGGCCGAGGCCGCCGTCCAGCGGCGGGCGCGCCGGCTGGTCCAGGCCGCGCATGCGGGCGGCGTGCAGCGCCAGCAGGAGGTTCAGCCGCAGCGTCGGGTCGGTGGTGAACGGCCCGAGCATCCGTTCCAGCTTCCCGATCCGGTAGCGCATCGTGTTGTAGTGGAAGTGCAGCCGCCGGGCGGACTCCGCGACGTTCAGGTTCGTCTCCAGCAGCACCCGCAGGGTCTCCCGGAGGTCGGCGGCATCGGCGTCGACGGCGTCGGCCAGCGGGCCGAGCACCTCGTCGACGTAGGAACGCAGCTCGGTGCTGTCGGGGATCAGCGACAGCAGCCGGAACACCCCGAGCTGGTCGAAGTGGACGACCGACGACGCGCCGTGGATCTCCTGCCCGACACCGAGCGCGCGCTGCGCCTGCCGGTGCACCTCGGCCAGCTCCGAGAGCGATCCGGCCGGCCGGCCGATGCCGGTGCCCAGCAACCGGCCCACCCGGCGCAGCCGCCCGTTGACCCGAGAGGTCACGGCGGAGACCAGGGCCGACAGCTCCTCCGGCGTGCGCCCGTCCAGGGGCAGCAGCGTCACGATCTCCGTGGCCAGCCCCGCGACGGCCGCGCCGGCCACCTCCGACTCCAACGCGGCGCGCCAGCCGTCGGCCAGCCGGTCCAGGACGTCGAGGGCGCGGGTGGGGTCGGCCGCCGCGTCGGCCACGGTCTCGGTGGCGGTCACCAGCACCGCGACCGGTCCGTCCAGCCGCCAGCCGAACGAGCGGGTGTAGGCCAGCGTCCGCTCGGTGTGGCCCACCGCGCCCCCCACCAGCCGGCGGACCAGGTCCCCCTGGAAACGCAGCTCCACCGAGTGGACCGCCTGCAGCCGGATCACCGACAGCGCGGCGATGACCGCCGCCCGCTCCAGCACGCCGCCGGCGCCCAGCATCATCGCGCCGGTCCGGTGGACGGCGACGAGCCAGCCGTGCCGCTGGTCGCCCGCCATGATCGGCGCCACCGCGTACTCGCCGATCCCGCCGGGCAGCTCGTGGTGCCCGGGCACGAGCAGGATGCCGTCGGCGGGTGAGAGGTCCGCGTTCAGGTCGGCCGGCGTGACCACCGTCTGGTCCGCGCGGACCCCGGAGAGCCGCAGCGACGGCGCCATGGCGGCCAGCTCGTCGTCGGCGGCGGCGTCGAGGAGCCACAGCCAGTCGCTGATCTCGGCGACGTCGTCGGCGGGGCCGGCGCTGGTGACGACCTCCCGGTCCGGGCCGAGGCCCAGCACCGCGGCGCCCTCGAGCATCACGGCGAGGCGCTGGGTCACCTCGGCCAGGCCGCCACCGGTGAGCGCCACCTCGGTGAACTCGTCGTCCATGCGCGAGGACAGGGCGAGGGCCTGCCCCTGCTTGGCGACGACGGCGCCCAGCACGCCGGAGACGACCTCGTCGAGCCGTGCCGTCGGCGGCAGCGCGAGCACCGGGAGACCGCGGCGCTCCGACTCGGCCAGGACCTCGGCGGGCAGCGGCGGTGGCCCGTCGACGCGCCGGTAGGCCAGCGCCGCGGTGCCGGCGGCCTCGAGCCGCTCGACCAGCGCCCGGCAGCTGGCCGGGTCGGCGGGAGGGAGGCGGGCGCCGAGGACGACGAGCACGTCGGGGCCCGCGGCGGCCAGCGGCTCCGCAGGGTCGTCGACGACCATGTGGCGGATCACCCGGCCGAGCCCGGCCGAGCCGCTGGTCACGGTGCTCCCCGCGAGGACGGGGAGGTCCAGCGCCTCCTCCACGGTCAGGCCCATCCGCTGCTGCCAGCTCGCGCGCTCGCCGCGCCGCTCGGCCCGGGGCGACTCGTCGACCGACCAGTTGCGACGGAACGGGGTGGTTCCACTACCGCGAGTAGACGCCAGGAGTGACGAATCACTCTGTGTCACAAGGCATCCCCTTCCAGTCGTCGTCCAGGGTGCCACACGGCAGCGGCCTGTCAGGTGTCCCCGGACGCCGCCATCCATTCTTGGCGACATCCGCCATAAGAGGGCGTGCGACGCGCCGCTTAGGTTCGACCTCGTTCCACCTGCTCGCTGGATCGTAGGCGCTCCGTGCAGGGGCGTGTGCACCCTCCTCGCGGCCGGTGGACCGAGGGGCGGAGCGCCGATCCACCGGCCTCCGTCGTCCCGAGGGGTGGAGGGCGGCCCATGCGCGCGATCGACGACACCGAGGTCCGGAGCGGCTCGAGCGGACACCTCGCCGGGCGGGGTCGCGCCGGGGTCCCGACGATCCCCCTGCCCCGGGAGTCGGCGCGAGCCGCCCGCACCCTGCCGACGGCGGCGCCGTCGGCGGTGCCCGCCGCGGCGAGCACCGCCGTCGCGGACGTGCTGCGCGGCCCCGTCCGCCCGGCGCGCGTGCTGCTGAGCCTCCCCGCCGCCCTCTACGTGCAGGTGGCCGGTGAGCGCGGCCTCGGTGAGGTCGTCGGCGTCCTGACCAGCGATGCGGCCCGGCTGCCGCTGGGCTGCGTCCTCTTCCGCCCGAGCAACGGGCGCCCGCTGACCGGGCTCCCGGCGGGCGCCCCCGCCGAGGTGGGGGCCGGGCGGATCGTCGTCGGGGACCTCGCGGTCAGCGCGTCGGCCTGGTGGGACCCGCGGCCGCGGCTGCCCGGTGGACGGCCCGCGCTCCTGCCCGAGGGGGTCCGGCAGCTGCGCACCGCCCTCTACGGCGAGGGCGTCCCGCACAGCGCCTTCACCCTGCCCGGGCTGCCCACGGGGCCCGGTGGCCCGCTGGCCGCCCTGCGCGGCGCGGTGCGTCGCGCCGACCTCGAGGCCGCGCTGCGCACCGCCACCCGGCTCATCGGCCTCGGCCCCGGGCTGACGCCGGCCGGTGACGACGTCGTGGCCGGGACGATCGCGGGCCTGGTGCTCCTCGGGCACCCGGCGGCGGAGCGCTTCGCCGCGGGCGTGTGCTCGCTGGCCGGTGGCCGCACCACCGAGCTGTCCCGCGCGCTCCTGCGGCACGCGGCAGCGGGACAGGTCAGCGGTGAGTACGCCGCCGTGCTCCGCGGGCTGGTCGGCGAGCGCCCGCTCGGGCCGGCGATCGGCCGCCTGCTGGCCACCGGGGCCACCAGCGGCCGGGCCATGGCACTGGGTCTGTGCACCGCCATCGACCTGGTGGATCGCACCGCGCGCGTCCGCTGACCGGCGTCAGCCGAGCGGCGTCGCCGCCTCCCCCACCGGTACGGGCAGGACGGGACCCAGGGCGTCCCACTGCGCGATGCGGCAGCCGTCGACGCGGGACAGCTCCAGGTCGACCGGCGCGCCGTTCCAGCGCCCGGTGATGCGGGCCGTCTGCGGACCGCCGTACTGCTCGGTGCAGACCCGGTCGTCCGGCAGCGGCGCGAACGGCTCGGCCATGTCCTCGAGGTGGGCGCAGGCCTCCTCCGCCCGCGGGTGGGTGCCCTCCGCGACGCCGGCGCAGGTCAGCGTCCAGGTCTCCGGCGGCGTCCCGTCCCCGCGGTCGACCACGATCCGCAGGTCGTTCGCCGCCTGCGCGATGCCCGACGGGCCACCGCCGGTCGCGTCGCGCCCGTCACCGGTCGACGACGCGTCCCCGTCGCCCCGCCCCGTGGCGCAGGCGCCGAGCACGAGCGCGGAGACGAGGAGGGCGAGCAGCACCAGGCGTCGCATGCCGGTCCAGACGAGCGACGCCGCCCTCGGGTTCCACCGCAGCCGGCGCCCGGCTGCTCGCCAGGAGGCCCCGAGCGGCGGGTCCGTCAGATCCGGGAGGCGTGGATGCTGGTGACGAGGATCGCCCGGGCACCGAGCTCCCACAGCTCGTCCATCACCCGGTTGGTCTCGGTGCGGGCGATCATGGCCCGCACCGCCGACCAGCCCGGGGTCTGCAGCGGGCTGACCGTCGGCCCCTCGATGCCCGGGGTGACCGCGGTGGCGCGGTCGAGCAGCTCGTTGGGGCAGTCGTAGTCGAGCATCACGTACTGCCGCGCGACCAGCACGCCGCGGAGCCGACGGCGCAGCTGCGCCACCGCGGGGATCTCCTCGGACCCTTCACGGCGCACGAGGATGGCCTCGCTGCTGAGCACGGGCTCCCCGATGATGTGCAGCCCGGCGGCGCGCAGCGTCGTCCCGGTCTCCACCACGTCGCAGACCGCGTCCGCGACGCCCAGCCGGCAGGCGGTCTCCACCGCGCCGTCGAGCTTCACCACGTCGGCCTTGAGCCCCTGCTCGTCCAGGTAGCGCCGCAGGAGCACCGGGTAGGCGGTGGCGATCCGCTTGCCGGCCAGCTGCTCGACCTGCTGGATCGCCGACTCCACGGGGGTCGCGAACCGGAACGAGGAGCGGCCGAAGCCCAGCGGCATGTCCTCCACCGCGCTCGGGCCCTCACCATCGGCCGGGGCGGTCTCCAGCAGCATGTCCCGGCCCGTGATGCCCACGTCGAGCGTGCCGGCGGCCACGTACACCGCGATGTCGCGCGGGCGCAGGTAGAAGAACTCGGTGTCGCTGTCGGGGTCGTAGACGGCGAGGTCCTTGGTGCTGCGCCGCTGGCGGTAGCCGCTCTCGGCGAGCATCTCCGCCGCCGGCTCGCTCAGCACACCCTTGTTCGGCACGGCGACGCGCAGCACTTTCGATCTCCTGTGTCTCGGGGTGGATCAGAGGTGGGTGTAGACGTCGTCGAGCGTGAGGCCCCGCGCCAGCATGAGCACCTGCACCCGGTAGAGCAGCTGGCTGATCTCCTCGGCGGTGCGGTCGGCACCCTCGTGCTCGGCCGCCATCCAGGACTCGGCGGCCTCCTCCACGACCTTCTTGCCGGCTGCGTGCACGCCGTCCCGCACCGCGGCGACGGTGCCGGAGGCAGCATCTCCGGCGGCCACCTTGGCGGAGAGCTCGGCGAACAGGCTGTCGAAGGTCTTCACGACCGGGCCTCCTGACGGGCGGGGGTCGCGGAGAACCCGGTCTGCCGCTGCGGCGTCCGCAGCTCGCGGAGCACGAGCGCGGTCTGCAGCGCGGCGAGGGTGGCCTCCCAGCCCTTGTCCTCGGCCGAGCCGGGCAGGCCGGACCGGTCGCGGGCCTGCTGCTCGTCGTTGGTGGTGAGGACGCCGTTGCCCACCGGCTTGCCGGCGTCGAGGGCGACGCGGGTGAGCCCCGCGGTCACGGCATCGCAGACGTACTCGAAGTGGGGCGTCCCCCCGCGCACGACGACGCCGAGCGCGACGACGGCGTCGTGGCGCTCGGCCAGGGCCTGCGCCACGACGGGCAGCTCCACCGCGCCCGGCACGCGGACGACGGTCGGCGCGGGAACCCCGCAGGCCTCGGCGGCGGCGACGGCACGGTCCAGCAGCGTCCCGGTGATCTCGGCGTGCCACGTGGTGGCGACGATGCCCAGCGTCAGCCCGGCCGCGTCGACCGGGGTCGCCTGCGGCGCTCCGCTGCCGCTCATGCCGGCTGCTCGTCCTGGCCGAGGGGCACGTCGGTGCCCGGCACCGTCGTGGCGCCCGGGGCGTCGGCCGGACCGGACTCGGTCTCGGGCTCGATGATGTCGAGCAGGTGGCCCATCCGGTCGCGCTTGGTGCGCAGGTACCCGAGGTTCTCCGCGGTGACGTGGCTGGGCAGCGGCACCCGGCCGAGCACCCGCAGGCCGTAGCCCTCCAGGCCGGCGCGCTTCGCCGGGTTGTTGGTCAGCAACCGCATGGTGTGCACGCCCAGGTCGACGAGGATCTGCGCGCCGGTGCCGTAGTCGCGCGCGTCGGCGGGCAGCCCGAGGTCGAGGTTGGCGTCGACGGTGTCGACCCCCATGTCCTGCAGCTGGTAGGCCTGCAGCTTGTGCAGCAGGCCGATTCCCCGGCCCTCGTGCCCGCGGATGTAGAGCACGATGCCGCGGCCCTCCTGGGCGACGGCGGCGAGCGCGGCCTGCAGCTGGGGCCCGCAGTCGCAGCGCAGCGAGCCGAAGACGTCGCCGGTGAGGCACTCGGAGTGCACCCGCACCAGCACGTCCTCGCCGTCGCCGATGTCCCCGTAGACGAAGGCCACGTGCTCGCGCTCGTCGTAGGAGCTCGAGTAGCCGACGGCGGTGAACGTGCCGGGGGCCAGCGGCACGATCGCCTCGGCCACCCGCTCGACCAGCTTGTCGAACCGCTTGCGGTAGGCGATCAGGTCGGCGATCGAGATCATGCACAGGTCGTGCTCGTCGGCGAACAGCCGCAGCTCCTCGCTGCGGGCCATGCCGATCGGGTCCTTCTCGCTGACGATCTCGCAGAGCACGCCGGACGGGCGCAGCCCGGCCAGCAGCGCGAGGTCGACGGCGGCCTCGGTGTGCCCGGGGCGTCGCAGCACACCACCGTCGCGGGCCCGCAGCGGCACGACGTGGCCGGGCCGGGCGAGGTCGGCCGAGGTGGTCTCCGCGGCGGCGAGGGTGCGGATGGTGTGCGCGCGGTCGGCGGCGGAGATGCCGGTGGTGACGCCCTCCCGGGCGTCGACGGTGACCGTGTAGGCGGTACCGAGGCGGTCCTGGTTCACCCGGTGCATGGGCGGCAGGTCCAGCCGGTCGGCGTCGGCCTCGGTCACGGCCACGCAGATGTAGCCGGAGGTGTAGCGGACCATGAACGCCACCAGCTCCGGGGTGGCGAGCTCCGCGGCGAAGATGAGGTCGCCCTCGTTCTCGCGGTCCTCGTCGTCGACGACGACCACGGGCCGGCCGTCCTTGATGGCGGCGATGGCCGACTCGATGGAGTCCAGCCGGGTGCGGGGCTCGTTCATGCGCGGGCCCCCAGCAGACGTTCCACGTACTTGGCGATCACGTCGACCTCCAGGTTGACGGGCTCCCCCGGGGCGCGCGCGCCGAGCGTGGTCTCGCGGAGAGTGGTGGGGATGAGGCTGACCTCGAACCAGGGTTCGGCGTCGGTCGCTGCGCTGACCGCGCTGACGGTCAGCGAGACGCCGTCGACGGCGATGGAGCCCTTCTCGACGACGTAGCGGGCGAGCCCGGTGGGCAGGCCGATGCGCACGACCTCCCAGTGCTCCGCCGGCGTGCGGGACAGGATCTCGCCCACGCCGTCGACGTGGCCCTGCACGATGTGCCCGCCCAGGCGGGTGTGCGGCGCGACGGCGCGCTCCAGGTTGACCGGTGCGCCCTCGGCGACGGCGTCCAGGCTGCTTCGGCGCAGCGTCTCGGCCATCACGTCGGTGGTCCACACACCGGCGCCGTCCACGCCCGGCTGGACGCCGGTGACGGTGAGGCAGACGCCGTTGACGGCGATGGAGTCGCCCAGCGAGACGTCGGTCAGGACGGTGCGGGCGCGGATGCTGAGGACGGCGGAGTCGCCCTGGTCCTCGCGCCGGGCCAGGGTGCCCACCTCCTCGACGATGCCGGTGAACACCTCAGCTCCCTCCGTCCGTGCCGGTCCCGCCGGTGCGGGTGCCGCCCTCAGTGTGCCCGGTGGGGTGCAGCCGGATCTGCACGTCCCCACCCAACGGGAGGACGTCGGCGACCGAGTAGGACAGCGCCGCGCCGATCCCGGTGATTCCCAGGTCGCCGACGAGCGAGGGACCGGCGCCCAGCAGCTTCGGCGCGAGGTGCACGACGGCCTCGTCGACCAGGCCCGCCCGCAGGAACGCGGCAGCGAGCGTCGGGCCGCCCTCGAGCAGCACCCGGCGGACGTCGCGGGCGAACAGCTCGGCGAGCAGCTCGGCCGGGCTCCCGGCGCGACTGACCAGCGTGGGCGCGGCGTCGTCGAGCACCCGGGCAGAGGCCGGCAGCCGGTCCCGGCGGTCGACGACCACCCGGAGCGGTTGCCGGTCGGCGTCCCGGCCGTCCTCGTCGCGCACGGTGAGCTGCGGGTCGTCGGTGAGGGCGGTGCCGGAACCGACGACGACGGCGTCGCAGCCGGCCCGCAGCCGGTGCACCTCGGCCCGCGCCTCGGGCCCGGTGATCCAGCGGCTGCTGCCGTCGGCCGCGGCGACGCGACCGTCCAGCGTGGCCGCCACCTTCCAGATCACGTACGGCCGCTGTTCGCGGACCCCGGTCAGCCACCCGGCGAGCGCCCCGCGCTCGGCCGCGTCCCGCTCGACACCGACGACCACCTCGACCCCGGCGGCGCGCAGCCGTTCCGCGCCCCCACCGGCCAGCTCGGTCGGCTCGGGCACGGCGACGACGACCCGCGCGATGCCGGCGGCCAGCAGCGCATCGGCGCACGGACCGGTGCGCCCGGTGTGCGCGCACGGCTCCAGCGTGACGACGGCGGTGCCGCCGCGGGCCCGCTCACCGGCCTGGGCCAGGGCGCGCACCTCGGCGTGCGGACCGCCGGGCGGGGCGGTGGCCCCCTCCCCCACGACGCTGCCGTCGGCGGCCAGGACCACCGCGCCCACCGCGGGGTTGGGGCTCGTCGTGCCGAGGACCGCGACGCCGAGCTCCCGGGCGCGGGCCATCCCGCGCAGTTCGGCCAGGGAGGCGCTCACCCGGGCATCGCCGCGGCGGCCTGCGCGCGCAGCGCGGCGATCGCCTTCCCGGGGTCGTCGGCGCCGTAGACCGCCGACCCGGCGACGAACATGTCCACCCCTGCCTCGGCGGCCTGCTCGATGGTGTCGGCGTTGATGCCGCCGTCGATCTCCACGAGGAGGGTCAGCTCGCCGGCGTCCACGAGCTCCCGGGCCCGCCGCACCTTGGGCAGCACGTCGGCGATGAACGACTGCCCGCCGAAGCCGGGCTCCACGCTCATGACCAGCAGGGTGTCGAAGTCGGCGAGGACGTCGAGGTAGTCCTCCAGGGGCGTGCCCGGCTTGATCGCCAGCCCGGCCAGCGCGCCCGCGGCGCGCAGGTCCCGGGCCACCGCCCGCGGATCGGTGCAGGCCTCCGCGTGCACGGTGACGTTGCGCGCCCCGGCCTCGGCGTACCCCGGCGCCCAGCGCTCGGGGTGCTCAATCATGAGGTGGCAGTCCAGGGGCACGGGGCTGACCCGCTCGATCGCCTGGACGACCGGGAGCCCCAGGGTCAGGTTCGGCACGAAGTGCGCGTCCATGACGTCGACGTGCAGCCAGTCCGCGTCGGCCACGCGCGCCACCTCGTCGGCCAGGCGGGCGAAGTCCGCGGACAGCAGGCTGGGCGCGATCAACGGTTGCCGGGGCACGTCCGCCGAGTCTAGGTGGCGGCCACGTGCCGGAACCCGATCCCTCCGCCGGTCGTCAGCCACGTAGGGGCGCGAACGCCGTGGCCCGCTTGCACGGGAGGAGCACCATGCCGACACCCGCCCTCGTCGTCCTCGTCCTCGTCGTCTGGATAGCCGTGGGTTGTGGTGCCGCCCTCTTCCTCGGCCGCCGGGGTTACCGCGATCCCCAGTGGTACTTCCTCGGCGCCGTCCTCGGGCCGCTGTTCGTGCCGGTGGCGATCGAGCGCGGGCGGCGCGAGCACCGGGTGGTCGAGCGGACACCGCTCGCGGACGCCGAGTCCGCGCGGGCCGACGGCGCGGTGACGGTCGTCGTGGGCGTCGACGGGTCCGCGGAGTCCGACCGGTCGCTGCGGGACGCGGCACAGCTCTTCTCCGGCGACGGCACCCGGGTGGTGCTCGTGATGGCGGTCGACCCCGACGTCGTCGAGTTCGCCGACCGCACCGAGCGGGACCGGTGCCGCGGCCTGCTGGAGGAGCGGACCACCTGGTTCTCCGGGGCCAGGCCGGTCGTCGAGCTGGTGAGCGGCCGGCCGGGCTCGGCGCTGCTGGAGGTGGCCGGCCAGGAGGACGCCGACGTCGTCGTCGTGGGCCGGCGGGGCCGCGGCCTGTCCCACCGCATGCTCGGCAGCGTCGCCGAGCACGTCACCCACCACTCCCCCGTGCCGGTGCTGCTCGCCGGCCCCGTCGCCGGTCGGTGATCGGGGCCCGTTGTCTAACCTGCGCCCATGACCGAGACCAGCCGGTCCGGCGCTTCCCCCGCGCGGACCTGGACCCTGACGGCCGAGGACGCCGCCGCGGCGGTGCGCGAGCGGGCCCGGCACGAGCTCCGCATGTTCGCGGCCTTCCTGCCGTCCTTCGCGGCCGGCTTCGCGCTGCTGCGGCTGGGGCCGGCGAGCTGGTCCACGGGCACGTGGACCGCCGTCGCCGCCTGCGCCGCGACCCTGGCGCTCCTGGGCTGGTGTCTTCTCGGGACCGAGCGGGGCCGCCGGCGGCAGGAGGAGCGCCTGCTGGCCGAGTACGCCGTCGTCCACCACAGGGACCCGGGGCCGGGCCGGCGAGCGCGCGCCGACCGCGTGGCGGACCGGATGGCGCGCCAGCGCATCTTCGCCCGGGTGGGCGTCCCGGTCATCATCGGCACCCAGGTGGTCCTGGCTGACTGGGACCAGCTCGCGACCACGGTCCCGGGCGCGATCCTGATGACGATCGCCGGCGTGGTCCTCCTGGCCGACAGCATCACGCAGGACAGGGCCGGACGTCGCTGGCTCGCCGACCCGCCCGGGCCTCCCCGCAGCTGACCGGCGCAGCCCCCCGCCACGTGTCCGTGGCACACAACCGGGTAGGGCCGGAGCCATGGCTTCCGACACCACCGCCCCCGAACGCTACGACGGCTTCGACCGCATGCCGATCGGCGGCACCTGGCGCGCCGGTCGCGCGGGGAAGACCGCCACCGACACCGATCCCTACAACGGCGAGACGCTGACCGAGATCCCGCTCGCGAACGCCGAGGACCTCGACGAGGCCTACGCGCGCGCCAAGGAAGCGCAGCGCGAGTGGGCCGCCCGGCTGCCCAGCGACCGCGCCGACGTGATGCGCCGTGCCGCGCGGATCATGGAGGCGCGCAAGGACGAGATCGTCGACTGGCACATCCGCGAGAGCGGGGCCGCTGCACCGGCCGCCGAGTTCGAGTTCGCGATCACGTTGCGGGACTTCCACGAGGCGTCGTCCTACCCGTACCGGATGGAGGGCCGGATCCTGCCGGCCGACATCGAGGGCAAGGAGAGCCGCGTCTACCGCCGCCCGGTGGGCGTGGTGGCCGTGATCAGCCCCTGGAACGTCCCGATGCACCTGTCCAACCGCTCGGTCGCGCCCGCCCTGGCGCTCGGGAACGCCGTCGTCCTCAAGCCGGCCGGTGACACGCCGGTGACCGGCGGCCTGCTGCTGGCCAAGGTCTACGAGGAGGCCGGGCTGCCACCGGGCCTGCTGTCGGTGGTCATCGGCGCCGGGCGCGACATCGGTGACGCGATCGTCAGCCACCCCACGCCGCGCGTCGTCTCCTTCACCGGGTCCACCCCGGTGGGCAAGGGCATCGCAGAGAAGGCCGGGCTGAAGAAGCTCTCGCTGGAGCTCGGCGGCAACGGCCCGCTGGTGGTGCTCGACGACGCCGACCTGGAGTACGCCGTCGACGCCGCCGTGTTCGGCAAGTTCTTCCACCAGGGTCAGGTGTGCATGATCACCAACCGGATCGTGGTGGACGCCGCGGTGCACGACGAGTTCGTCGACCGCTACGTGGAGCGGGTGCGCGGGCTCAAGGCCGGTGACCCCCGCGAGGGCGACACGGTGATCGGGCCGATCATCAACGGCAAGCAGCTCGAGGGCATCCAGGAGAAGGTCGCCCAGGCGCGCGAGGACGGCGCCGACCAGCTGCTCGGCGGCGACCCGACCGGGCCGATCGGCTCGGTGCTGCCGCCGCACGTGCTGCTGGGGACGAACGACGTCGCCACCGCCCGGCAGGAGGTCTTCGGCCCGGTCGCGACGATCATCCGCGCCCGCGACGAGGCCGACGCGCTGGCGATCGCCAACGACACCGAGTACGGGCTCTCCAGCGCCGTCTTCACCCGGGACACCCTGCGCGGCGTCAACTTCGCGCTGCAGGTCGAGGCGGGCATGACCCACGTCAACGACTCCCCGCTCAACGACGAGAACAACACCGCGTTCGGCGGCGAGAAGGACTCGGGGCTCGGCCGGTTCGGCGGTGAGTGGGCGATCGAGGAGTTCACCACCGACCACTGGATCAGCGTCCAGCACACCCGGCGGCAGTTCCCCTTCTGACGGTCGGCCGGGTGGCGACCGTGTGGCGGCCGCCCGGCCCGTCCCCGCCGCACACGATCGGGTGACCGTCGCGATGCCTGCCTGCCGCTCTTCCTAGGGTGGCGGCGATGCAGGCACTGCGCTGGCGACGTCGGCTCGCCGAACACCCGCCACCGCGCCCGGAGGACCTGTCGTGAGCACCGGTCCGGACGTCGACTGGTCCGCCGTCGAGCGCCGCGGGCGCCGTACCGACTGGCTGGCGCTGCCCCAGCTGGCGTTGCTCTTCGCCTGCCTCGTCACCCTCCAGGGACGGTGGGCGGTGTGGGAAGGCGCCGCGGCCTGGGTCGCCATCGGCGTCCTGACGGCCATCGTCGTGAGCGGCCATCTGGTGGTCCTGGCTGAGCCCACGACTGCGCGCCCGGTCGGCCGAGGCGCACCGGATCGGCCACGCCCTCCGGTACCGGGTGGATCCCGGCCCGGGGTTGCGCGAGCGCGCCGACGTCCAGGCGCGCTACCAGGCAGGCGTCGGCTGGCTGGTCTGGGTCCTCCCGGCGGGGCCGGCCGCCCTGCTGCCGGGTGCCCGTTGGGACCGGCCCGTCTCCACCGTGCCCGCCGCGCTCCTCGTCGCCGGCGGGGCCGTGGGCCTCACCGTGTGGTGGCGGCGCCGGGTCGCGTGGGCTCGGCGGTGGCTTGCCGACCCACCCGGTCCACCCCGTGAGGTACCGCCACCCGGTCGCGCCGAGCGCTGGTTCACCCGCCCCCGCACCGCGCTACTGGCGATGGCGGCGGTGCTGGTGATCGGTCTGCTGGCCGGTCTGGTGGCGGGGCTGACCGGCTGACCCTCGTGCAGCGTCGACCTGCGGGAATTGTCGTATCCCCTGCCTAGCCTGCAGGTATGTCGGTGGTCGGGTTCGCGGTCGGAGTGACCGTGGCGCCGGTGTCCGACGCGCCCTCGCCGTGGGAGCTGGAGGATCCTGATCCGGCGCGGTGGGACGAGCCGCTCAGTGCCTGGCTGCCCGCGCGGCGGTCGGCAACGCAGGCGGCGGAGCTGCTGGGGCAGATCGTGGCCGCGGAGGCGCGGCTCGCCGCGTTGCGGGCGGAGCTGGTGATGGATCTGGCCGCGGCCCGCCCCGCCCCGGCCGACCGGCTGCCCGGCGGTGAACGCGCCGGGCAGGTCGGCCCGGCGGGGGCCAGTGAGTTCGTGCCCGATGAGCTGGCCGCGGTGCAGAACTGCAGCCGCACGGCGGCGGTCACGCAGCTGGAGCACGCCCACGTGCTCACCACCGTGCTGCCGGCGACCTTCGCCGCGCTGCGGCTGGGGCGGCTGGACTGGCCCCGGGCGCGGGCGATCGCCGCCGAGGTCGCCGCCACCGGCGCCGACACCGACCCGGGCGTGATCGCCGGCATGGAGACCGCCGTCCTCCCCACCGCGGTCGAGCTGGGGGTGGGGAAGCTGCGGGCGGCGGTGCGTGCGGAGCTGCTGGCCCGCGATGCCGCAGCCGCCGACCGGCGGCGGGAGGCCCGCCGGCGCGCGGCGGATGTGACAGTGCGCCCGGTCGGGGACGGGATGAGCGAGCTGCGCGCCCTGCTGCCCCACCCCGAGGCCCGCGCCTGCCGCGACGCCGTGGATCGGCACGCCCGCGCCGCGAAGGACGCCGGCGACACCCGCCCGATCGGGATGCTGCGCGCCGGAGCGCTGGCCGATCTGCTGCTGCGCCCGTGGCAGCAGCAGCCGGCGGTGACCGCGCAGCTGACCGTGGTCGCACCACTGGACGCATTGACTCCCCGCCGGTTCCTCGCCGCCGGCGCCCCGGCCCCGGCCGCCTTCACCCGCCCCGGCACCGCGTCCCCGGTCGGGGAGGTCGACGGGGAGCCGATCACCGCCGCCCACCTGCGTGAACTGCTCACCCAGCTCGACGGCCTGGGCGTGCAGGCCCCGGCCGGCGGCAGCCTGCAGATCGCGCTCACCGACGCCACCGGGGCACTGCTGGCGGTCACCGGCCGGGCGGAGCTGGCCCGGCTGGCCCGCACCGGCTGCACCGAACACTCCAGCACCGCCTGCGGCTGCCCCCGGCTCGGCGTCCCCGGGCCGGTGGACCGCTACCGCCCCTCGGCCGCCCAGCACCGCTTCCTCGAGGCCCGCGACCGCACCTGCCGCCACCCCGGCTGCACCGCACCCGCCGCCTGGGCCGACATCGACCACGCCATCGCCCACGCCGACGGTGGGGCCACCGCCTGCGACAACCTGTGCTGCCTGTGCCGCCACCACCACCGGCTCAAGACCTTCGCCCCCGGCTGGCAGCACACGCTCAGCGACGACGGCGTGCTCACCGTCATCACCCCCACCGGCGTCACACGCACCAGCCGACCACCCGGCTACCGCGTCCTCACCGCACCACCAGAGCCGCCACCACCACCCGAGCCGGACGACCCACCACCCTTCTGACCGGCGCTCAGGCGCCGTCCGGACCGCGCGACGCGGCGACCTCCGCCGTGTTGCGCAGGATGCAGAACTCGTTCCCCTCGGGGTCGGCGAGCACCACCCAGCCGGTCCCGTCGGGGTTGCGGCGGTCGTCGACGGCCGTCGCACCCAGCGCCAGCAGGCGGGCGAGTTCCTCGTCGCGCGTGCCCTCCCGCGGACGCAGATCCAGATGCACCCGGTTCTTCACCCGCTTCGGATCGGGCACCTCGATGAAGAGCACCTGGTGGTGCCCGTCGCGCGACCTGATGAGGCACTCCTCGTGGCCGGGCCCGTTCGGGTCTTTCGGGTCCTCGACGTAGTCGAGGACGGCCTGCCACCAGCGCGACAGCGCGTAGGCGTCAGCGCAGTCGACGCTGGTGCGCGACACGAACGACACCATTGCGGGATCCTGGCACGGTGCCCGGTCGTCTCGGCCGCACGACGCGGTCAGCGGGTCCGGCGGAGCAGCGCCATGAACATGGCGTCCGTGCCGTGCCGGTGCGGCCACAGCTGCGCGTAGTCGCCGCGTGCGATGCCGGGGATCTCGGGGAACAGCGGCGCCACCGGCAGCACCTCGACGTCGTCCCGGGCGGCGGCGGTGTCGACGACGGCCACCGTCTCCTCGGTGTGCGGCGAGCACGTGACGTAGGCCAGCACGCCGCCCGGGCGCACCGACGCCAGCGCGGCGGCGAGCAGCTCGGTCTGCAGCTCCACCAGCGACGGGACGTCCTCCGCCGTCCGCCGCCAGCGGACCTCCGGACGGCGCCGCAGCGCGCCGAGCCCGGTGCAGGGCGCGTCCAGCAGCACCCGGTCGAAGCTCCCGGGCGCCCACGGTGGTTCGCGGCCGTCGGCGGCCACCACCTCGACGTCGTCCTCGCCGGTGAGCGCCTGGCGCACCAGCTCGGCCCGGTGCGGGGCGCGGTCGGCCGCGGTGAGCCGCACGCCCTCCGGCCGGGTGGCGGCGAGCAGCCCCGCCTTGCCGCCCGGCCCGGCGCACATGTCCAGCCAGGCGCTCTCCGGCCCCTCGACCGGCGCCCGGGTGAGCAGCAGCGCGGCCAGCTGGCTGCCCTCGTCCTGCACCGCGGCGCGGCCCGAGCGCACCGACGCCAGGCGGCCGGGGTCTCCCCCGCCCAGCCGCACCGCGTACGGCGACCACGGACCGGGCTGCCCGCCCGATTCCTCGGCGAGGTCCTCCCGCGCCATGCGCCGGGCGACCAGGTGCACCTCCGGGGCGGCGTCGTCGGCCAGCAGCGCCTGCTCCAGCTCCGCCTCGTCGCCGAGCGCGTCCCGCCAGGCGTCGACGATCCACCGCGGGTGGTCGGTCGTCAGCGCCAGCCGCTCGTCGCCCTCGGGGGCCAGCCTCGCCAGCCACGCGGCCCGGTCACCGCCCGCGGCGACCTTCCGCAGCACGGCGTTGACCAGCCCGGAGGCGCCCGCGCCCACGATGGCCCGGGTGAGGTCGACGGTGGTGTCCACCGCCGCGTGCGAGGGCACCCGGAGGTCGACCAGCTGGTAGGCGCCCAGCCGGAGCAGGTCCAGCACCCGCGGGTCCAGCTCGCCCAGCGGGCGGGAGACGAGGCCGGAGAGGATCGCATCGAGCGTCCCCTGCGCGCGCAGCGTCCCGTAGGCCAGCTGGGTGGCGAAGCCGGCGTCCCGCGGGTCGAGCTGCCGCTCGCGCAGCAGCTGCGGCAGCAGCAGGTTGGCGAACGCCTTCCGCGAGGAGACGGCGTCCAGGACGTCGTAGGCGGTCAGCCGGGCGCCGTCCAGCACCGGGCGGCGGGTGGCCGGGTGCCGCCGTCGCCCCTGACCGCCGCCGCGCGCCGGGCGGGTCACTCGCCGCCCAGCCGCTCGCCGGGGGCGGGCCGGGCGCCGCGGGCCCAGTCGGCCGCCGGGAACATCCGCTTGCCGGCCGGCTGCACCTCGCCCAGCCGCACCGGGCCGCTCCCGGTGCCCACGAGCACCTCCCGGCCCTCGGCCCGCACCTCACCGGGTTCCAGTGCGGCTCCGTCGGCCAGCGGCGTCACGGGCCCGAGCCGCAGCCGCTCGCCGCGCCACGTCGTCCAGGCGCCGGGCGCCGGCGTCACCCCCCGGATCCGCCGGTCCACCACGTGCGCGGGCAGCGCCCAGTCGACCCGGGCGTCCGCGGTCTCGACCTTCGGGGCCAGGCTGACGCCGTCGGCCGGCTGCGGACGGGCCTCCAGTGCTCCGGCGGCGATGCCGTCGAGGGTCGCCAGGAGCAGCTCCGCGCCGCTGACCGCCAGGCGCTCGAGCAGGTCACCGGCGGTATCCCGCGGCCTGATCGTCTCGGTGAGGGTGCCGTACACCGGGCCGGTGTCCAGCCCCGCCTCCAGGAGGAACGTCGAGGCCCCGGTCACCTCGTCGCCGGCCATGATCGCGTGCTGCACCGGCGCGGCGCCCCGCCACGCGGGGAGCAGCGAGAAGTGCAGGTTGACCCAGCCGTGCCGCGGCACGTCGAGCGCCGCCTGGGGCACGAGGGCGCCGTAGGCGACGACGGGCACGCAGTCGACGCCGAGCTCCGCGAGCTGCTCGAGGAACTCCGGGTCCCGGGGGGTCCGTGGCTGGAGCACCGGGACGCCAGACGCATCGGCCCGCTCGGCGACCGGCGAGCGGCTGACCTTGCGGCCCCGCCCCGAGCGGGCGTCCGGGCGGGTGAGGACGGCGACCACCTCGTGGTCGGAGGCGAGCAGCGCCTCCAGGGACGGGACGGCGGGTGCCGGGGTGCCGGCGAACAGGAGCTTCAGTGCGGACTCACCTTCACGACGGGGAGGTAGCTGCCGTAGCCGGCCCACTCGGCGGCCTGGATCTCGGCGAGCGCGGCGGCGCGGTCGGCCACGGACAGCCGGTCGACGAACAGGACGCCGTCGAGGTGGTCGGTCTCGTGCTGGATGGCCCGGGCCAGCAGCTCCGAGCCCTCGACGCGCACCGGGTCGCCGTGCATGTTCCAGCCGGAGGCGACCACGTGCAGGTGCCGGCGGCAGTCGTAGCGCAGGTCGGGGATGGACAGGCAGCCCTCGGGGCCGTCCTGCACCTCCTCGCCCACGGCAGCGACGTCCGGGTTGACGAGGTGGCCCACCTCGCCGTCGACGTACCAGGTGAACACGCGCAGCCCGACGCCGATCTGCGGCGCCGCGAGCCCGGCGCCCCCGGCCGCCTGCATGGTCTCGGTCAGGTCGGTGACGAGCTGCCGGAGCTCGGCGTCGAAGTCGACGACGGGCGCGGCCGGCCGGTGCAGCACCGGGTCGCCGAACAACCGGATGGGGGTGACGCTCACCCGACGATCGTAGGCGGGAGCCCGGCACGGTCCTCGGCCAGCGCGGCCCCCACCGCCGCGGCCACGTGCAGCGCCGTCGTCGGGAAGGTGGGGACGGCGACGTCGTAGGGCCGCCGGGCTCCTCCCGGACGGTCCCCAGCACCTCACACCAGGTCGAGCGGGTCCAGGTGGACGCGGACGTGCTCGGGCACCTTCTTCGCGCTGCGGACGCCCTGCACCTCGGCCAGCGCGGAGGCCAGCGCCGCCCCGGAGCTGCGGGGCACCCGCACCAGGTAGCGCTCCCGCTCGCCCTCCTGCCCGGGCCGGGGACGTTCGGGGACGGGCCCCAGCAGGTCGGCGTCCTCGGGCAGCCGAAGCGCCGCGAGGAACTCGGCGAGGGCCGCGGGCGAGGCGGACAGCGATGCCATGCGGGTCACCGGGGGGAAGCCCAGCTCGCGGCGGTCGGCGAGCTCGCGTTCGGCCAGCCACGCCGGGTCCCAGCGCACCAGCGCCTGCACGACCGGATGGGCGGCGTCGGCGGCGACGACGACCTGCCCGCCCGCCGGCGCCGGGCGCACCAGCGCCGCGGCGTTCATCCAGCGGCGCAGCGTCTCCTCCCCCGCCCGCAGATCGGCCCGGCCGAGCAGCGCCCACGAGTCCAGCAGCAGCGCGGCGCCGTAGCCGTCCGGGGCCACCGGTTCGGCGCCGGGCGTGGCCACGACCAGCGCCGGACCGGCCGGCACCGTGGCGAGCACGCCCGAGGTGCTGCCGGAGGTGCGCACGGTCGTGCCCGCGAACGCCCGCGCGAGCTCCTCGGCGGTGCGCGACTCCCCCACCACCGCGGCCCGCAGCTTCGTGCCGTGGCAGTGCGGGCAGTCGAAGGTGGCGGCCGGGCGGGCGCACCAGCGGCAGGCCGGGATGCGCGTGCCGCCGGGGCCCGGCCGCGGGGAGATGCCCAGCGGACCGGCGCAGTGGGCGCACCGTGCCGGCGCCCGGCAGCGCGCGCAGGACAGCGACGGGACGTAGCCGCGGCGGGGCACCTGCACGAGCACCGGTGCACCGGTGGCGAGCGCCTTGCGCGCCGCGTCGTAGGCCAGCGAGGGCAGCCGGGCGGTGCGGGCCGCTGCGTCGCGCGCCAGCTCGAAGTCGTCCCCGAGCGCCTGCACCCGGGGAGCCGCGGCGCGCAGCACCGCGCGGTCGGCGACCAGCTCGTGCGCCCAGCCGGACTCCACCAGCAGCGCGGCCTCGGCGGTGCGCGAGGTCCCCGCGACGACCGCGGCGCAGGAGTCCAGCCAGGCCCGCTGCACCAGCACGTCGCGGGCGTGCGGGTAGGGGGCACGCTCCTCGGAGTGCAGGTCGTCGCCGTCGTCCCACACGACCACCAGACCGAGGTCGCGGACGGGGGCGAACATCGCCGCCCGGGTGCCCAGCACCACCTGGGCGGCGCCGCGGGAGGCCGCGAGGAAGCGGCGGTAGCGCTTCTCCGGCGCGTCGTCGGCCCGCAGCACCGTGAACGAGTGCTCCGGCAGCAGCCGCTCCGCCGCCGCCGTCAGCCGGTCCAGGTCCTTGCCGTCGGGCACGACGACCAGGGCGCCGCGTCGGCCCGACAGCGCGGCGCGGCAGAGCTCGACCAACCGGGTGGGCCAGTCCTCACCGGGCAGCGCCGTCCAGACGGCGCGCGCCGGGCGCCCCTCGGCCAGGGCACCCAGCAGCGCGGGGCCGGCCTGGTACCGGGCGAAGCCGGCCGGATCGGGGGGCCCGGGCAGCTCCTCGGGGGTGGGCGAGGGGCGCTTCTCGGCGGCCCCCCGGCGCGGCGGCAGGGCCAGGCGCAGCACGTCGCTCGCGGTGCCCGCGTACCGGTCGGCGACGGCGCGGACCAGGCGGGCGACCTGCGGGGTGAGCACCGGCTCCCCCGAGGGGACGTGCGAGAGCGGCTGCAGCCGACCCGCGAACTCGGTGGTGCCCGCCAGCTCCCACACCACGCCGTCGACCAGGCGGCCGTGGAAGCGGACCCGCACCCGGCAGCCGGGCTGCACCGTGTCGGCGTACTTCTCCGGGACCGCGTAGTCGAACGGCCGGTCCAGGTGGGCCAGCGGGACGTCGACGACGACCCGGGCGACCTGCACCGGACCAGTGTCCCCGGCCCCACCGACAGGACCGCGCTCCTCCCCCGGCCCCGCGGCGGGCGGGCGGGGCCGGGGGGCGGGCTCGGGCCTCAGGCCCCCACGGCCGAGCGCAGCGCCTCGACGCGGTCCAGCCGCTCCCACGGCAGGTCCAGGTCGGTGCGGCCGAAGTGGCCGTAGGCGGCGGTGGGGCCGTAGATGGGCCTCAGCAGGTCCAGGTCGCGGACGATGGCGCCGGGGCGCAGGTCGAACACCGAGGTGATCGCCTTCTCCAGCACCTCGTCGGCGACCGTGCCGGTGCCGTGCGTGTCGACGAACAGGCCGACCGGGTGCGCGGCGCCGATGGCGTAGGCGACCTGCACCTCGCAGCGGCGGGCGAGCCCGGCGGCGACGACGTTCTTCGCCACCCAGCGCATCGCGTAGGCCGCCGAGCGGTCCACCTTCGACGGGTCCTTGCCGGAGAAGGCGCCGCCGCCGTGGCGGGCCATGCCGCCGTAGGTGTCGACGATGATCTTGCGGCCGGTCAGGCCGGCGTCGCCCATCGGGCCGCCGATGACGAACTTGCCGGTCGGGTTCACCAGCAGCCGGTGGCCGGTGGTGGGCAGGCCGAGGGCGGCCAGCTCCGGCTCGACGACGAGCTCCTCGATGTCGGGGGTCAGCAGCGTCTCGATCGAGATGTCCTCGGCGTGCTGCGAGGAGACGACCACGGTGTCGACCGCGACCGGCCGGTCGTCCTCGTAGACGACGGTGACCTGGGTCTTGCCGTCGGGCCGCAGGTAGGGCACCGAGCCGTCCTTGCGCACCGCGGACAGCCGACGGGAGAGCCGGTGGGCCAGCGCGATCGGCAGCGGCATCAGCTCGGGGGTCTCGTCGGTGGCGTAGCCGAACATCAGGCCCTGGTCACCGGCGCCCTGGCGCTCGATCGCGTCGTCCTCGGAGCTGCCACCCGTGCGCGACTCGTACCCGGTGTCGACACCCTGGGCGATGTCCGGCGACTGGGCGCCGATGGAGACGCTGACCCCGCAGGACGCGCCGTCGAAGCCCTTGCGGGAGGAGTCGTAGCCGATGCGCAGGACCGTCTCGCGGACGATCGCCGGGATGTCGACGTAGCCGGCGGTGGTGACCTCGCCGGCGATGTGCACCTGACCGGTGGTGATCAGGGTCTCGACCGCGACCCGGCTGCGCGGGTCCTGCGCCAGCATCGCGTCCAGGATCGAGTCGCTGATCTGGTCGGCGATCTTGTCCGGGTGGCCCTCGGTCACCGACTCGGAGGTGAAGAGACGGCGTGGCATGTCGGTACTCCTGGGTCGCGGGACACGATTCGGCGAGCCGCTCGGTGCCACGACTCGTGGAGGGACGTTACCCGGGCGAGACCGGGCGCCCCTCGGCGCGGGTGGACCCGTGCCAGGGCCTCGGCGCCGGCGCCTCCGCGCCGCAGTGCGCCCGCGTCCGTGCGGGAGCCCCACCCGGTCCGCGCCGGACCCCGCCGAGGAGGCGGCCCCGCCCCGGTCGCGTGAAACCACCGGGGGCGGGGCCTGGGCCCGCCGCTCATGGCGAGTGGGCGGAGGACCTGGACCCGACCGTACGTGCCGACGGCCCCGCCCGTGGACGGGTGGGGTCGGGCACGGGAACGCGCGGTGGCGGGAGAACGCGCCCGGCACGGTGACTAGACAGAGCGTCTGAGTAGAGGCACTATCGAGTCATGACCGGCCCCGCCCAGCCCAGTGAGTGGCTGCGCGGGGTCCTGGAACTGTGCGTGCTGCGCGTCATGGCCGACGGACCGACCTATGGCTACGCCATCGCCAGCGAGCTGGCGGCCGCCGGTTTCGGGGACGTCAAGGGCGGCACGCTGTACCCACTGCTGGCCCGGCTGGAGAAGAACTCGCTGGTCACCGTGGCCTGGCGGACGGGGGACGGGGGGCCGGAACGCAAGTACTTCACGCTCACCGACGCCGGGCGCCGCGAGCTCGAGCACGGCCAGGACCGGTGGCAGACCTTCTCCGCCCGGGTCACCGACCACCTGTCGGCCGCCGACGCCATCACCCCGAGGAGCAGATCGTGAACGAGACCCCGCGCGTCCAGGAGCCGCACCAGGAGGTCTGGCAGCGTCCCTTCGTCCTCGCTCAGCAGGAGTGGTGCGGCGCGTTCGTGCTCGAGCTGCGGCTGCGCGACGTCCCCGGTCCGGTGATCGGGGAACGCCTGGCGGAGGTGGAGCGGCACTGCGCGGAGAGCGGCGAGACGCCAGCCGAAGCGTTCGGCGATCCGACGTCCTACGCCCGGCAGATCGACACGGAGAGCTCGCCCGAGCGGGTGTCCGGGGTCTGGACGGTCGCGGCGCTGGGCGCGGCGCAGGTCGTCGCCCTGATCGTGGGCACGGCAGCCACGCGGACCTGGGCCGAGGGTGGCGTCCTGACCTGGAACGGCGTCCAGGTCGGCTGCCTCGCCCTGGTCCTGCTCGTGGTGCTGGCCGTCCCCCGACTGGTCCGTCCGCTGATCACCCACACGTGGGTGGTCGGCCCCGCCGCGGTTGCCCTCGTCGTGCTGGCCTCGCTGGGCTCGGCGGTGTCCGGCCGGTTCGTGACGTCGTCGGTCCTGCCCGTGCCGGCGGCCGTGGTGGCCGTCGGGTTGTTCGGCGTGGTCGTGGTCCTGGCCTGGCTCGAGTACCGGGAGCTGGCGAACGACGACCTGGTCACCTCACCGCTGCCCCCCGCTGCGGGCGACGGGGGGCAGCAGGTCCGGCGTCGCTGGAACGCGCTCGTGCCGACAGCGCTGGTCCCGGTCTGCTACCTCGCCCTGGGGGCCGCTCCCTGGTTCGTGGGCTGAGCCTCGTCGCCGGGCCGCGATGGGCCCCCAGGGCGAGCTCCGGGCCGTGCTGGGCCCACCGGACGGGTCAGCGGCCCGTCAGCCGGGCTGCCGCCACGGTCCAGATTCCGGCGGCGATGCCGTCCTTGGGGCCGAGCGCGATCTCGGTCGCCGACCCGTCGGCGGCGAGGACCACCACGGCGTTGTTCGCCTTGCCGAACACCTGCCCGTCGGAGACGTCGTTGACCACCAGCAGATCGCAACCCTTGCGGGCGAGCTTCGCGCGGGCGTGGGTGAGCACGTCGCCGTCGTCGTCACCGGTCTCGGCGGCGAAGCCGACCACGAGCCGGCCCGGCGCGCGTTCGGCGACCAGCTCGGCCAGGACGTCGGGGTTCCGGACGAGCTCGACGGCGCTCGGCTCGCTGGCCGCGCCCTTCTTCAGCTTGGTGGCGGCGACGCCGGCCGGCCGGAAGTCGGCGACCGCGGCGCTCATCACGACCACGTCGGCATCCGCAGCCTCGGCGTGCATCGCCGTCCGTAGCTCCTCGGCCGTCCCGACCGGCACCACGCGGACGCCGAAGGGGGCGGGCAGCTCCACGTTGGCGGCCACCAGGACGACCTCCGCGCCGCGGGCCGCGGCGACCCGCGCCAGGGCCCAGCCCTGCTTGCCCGACGACCGGTTGCCCAGGTAGCGCACCGGGTCCAGCGGCTCGCGGGTGCCGCCGGCGCTGATGACGACCCGGCGGCCGGCGAGGTCCTGCGGCAGCGCGTCGGCGCCCCCGTCGAGCACGACCGCGGCCAGCGCGGCGATGTCGGCGGGCTCGGGCAGCCGGCCGGGGCCGGAGTCCGGTCCGGTGAGCCGGCCGACGGCGGGCGGCAGGACCACCGCTCCGCGGCGGCGCAGCGTGGCCACGTTGTCCTGCGTGGCGGGGTGCAGCCACATCTCGGTGTGCATGGCCGGGACGAACACCACCGGGCAGTGCGCGGTGAGCAGCGTCGCGGTCAGCAGGTCGTCCGCCCGGCCCGCCGCGGCCCGGGCCAGCAGGTCGGCGGTGGCCGGGGCGACGACGACGAGGTCGGCGGTCTGCCCGATCCGCACGTGCGCCACCTCGGGGACGTCGGACCAGACGTCGGTGGTGACCGGGTTGCCCGACAGCGCCTCGAACGTGGCCGCGCCGACGAAGTGCAGCGCGCCGGGCGTGGGGACGACGCGGACGTCGTGCCCGGCCTCGGTGAAGGCCCGCAGCAGCAGCGCGGCCTTGTAGGCGGCGACGCCGCCCCCGACGCCCAGCACGATCCGGCTCATGCGCTCATCCTCCCCCACGCACGACGACGCCCCCGGCACAGGCCGGGGGCGTCACCAGAAAGGGATGGAACGGCCCCCTCGCAGGGCCCCACCACGAGCGGAGCGAGTGGTGGGGGGCGAGGGGGTCCTTCCTCAGTTCTCGCCGGCGGTGTGCGCCAGGAGCCCCTCGTTGATCTCGCGGAGCGCGATGGACAGCGGCTTCTCCTGGGGCGCGGTGTCGACCAGCGGGCCGACGTACTCCAGCAGGCCCTCGGAGAGCTGGCTGTAGTAGGCATTGATCTGGCGCGCGCGCTTGGCGGCGAAGATGACCAGGCCGTACTTGCTGCTGGTGCGCTCGAGCAGCTCGTCGATCGGCGGGTTGGTGATGCCCTCGGGGGCGGGTGCGACTCCGGACACGGGCGGGCGTGCTCCTCATTCGATAGCGGGAGGAAGGCGCCGGCGGGTCCACCGGCGAGGCACTTCCTCGTGGGCACTACTCCCCCGGCACGAGTCCGGGGAGGGCGCAGTCAGCAAGCCTACCAACTCGTCCGCGGCGCGGGCCACGTCGTCGTTGACGACCACCACGTCGAACTCCCCGGACGAGTCGAGCTCGGCCTGCGCGATCGCCAGCCGCCGCTCCTGCACGGCGACCGGCTCCGACCCCCGGCCGGCCAGCCGGCTGACCAGCTCGGCCCAGGACGGCGGGGCCAGGAAGACCAGCTGCGCCTCCGGCGCCCGCGCCCGCACCTGCCGGGCACCCTGCAGCTCGATCTCCAGCAACGCCGGCCGCCCGGTGGCCAGCTGGGCCCGGACCGGCGCCACCGGGGTGCCGTAGCGGTTGCCCGCGTACTCGGCCCACTCCAGCAGCCCGTCCTCGGCGATCAGCCGGTCGAACTCCGCGTCGGAGACGAAGTGGTAGTGCACGCCGTCGACCTCACCCGGCCGGGGACGACGAGTGGTGGCCGACACCGACACCCACACGTCGGGGTGCCGCCGCCGGACCTCGGCTATCACGGTGCCCTTGCCGACCCCGGAGGGTCCGGAGAGCACGGTCAGCCGTGCCGGTGTCGCTGCAGCCACTCGTCGTCCTCGCCCGGGGTCGTCGGCGGTGCCGGCGGCCCCTCCTCAGACGGAGCCGTCAGCGGGAACCTGCTCGGCGTCGACCTTCTCGCCGCCGAACTCGGCCTCCAGCGCCCGCCGCTGGTTGGCGCCCAGCCCCCGCACGCGTCGCGTGGGGGAGATCTCCAGGCGTTCCATGATCTTCGCAGCCCGGGCCTTGCCGACCCCGGGCAGGGATTCCAGGACGGCGGAGACCCGCATCTTGCCGATCACTTCGTCGGTCTCGCCCTGCTTGAGGACGTCGCCGACCGTGGCGCCCTTGCTCTTGAGTCGCTCGCGCAGCTCGGCGCGCGCCTTGCGGGCGGCGGCCGCCTTCTCGAGAGCGGCGGCCCGCTGTTCCGGGGACAGGTCAGGCAGGGGCATGGTGCAACCCAATCGTCTCGTTCGTCGACCGTGCTCCGGCCGGCGGTCGTTCGGTTCGCGGGGACGCACCGCGCCCCCGCTGCGAGCCTCACCGTCGCGTTGGTTCCCGGCAAATCCGCTGGTCACGCACGAACGAGCAGGGCGGTCGCGGAGCCGTACGACCCCGGGTCCGCACGATAGCCGCCCATTGGGTCACTCGGTGTGATCATGCCTGGTCAGCCCCGGTATTCGGACGGTCTGGTTTCGCCGGGGCGGCTCCCGGCGCAGGTGGCGCGCCCGCCCCCGACACGCCGACGACACGACACGCCCGGCAGGGATGCGGCGCTGCTCAGGGGCCCGGCTGGACGGCGACGATGGCCACGTCGTCCTGACCACCGCGGGGCACCATCCGCGCGAGGACGGCATCGCACAGGTCCTCCAGCTCCTCCCCGGCGTGGTGGCCGACGGTCGCGAGCAGCAGCTCCAGTCCGTCGTCGAGCGTGTGCCCGCGGTCCTCGACGAGACCGTCGGTGAACAGCAGGAGTGTCGACCCGGGCGGCAGGGTCGTCTCCTCGGTGCGCCGGTGCGCGGCCGGGTCGACGCCCAGCAGCAGATCGGGTCGCCCGGCGCGGTACGTGAGCAGCCGGGCGGTGCCGTCGGGTTCGAGGAGGACCGGTGGGGGGTGCCCGGCGTTGGACCAGCGCAGCCGTGCGCCGCCCCCGCCACCGGCACCCGTCGGCGACAGCTCGGCGAGGATCGCCGTCGCCATCGTCGCGAGCTCCAGCCCCTCGGCGGCCTCGTCGACCGCGGTCAGCACCTGGTCGGGCGCGCCCGCGGTGGTGTAGGCGATGCCGCGCACGAGCGACCGCAGCTGGCCCATGGCCGCCGCTGCCCGCGTGTCGTGTCCCACGACGTCGCCGATGACCACCGTCAGGTCGCCGGTGCGCCGGCGGAAGGCGTCGTACCAGTCGCCACCCACCTGGGCCTCCCGCGCCGCGGCGACGTAGCGCACCGCGACGCGGGCGAAGGGCAGGTCCGGCGGGGCGGTGAGCAGGCTGTTCTGCAGCTCGGTGGCCAGGTGCCGCTGGCCGGCGTAGAGCCGGGCGTTGTCGAGCGCGATGCCCGCCCGCCGGCCGATCTCCCTCGCCAGGGACAGGTCGCGCTCCCCGAAGGGCGCGGCACCGGCCCCGCGGGCCAGCAGCAGCGAGCCCAGGATGCCGGACCGCCCGGGCACCGGCACCGCCAGCGCGCTCGCCGTACCCAGGCGCTCCACGAGACCGCGCAGCTCGACGTCGGGCACTTCCTCGACCAGGGTGCCGGCGTCGACGACCGGCAGCAGGACCGCCTCCCCGGCCGCCGCCCGCCGGCCGAGCCCGCTCCCCGTACCCCGCGCGGCCACGAGCGCCTCGATCCGGCGGGCCACGGGCGCCAGCGCCGGGTCGCGCTGCCGGACGACGTGGGCGGCGAGCCGGTCGTGCTCCTCGCGCACCTGGACGCTCGCCCAGTCCGCCATCGCGGGGACCACCGCCTCGGCCAGCCGGGCGATCGATTCGGAGACGTCCAGGGAGCCGGCGAGCGACTCCGAGACCCGCGCGAGCAGGCTGACCTGACCGGCGAGCCGGTCCCGCTCCCGCTCCGCCTCCCGACGGGCGGTCACGTCGACCGCCAGGAGGAGCGCCACGGGCCGGCCGTCGTCGGTCTGGCTGCGGACCGCGGTCAGCTCCACGTCCACGCGGCCGCCGACGAGGACGTGGGCCGCCGTCGGGGTCGCCTCCGGGAGCTCGCTGCCCGAGGTTGCCCCGGCGAGGACCGGCGCCAGGAAGGCGGCGGCGCCCGGGAGCACGGTGTCCACCGGCCGGCCGGTGGGCGTGCGGACGAGCTCGAAGAGGACCTCGGCACGGCGGTTCCAGCCCACCAGCGCCCCGGCGGGGTCCACGACGAGCACCGCGATGGGGGCGTGCTCGAGCACCCCGCCCACCTCCGCCGGGCCGCGCGGGGCGTCCTCGATCACACCGGCCGCCCGGCGGGCCACTGCGGCCAGCACGGCGCTGTGCCGGCGCCGGTCGACGGCCGCCCGGCGGATGGCGCGCAGGCGCTCGGGCAGGTCCGGCTCGCCGGGCGAAGCGACCAGCAGCTCGAGCGGCACCCCCGGGGCGTACGACGTCTCGCGCCGCAGCGTCGTCGGGGTGGTCGACAGCACGGCCACGGCCGCCCCGGGCGCCAGCCGGTGCGCGCGCTGCACCAGCGCCACCGGAGCGGCGGCCAGCGAGCCGATCACCACCAGGTCGACCGGTTCGGGCGGGTCGACGAGGCGGACCTCCAGCTCCCCGGGGGCGACGTGGTCCATGCCGGGCAGCGCCCGGAGCAGCTCGACGTCGGTCGTGGAGGGCTCGACCAGGACCCAGCGGCCCGCGCCGTCCGGGGGGCCGGTCACTCGCCCAGCAGCGGCAGGCCGAGCGCCGCCCGGCCGGTCCAGGTGCGCAGGATGTCGGTCGTCGGGCTCATCACGTCGGCCGCCCGGGCGTCGCGCAGGTGACGCTCCAGCGGGGACCGGTCCCGGTAGCCGATGCCACCGACCAGGGTCATGGCCTCGTTGGTCACGTCGACGGCGCACCGGGCCACCTCGGCCTTCGCCGACGTCAGGCCCGGCAGCGCCGCGGGTCCGCCGGCGTCGGCCTCCTCGGCCGCCCAGTGGACCAGCCGGCGGGTGCGCTCCACCTGCGCCCAGAGGACGCCGAGCCGGTGCTGCAGCAGCGGCTCGCCCGCCAGCCGGCGGCCGGTGTGCGCGTGCGCCCGGCGGGACAGGTGCGCGGTGGCCTCGTCGAGCGACGCCTGGGCCACGCCGACGTAGGTGCCCGCCATGGCCATCAGGAAGTACGGCGCCACGACCTCGAAGACGTACCAGATCTGGTCGCCCTCGGTGCCGAGCAGGTGCTGGGGGGCAAGCCGGACGTCGTCGAGCCGCATGCCCCGGGAGGAGTTGCCGCGCATCCCGATGCCGGTCCACTCGTGCCCCCAGGCCACGCCCTCGGCGTCCGCCGGCACCAGGACGCAGGAGAACTCGCCCACCGGGGCCCCGGGGTCGGCCGCCACGGTGCTCACGACGTAGGAGTCGGCCCTGCCCCCGTTGGTCACGAACGACTTCTCCCCCGCGACCAGCAGGCCCTCGCCGTCCCGGGTCATCCGGGTCTGCGGCAACCAGAACTGGGCTCCGGTGCCCGGCTCGGACAGGGCCAGGGTGGTGAGGTGCTCACCGGCCACGATCGCGTCGAGGAACTCGCTCCGCTGCCGGTCGGTGTGCTTGGCCGACAGCACGGCGGTGGCCACGCAGTGCATGCCGAAGCACAGCGCCGTCGACGCGCACACCCGGCCCAGCGCCTCGCAGACCGCCTCCACCCCGCGCAGGCCCAGCCCGGAGCCGCCCACCGACCGGGGCGCGGCCAGCCCACCCAGCCCGGCGGCCTGCAGCGCGCGCACCGCTTCGGCCGGCCAGACCCCGGAGTCGGTCCGCTCTACCAGGGGCAGCGCGACGGTCCGCGCCACCTCCTCCGCGCGGGCGACGGCGTCCGCCACGCTGGTCGGGGTCGTGGTCACGATCGCCGAGGATAGGCGGACCGCTGCGCGGTCGAGGCGGCCGGGAGCAGGGCGTTCACCCGACGGAGGCCCACGGCCGCACCCGCCTCACGCGGCCAGCGCCTCTGCCCAGCGCTCCGCGGCGGCGCGCAGTGCGGCCGGGTCCGGACCGGCGCCGAGCACGTCGCGGGAGACCGTCGGCACGACGGCGCGCCCGGCGCCGAAGAGCCGGCGCAGGTCGGCCGCTGTGCCCCCCTGGGCGCCGAAGCCGGGCGCCAGGATCGGCCCGCCGAGCCCGTCGAGGTCCACGTCGAGCTGCTCGAGCGTGGCGCCGACGACGACGCCGAAGGACCCCAGGGCCGGGCCGAATCCGCTGTCCGCCGTCCCGCCGGAGACGTTCCAGCCGCGGACGGTGTCGACGACGACCTGGGCGACCGACCGCTCCCCCACCACGGCGTGCTGCAGGGCGGCCGCGTCGGGGTTGGACGTGCGGGCGAGGACGAACAGCCCGCCGCCGGCGGCGCTCGCCGTGGCGACCGCGGGCGCCAGCGACTCCGGCCCGAGGTAGGGGCTGACGGTCATCGCGTCGACCTGCAGCGGGTGGCGGTCGCTCAGGTAGTCGGCGTAGGCGGCCATCGTCGAGCCGATGTCGCCGCGCTTGGCGTCGAGCAGCACCAGGGCGCCGGCAGCACGGCTGGCGGTGACCGCCTCCTCCAGCACCGCGATCCCCCGGGAGCCGAAGCGCTCGTAGAAGGCCAGCTGCGGCTTCAGCACGGACACCGTGCCGGCGAGCGCCTCGACCACCGCGTCGGTGAAGCGGCGGAGCCCGTCCAGCGAGTTCCCCACCCCCCAGTCGAGCAGCAGCTGCTCGTGCGGGTCGATGCCGACGCAGAGCGGGCCGCGCTCGGCGACGGCGGCCGACAGGCGCTGCCCGAAGGGGTCGGTCACGGGGCCTCCACGGCTCGGGGCAGGGTCTCGCCCAGGGCGGCGACGCACCGCTGGGCGAGGAACGGGTCGGCGAACGCGCCGGCCGCGGACTGCACCGCGTCGGCGCCGGCGGTGAAGATCGCCTCGAAGGACGCCGGGTCGGTGACCCCGCCCATGGCGAGGACGTCGAAGGGCACCCCGCCGGCCTCCCGCAGCGCGACGAGCCGCCGGGTGAAGTCCAGCGCGGAGTCGCGGACCGCGATGCCCGAGAGCCCGGCCAGCTCGCGGCCGGGGAAGGTGGGCCTGCCGTCGCTGCGGCGCACCCGGCTCTGCAGCGTGTTGATCCCGGCGATGCCGTCGACCAGCGGGGCGAGCCGCGGCACCAGGGCCGCGAGCCGGGCCTCGTCGAGCCAGGACAGCTTCGCCACCAGCCCGGTGCGGTCGTCCAGCGCCCGGCGCACCGCCTCCACCACGGCGACGGTCGCGTCGGGGTCCAGGCACAGCGGCGGCTTCACGCCGCTCCCGGAGGCCGACAGCGTGTTCGGGCACGACAGGTTCAGCTCGACGACCGACGCCCCGGCCTCCTGCGCCAGGCGTGCGGTCCGGGCGAAGTCCTCGACCAGGTCGAGCCCGTTCCCCTCCCCCATGACGCTCACCAGCAGCAGCTGCTCGTCGCCGACCGCGTCGACGGCGCGCGCCAGGTCGGGCATCCACTCCTCCGGCGCCGGGGAGGGGACGCCGAAGGAGTTGACGCTGCTGACCGCCGGCGAGCCCGGCGCGACCCAGTCCCAGGGGTCGGCGACCACGTCGGCGTCCGCTCCCGGCGGGAGGCCGGCGGTCTCCCGGGCGGCGAACACCCAGTTCGGCTGCTCGTTGGGCGGGTGGGCGCGGCCGCGGACGGTCTTGTAGGTCAGCACGTTCCAGCCGTTGGCCGCGTTGTGCCGCACCCACGCCTCGCTGCCGTTGAGCACGCAGGCGGGCACGCCGATCGGGAAGCCCACGGTGCGCCCCAGCAGCTGCCAGCGCCGGCCGCCTGCCGTCGGCCGCTCGGGCAGCCGCGGGCCGAGCGGCCGGTCGAGGTTCTCCCGGAAGGACCCGAGGACGTCGTACGCCGGCGTGGGCAGCCCGTGGGCGGCCAGCAGCTCGGGCTGCCGGGCGAAGAAGAGCACCCGGGTCAACAGCGGCAGGTCGTCCTCGCCGGCCGCCCCGGAGGCCAGCCGGGCGGCCAGGTCGGTGGCCGCGCCGGTCAGCGCGTCGAGCTCCGGCCGCGGGGGCCGCCCGAACCGGGTGACCCCCGCGGCGAACGCCGCCGGCAGCCCCTCCAGGAGGCCGCGCGCGACGAGGTCGTCGCGCAGCCCCTGGACCGCACCCGGCGACGGCGTCGTCACGCCCCCGTCCCGGCGAAGCTGCTCGGCCCGCCGTGCGTGCCGCCGGCCAGCGCCGCGTGCACCTCCTGCAGGCTGCGCACGCCGATGCCGCCCTGCCGCAGCGCCTCGATGCCCTGGACCGCGGCCGCCATGCCCTGCACCGTCGTGATGCACGGGATGCCGGCGCTCACCGCGGCCGTGCGGATCTCGTAGCCGTCCAGGCGGGGGCCGCTGTTGCCCGGCGCACCGAACGGCGTGTTGAACACCAGGTCGACGTCGCCGGCCTGGATGAGCTCCACGATGTTGCCCGGGCCCTCGCTGAACTTGCCGACCACCTCGGCGGCCACCCCGTGGCGGCGCAGCACCTGCGCCGTGCCGGTGGTGGCCAGCAGGCGGAAGCCCAGGTCGGCCAGCCGCTTGATCGGGAAGACCGCGGAGCGCTTGTCCCGGTTGGCCAGCGACACGAACACCGTGCCCTCGGTCGGCAGCGAGCCGTAGGCGGCGGCCTGCGACTTGGCGAACGCCGTTCCGAACTGCGCGTCCAGGCCCATGACCTCGCCGGTGGACTTCATCTCCGGGGACAGCACGGTGTCCACCCCGAACCCCTCGACGGTGCGGAAACGGTGGAAGGGCAGCACCGCCTCCTTGACCGCGATCGGCGCGTCGTCGGGCAGGTCGGTGCCGTCGCCGGTGGCCGGGAGCACGCCGGCGGCGCGCAGGTCGGCGATGGACTCGCCGACGGCGATCCGCGCGGCCGCCTTGGCCAGCTGCACCGCCGTCGCCTTGGAGACGAAGGGCACCGTGCGGCTGGCCCGCGGGTTGGCCTCGATGACGTAGAGGATGTCGTCCTTGATCGCGTACTGGACGTTCATCAGCCCGCGGACGCCGATCCGCTCGGCCAGCTTCCCCGTCGCCGCGCGGATCTTCAGCAGGTCCGCGGAGCCGAGGGTGATCGGCGGCAGGGCGCAGGCCGAGTCACCGGAGTGGATGCCGGCCTCCTCGATGTGCTCCATGACCCCGCCCAGGTAGAGGTCGGTGCCGTCGTAGAGCGCGTCGACGTCGATCTCGACCGCGTCCTCCAGGAACCGGTCGACCAGCACCGGGTGGTCGGCGCTGACCTCGGTGGCCTTGGCGATGTACGCCTCGAGCGTGGCGTCGTCGTACACGATCTCCATGCCGCGCCCGCCCAGCACGTAGGAGGGTCGCACCAGCACCGGGTACCCGATGCCGGAGGCGACCTCGTGCGCCTCGGCGAACGTCGTCGCCGTGCCGTGCTTCGGGGCGAGCAGGCCGGTGTCGGCCAGCACCCGGGAGAACGCCCCGCGGTGCTCGGCGTCGTCGATCGCCTCCGGCGACGTGCCCAGCACCGGCACCCCGGCGTCCTTGAGCCGCTGCGCCAGCCCCAGCGGAGTCTGCCCGCCGAGGGTGCAGATGACCCCGGCCACCGGGCCGGCCGCGCGCTCGGCCTCGACCACCTCGAGGACGTCCTCGAACGTCAGCGGCTCGAAGTACAGCCGGTCGGCGGTGTCGTAGTCGGTGGAGACGGTCTCCGGGTTGCAGTTGACCATCACCGCCTCGTAGCCGGCGTCCTGCAGCGCCATGACCGCGTGCACGCACGAGTAGTCGAACTCGATGCCCTGCCCGATCCGGTTGGGGCCCGAGCCGAGGATCAGCACCGCCGGCTTCTCCCGCGGCTGCACCTCGGTCTCCTCGTCGTAGGACGAGTAGTGGTACGGCGTGCGGGCGGCGAACTCCGCGGCGCAGGTGTCCACGGTCTTGTAGACCGGCCGCACGCCCAGCCGCCAGCGCAGCACCCGGACGCCGTCCTCGCCGGCGAGCTCCGGCCGCAGCGCGGCGATCTGCCGGTCGGAGAGGCCGTGCCGCTTGGCCCGCCGGAGCAGCTGCGGCGTCAGGGCCGGTGCGTCGCGGACCTCGGCCGCCACCTCCTGCACCAGCACGATCTGGTCGACGAACCACGGATCGAACCCGCTGGCCTCGGCGACCTGCTCGACCGTCGCACCGGCGGCCAGCGCCCGCTCCGCGGTGTAGAGCCGGCCGTCGACCGGGGTGCGCAGGACCTCCAGCAGCTCCTCGGCCGAACGGGGATCCGGCGTCCCCGTCCAGAAGCCGGCCACCTTCGTCTCGGTGGAGCGCATCGCCTTGCCCAGCGCCTCCGGGAAGTTCCGCCCCATCGCCATGACCTCGCCGACGCTCTTCATCGTCGTGGTCAGCCGGGGGTCGGCGCCGGGGAACTTCTCGAAGGCGAACCGCGGGATCTTCACCACGACGTAGTCCAGCGTCGGCTCGAACGCCGCCGGGGTGACGCCGGTGATGTCGTTGGTGATCTCGTCGAGCGTGTAGCCGATGGCGAGCTTCGCCGCGATCTTCGCGATCGGGAAGCCGGTCGCCTTGGACGCCAGCGCGCTGGAGCGGGAGACCCGCGGGTTCATCTCGATGACGACCATCCGGCCGTCGGCCGGGTTGACGGCGAACTGGATGTTGCAGCCGCCGGTGTCGACGCCGACCTCGCGCAGCACCGCGATGCCGACGTCGCGCATCCGTTGGTACTCGACGTCGGTGAGGGTCATCGCCGGGGCGACGGTCACCGAGTCGCCGGTGTGCACGCCCATCGCGTCGATGTTCTCGATCGAGCAGATGACGACCACGTTGTCGCTGCGGTCGCGCATCAGCTCCAGCTCGTACTCCTTCCAGCCCAGCACCGACTCCTCGATCAGCACCGTGTGCACCGGGGAGTCGGCCAGCCCGTGGGCGGCCATGCGGCGCAGCATCGGCTCGTCGGTGGCGAAGCCCGAGCCGAGGCCGCCCATGGTGAAGCTCGGCCGGATGACGACCGGGTAGCCGACCTCCTCGGCGGTCTCCAGCGCCTCCTCGACGGTGCCGCAGACCCGCGACCGCGGGGCGTCGGCGCCGATCGAGCGGACGATGTCCTTGAACAGCTGCCGGTCCTCACCGCGGTTGATCGCGGCGACGTCGGCCCCGATGAGCCGGACGCCGTACTTCTCCAGCACGCCGTTCTCGTACAGGCCGATGGCGATGTTGAGCGCGGTCTGGCCGCCGAGGGTGGCCAGGAGCGCGTCGGGCCGCTCCTTGGCGATGACCTTCTCGACGAACTCCGGCGTCAGCGGCTCGATGTAGGTGGCGTCGGCGATCTCCGGGTCGGTCATGATCGTCGCCGGGTTGCTGTTCACCAGGCTGACCCGCAGCCCCTCGGCCCGGAGCACCCGGCAGGCCTGGGTGCCGGAGTAGTCGAACTCCGCGGCCTGCCCGATCAGGATCGGCCCCGAGCCGATCACCAGCACGTGCTCGATGTCGGTGCGCTTGGGCATCAGTTCTTCTCCCCCGTGCTGGACTGGACCTGCGGTGCCGGCCCGCCGGCGCGGGCCTCGCCGTCGCGGGCGGACTGCATGAGGTCGACGAAGCGCTGGAACAGGGGTGCGGCGTCGTGCGGGCCGGCCGCCGACTCCGGGTGGAACTGCACGCTGAAGGCCGGCGTCTCGAGCAGCCGCAGGCCCTCGACGACGTCGTCGTTGAGGCCCACGTGGCTGACCTCGACCTGCCCGTAGGGGGTGTCGGTGGGCCGGTCCAGCGGGGCGTCCACGGCGAACCCGTGGTTGTGGCTGGTCACCCGGACGGTCCCGCTGACCCGGTCGAGCACCGGCTGGTTGAGCCCGCGGTGCCCGAAGCGCAGCTTGTAGGTGCCCAGGCCCAGCGCGCGGCCGAGGATCTGGTTGCCGAAGCAGATCCCGAACAGCGGCCGGCGGGCGTCGAGCACCCCGCGCACCGCTTCCACGGCGTAGTCGGCGGCGGCCGGGTCGCCGGGGCCGTTGGAGAGGAACACCCCGTCCGGGCCGGCCGCGAGCAGCTCCTCGGCGGTCGCCGTCGAGGGCAGTACGTGGGTCTCGACGCCGAGCGCCGCCAGGTGCCGCGGGGTCGCCGTCTTGATTCCCAGGTCGAGCGCGGCGATGGTGAACCGCTTCTCCCCCACCGCCGGGACGACGTAGGGCTCGCCGGTGCTCACCGTCGGTGCGAGGTCGGCGCCGGTCATGCCCTCGGCCGCGGTGACGCGGGCCAGCAGCTCCTCGGCGGTCAGCTCGGTGCTGATGCCGGCGCGCATCGCGCCGCGCTCGCGCAGGTGGCGGGTGAGCGCGCGGGTGTCGATCCCGCTGATGCCCACGACCCCCTGCGCGACCAGCTCGTCGTCGAGGGTGCCGGTGGCCCGCCAGTTGGCCGGGCGGCGGGCGGGGTCGCGCACGACGAAGCCGGCCACCCACATGCGGCTGCTCTCGTCGTCCTCGCCGTTGACCCCGGTGTTGCCGATGTGCGGGGCGGTCATTGCGACGATCTGGCCCGCGTAGCTGGGGTCGGTCAGCGTCTCCTGGTAGCCGGTCATGCCGGTGGCGAACACCGCCTCGCCGACCGTCGTCCCCGTCGCTCCGTAGGCCTCGCCCCGGAACGTGCGCCCGTCCTCGAGCACGAGGAGCGCTTCTGTCACTTGACTGCCTTTCCGTCCAGAACGGTCGGCGTCCCCCGCAGGAACGTCGCGACCACCCGGCCGGGGAGTTCCCGGCCGGCATAGGGGCTGTTGCGGCTGCGGCTGGCCAGCGCCGCGGGGTCGACCACCGCGCGGGCGGCCGGGTCGACGAGCACCAGGTTGGCCGGCTCGCCGGGGGCGATCGGCCGGCCGTGCTCACCGAGGCGGCCGATGGCGGCGGGCCGGACCGACATGCGGTCGGCGACGCCGGCCCAGTCCAGGCGACCGGGCTCGACCATCGTCTCGATCACCACCGAGAGCGCCTGCTCCAGCCCGAGCATGCCGGGCCGGGCCTGCGCCCACTCGCTCTCCTTGTCCTCCACCGCGTGCGGGGCGTGGTCGGTGCCGACGGCGTCGATGGTGCCGTCGGCCAGGCCCGCCCGGAGTGCCTCGACGTCGGCGTCGGTGCGCAGCGGCGGGTTGACCTTGAAGACCGGGTCGTAGGACTCGGCGCAGGCGTCGGTGAGCAGCAGGTGGTGCGGCGTGACCTCGGCGGTCACCTGCACGCCGCGGGACTTCGCCCAGCGCAGGATCTCCACCGACCCGGCGGTCGAGACGTGGCAGACGTGCAGCCGCGCGCCGACGTGCTCGGCCAGCAGCACGTCGCGGGCGATGATCGCCTCCTCCGCGGCGGCCGGCCAGCCGGTCAGGCCGAGCCGGGCCGAGCGGTCGCCCTCGTGCATCTGCGCGCCGGCGGTCAGCCGCGGCTCCTCCGCGTGCTGGGCGACCACACCGTCGAACGCCTTCACGTACTCCAGCGCCCGCCGCATGAGCGCCGGGTCGGCGACGCAGTGCCCGTCGTCGGAGAACACCCGCACCCGGGCGGCGGAGTCGGCCATCGCGCCGAGCTCGGCCAGCCGCTCCCCCGCCAGCCCGACCGTGACGGCGCCGACCGGGACGACGTCCACGAGCCCGGCCTCCTGCCCCAGCCGCCACACCTGCTCGACGACGCCGGCGGTGTCGGCGACCGGATCGGTGTTGGCCATCGCGTGCACTGCGGTGAACCCGCCGAGCGCGGCGGCGCGGCTGCCGGTCTCCACGGTCTCGGCGTCCTCCCGGCCGGGCTCGCGCAGGTGGGTGTGCAGGTCGACCAGGCCGGGCAGCGCGATCAGACCGGCGGCCTCGACCACCTCGGCGCCGGGGACGTCGAGCGACGCGCCGACCGCGGCGATCCGGCCGTCGGTCACCAGGATGTCGGCAGGGTCGCCGCCCAGCGGCCTGGCCCCCGTGATCAGGTAGGTGCTCACGTGTTCCCTCCGAGCAGCAGGTAGAGCACGGCCATGCGGGTGGAGACCCCGTTGGCGACCTGCTCGACGATCGTGGAGCGGACGGAGTCGGCCACCTCGGCGGCGATCTCCATGCCGCGGTTCATCGGGCCGGGGTGCATGACGATCGCCTCGTCGGGCAGCGCGGCCATCCGCGGCGCGTCGAGGCCGTAGCGGCGGCTGTACTCGCGGGCGCTGGGGAAGAACGAGGCGTTCATCCGCTCGGCCTGGACCCGCAGCATCATCACCACGTCGCTCTTGGGGAGCACGGCGTCGAGGTCGTAGCCCACCTCCGCCGGCCAGCTGCCCACGCCCACCGGCAGCAGCGTCGGCGGCGCGACCAGCGTGACCTGCGCTCCCAGCGTGTGCAGCAGCCCCACGTTGGAGCGGGCCACCCGGCTGTGCAGGACGTCGCCGACGATCGTCACGCGGACGCCGTCGAGCCGCCCCAGCCGCTGCCGGATCGTGTAGGCGTCCAGCAGCGCCTGGGTGGGGTGCTCGTGGGTGCCGTCGCCGGCGTTGACCACGCTGCCGCGCACCCAGTTCGCCAGCCGGTGCGGCGCACCGGAGGCCGAGTGCCGGACGACGACGGCGTCGGCGCCCATCGCCTCCAGGGTGAGCGCGGTGTCCTTGAGGCTCTCCCCCTTGGAGACGCTGCTGCCCTTGGCCGAGAAGTTGATGACGTCGGCGGAGAGGCGCTTGGCGGCGAGCTCGAAGCTGATCCGGGTCCGGGTGGAGTCCTCGTAGAAGAGGTTGACCACCGTGCGCCCGCGCAGCGTCGGGAGCTTCTTCACCTCGCGGCCGGCCAGGGCCGCGTCGATCTGGGCCGCGGTGTCCAGCACCAGCGTCGCGTCGTCCCGGTCGAGGTCCGCGGCCTCCAGCAGGTGCCGCTTCACGCGCCCTCCCCCTCGGTCAGCAGAACCTCGTCGATGCCGTCGACCTCCTGCAGGTGCACCTTGACCTGCTGGCTGCGTGCGGTCGGCACGTTCTTGCCGACGAAGTCGGCCCGGATCGGCAGCTCGCGGTGCCCGCGGTCGACCAGCACCGCCAGCTGGACGCCGCGCGGGCGGCCCAGGTCGCGCAGCGCGTCGAGCGCCGCCCGGACCGAGCGCCCGGAGAAGAGCACGTCGTCGACGAGGACGACGAGCCGGCCGTCGATGCCGGCGTCCGGGAGCACGGTGGGCTCGAGGGCCCGGACGCCGCGCAGCCGCAGGTCGTCGCGGTACAGGGTGATGTCGGCGGTGCCGACGTCCACCGCGGTGCCGGTGAACGCCTCGATGCGCGCGGCGAGGCGGCGGGCGAGCGGGGCCCCGCGGGTCGGGATGCCGACGAGGACCAGGTCGGAGAGCCCGCCGTCGGCGTGGTCGGCGCCGTCGTCGGCCCGGAGGCTCGCCGCCCGCTCGATGAGCTGGTGGGCCATGCGGTCGACGACGCGGGCGACGTCGGCGGAGGAGAGCAGGGTGCCGGGGGCGCTGCCGGGAGACGGGCTGCGGGCAGGCTCGGGTGAGCGGGCCATGAGGCCTCCTTCCCCGCCTCACTGGACGGGTCGTTAAAGGAGTGGTCGGACCGCGGTCGACGGTACTGCACGTCCGCTCGCGTCCCGCCGGCGCCCGGCCCGGTGCCCGGCCCTGCGCCCGGGGTGGTCGCCCGGCGCGGCGCCCGGGGCAGCGCCTGCCCCGGCACCAACCTGCGCTTTCGCGTCCACCCGCCTGTTGTGATCCCCGCTTCGCACGTACGCTGCGTGACGAACAACCTCGATCCGAGACGACGGACAGTGAGCAGACAGCGATGAGCACCGACTACTCACGGGCCCTCGGCGCCCGGCTTCGCGCGATCCGCAACCAGCAGGGCCTCTCCCTGCAGGGTGTGGAGGACAAGTCGCACGGCCGCTGGAAGGCGGTCGTGGTCGGCTCCTACGAGCGCGGGGACCGCGCCGTGACCGTGCAGCGCCTCTCCGAGCTCGCCGTCTTCTACGGCGTCCCGGTCTCCGAGCTGCTGCCCGACCCGCGGCCCAGCTCCGCGGTCACCTCGACGAACAAGATCGTCCTGAACCTGGAGTCGCTGGGCTCCCTGCCCGCGGACGAGGCCGGCCCGCTGGCCCGCTACGCCTCGACCATCCAGGCCCAGCGGCACGACTACAACGGCAAGGTCCTCTCGATCCGCGCCGAGGACCTGAAGTCGCTGGCCATCATCTACGACATGAGCCCCGACGAGCTCACCTCCCGGCTCATCGAGTGGGGGGTGCTCTCCCCCGGCATGGAGGGCATCGTCAGCTCCGGTGGCGACGACGACCTCGAGGAGGACGTCGACGAGTCCGCCTGGGGCGACCGCCGGCGCGCACCCCGCTGACGACCGGCTCCACCCAGCGAGTCACGAGGGCCCCCGCCGATCGGCGGGGGCCCTCGTCGTTTACGGCCCGGCCCGGTCTCGACACGCAGGTCGGGACACTGTTCCCGCAGCACCACGTGTGCCACTGTGCTGCCAGCCGGGTGCCCGGCCCGGACGAGCAGGGAGGCCGCATGCCGGCGGTGCAGATGGCGGGGGTCACCAAGACCTACCGCGGGAAGGGCGGGCAGCCGCACAAGGCGCTCGACGGGCTGGACATGACCGTCGACACCGGCGGCGTCCACGGCCTGCTCGGCCCGAACGGCTCGGGCAAGACGACGTCGATCCGGGCGCTGCTCGGGCTGGTGCGCGTCGACGCCGGTGACATGCAACTGCTCGACCGCCCGGTGCCCGTCGGCCTGTCCGGCGTGATCGGCGACGTCGGCGCCCTGGTCGAGACACCGCTGTTCTTCCCCGGCTTCTCCGGCCGGCGCAACCTGCGCCTGCTGGCCGAGACCGCCGGCGTCGCGCGGGCCCGCGTCGAGGAGTGCCTGGAGCTGGTCGACCTGCGCGACCGGGCCGACGACCGGTTCAAGGGCTACTCACTCGGCATGAAGCAGCGCCTCGGCATCGCCGCCGCGCTGCTCAAGGCGCCCCGGCTGCTGATCCTCGACGAGCCGAGCAACGGGCTGGACCCCGCCGGCATCCGCGACGTCCGCGAGCTGATCCGACGCCTGGGGTCCGACGGCCGGACGACGGTGCTCGTCTCCTCCCACCTGCTCGCCGAGATCCAGCAGGTGTGCGACTCCGTGACGATCCTGGCCCGCGGCCGGCGGGTGGCCTCCGGACCGGTCGCCTCGGTGCTCTCCCAGGCCGGCACGGGCGACGTCCGCGTGGCGGTCCCCGACCCGGCGGCCGCGGCCGCGGTGCTCGGCGCCGCCGGGTTCAGCCTCTCTCCCGCGCCCGACGGCCAGGTGCTGGTGCACGGCGCGCCCGCCACCGGCGAGATCACCCGCGTGCTCGCCGAGCACGGCCACTACGTCGAGGAGCTGGTCCGCGTGACCCCCGACCTGGAGAGCGCGTTCCTCGCCATCACCGGGGGCCAGGCATGAGCGCGGTGACCGAGCAGCCGACTGCCTCGCCCGAGCCGACGTCGGCCCGGCGGGGCGGCAGCCTGTTCCGGGCTGAGCTGCACCGGTTCACCGCCCGCCGGTTCATCCAGGTCCTGCTGGGGCTGGCCGTCCTCGGCTGGCTGGCTGCGATCGTCATCGGGTTGCTCCAGTTCGGCGAGCCGACCGACGCCGACTACGCCGCCGCCCGCGAGCGCATGGACGAGATCATCGCCAGCGAGGAGGCCTGGCGCGCGGACTGCGCGATCGAGGCCGAGAACGTCGGCGAGCCGGTCGACCAGTTCTGCGGCCCACCGCTGGATGCCTCCGCCTGGCGCGTCGAGGACTTCCTCGACAAGGCCCCCTTCGACCTCGGCGCGCTCGGGGAGCCCGGCGCGATCGGCTTCGCGGCCGCCGCCGCGGTGCTCGCCTTCCTCGTGGGCGCCACCTGGATCGGCGCGGAGTGGTCCACCCGGACCATCGTGGCGCTGCTGTTCTGGGTGCCGAACCGGCTGCGGGTCATCGGCACGAAGATCGGCGTCCTGGTCCTGGCCGCGCTGGTCATCGGCGTGGCGGCCCAGGTTGCCTGGCTGGTCATGGCCTGGGTCCTGCGGACCTTCGTGGGCACCGACCAGGCTCTGCCGGAAGGGTTCTGGGGAGAGCTGCTGGCCGCGCAGGGGCGCGGGGTCGTGCTCGGCGTCCTCGTCGCGCTGATCGGCTTCGGGCTGGCCAACCTGGTGCGCAACACCGGGGCGGCGCTCGGCATCGGGTTCGTCTACTTCGCGATCGTCGAGACCGCGCTGCGGATCTACGACCCCATGCTCGAGCGCTGGCTGCTGTCGACCAACGCGGTCGCCCTCGTCGTCCCCGGCGGCGTCCCGGTCGTCGACTACAGCGTCATGAGCACCGGGCCCGAGGGACCGCCGACCTACCTGGTCACGAACCTGCAGGGCGGCCTGGTCGTCGGCGCGTTCGCCACGGTGATCCTCGGCGCCGGCATCTGGCTCTTCGCCCGCCGCGACCTGCAATGACATCGTCGTCCTCCGGACGACACCGCGGCCAATGGCCGTTCCCGACCGGCGACGAGCGTGTCCGCACGCTCCTCGCCGGACCCTCCGGGCCCACCTCGTCGGTGCCGTGCGCCCTCGCTAGGCCGTGGGGACCTCGGCGGCGAGGATGGCGCCGAGGACGCCGTTCACGTACTTCGGCGACTCGTCGGTGGAGAGCGCCTTGGCCAGCTCCACCGCCTCGTCGATGACGACGGCGTCGGGCACGTCGTCGACCCAGAGCAGCTCGAAGGTGGCCATCCGCAGGATCGCGCGGTCGACGTCGGGCAGCCGCTCCAGCGACCAGCCGGAGGTGTGCGCCTCGATCAGCGCGTCGATGCGCGCGCCCTGCTCCTCGACGCCCTCGACCAGCCGGATGGTGTGCTCCGGGACCGGCGGGTTGCCGTCAGCGACCCGCTCCCGGAGCAGCTCCAACCGGTCCCGCCCCCGGACGTCGGCCTCGTACAGGACGTCCACGGCGCGCTTGCGGGCCTTGGACCGTGCAGCCACGCGTCTGGCCCGCGCTCAGTTGACGCGGCCGAGGTACCGGCCGTCGCGGGTGTCGACCTTCAGCCTCTCGCCGGTCGTGATGAACAACGGCACCTGGATCTGCGCGCCGGTCTCCAACGTGGCGGGCTTGGTGCCGCCGGTGGAGCGGTCGCCCTGCAGCCCCGGGTCGGTGTGCTCGACGACGAGCTCCATGGTGACGGGGAGCTCGACGTACAGCGGGGTGCCGTCGTGCACCGCCACGATGACCTCGGTGTTCTCGAGCAGGTAGTCCGCGCCCCCGCCGACCGTCTCCGCCGGCACGTAGATCTGGTCGAACGTGTCGCCGTCCATGAAGACGAAGTCGGTGCCGTCCTTGTACAGGTACGTCATCGACCGCTTGTCCACGTTGGCCGTCTCGACCTTGGTGCCGGCGTTGAAGGTCTTGTCCACGACCTTGCCCGACAGCACGTTCTTCAGCGTCGTGCGCACGAAGGCCCCGCCCTTGCCGGGCTTGACGTGCTGGAAGTCGGTGACGGTCCAGAGCTGGCCGTCCAGGTTGAGGACGATGCCGTTCTTCAGGTCGTTGGTGGTAGCCATCTAGAGGACCAGCAGTTCCTTGCTCGTGAGGGTCAACAACTCGGGCGCGTCGTCGGTGACGATCAGGGTGTCCTCGATCCGGACACCGCCGTGGCCGGGCAGGTACACGCCTGGCTCCACGGTGACGGCCATACCGGCGGCAAGCCTACCCGCGCCCTGGGGGCCGATGCCGGGCGCCTCGTGGATCTCCAGCCCCACCCCGTGGCCGAGGCCGTGGGTGAAGTGCTCCCCGTGGCCCGCGGCGACGATCACGTCGCGGGCGGCGGCGTCCACCGCGACGACGTCGGCGCCCACCGCCAGCGCGGCCCGGCCGGCGGCCTGGGCGGCGGCGACGAGCTCGTAGATCTCCCGCTGCCAGTCGGCCGCGTGGCCCAGCACCAGGGTGCGGGTCATGTCGGAGTGGTAGCCGTCCACGGTGGCGCCGAAGTCGAGCTTGAGGAAGTCGCCCTCACGCAGGACGGTCGAGTCCGGGCGGTGGTGCGGGATCGCCGAGTTGGCGCCGGTGGCGACGATCGTCTCGAACGACGGCGCCTCGGCGCCGAGCGCCAGCATGCGCGCGTCGAGCTCGCGGCCGACCTCCAGCTCGGTGCGCCCCGGCCGCAGCGACCCCTCGGCGGCGAGCTCGGCCAGCGCCTGGTCGGCGACGGCGCACGCGCGGCGCAGGTACTCGACCTCGGTGTCGTCCTTGATCGCCCGCTGCCCCTCGACCGCCCGCCGCACGGAGGCCAGCTCCGGGACCGTGCCACCCGCGGCGGCGTCCGCCAGCACCCGCTCCAGGCCGTGCAGCCCGTCGACGGTGAGGTCGTGGGACTCGTAACCGATCCGCCCCGCGCCGCGCCGCACCGCCTCCCGGGCCAGGGCCGGCACCGTGGCCCGGTCGACGAGCAGCTCGACGTCGGGCACCTGCGCGCCGGCCTGGGTGGTGTAGCGCCCGTCCGTGCCGAACACGTCCCCGCCGTCCACCCGCAGCAGCAGGGCGCCGTTGGAGCCGGTGAAGCCGGTCAGGTACCGGACGTTGAGCAGGTTGGTGACCAGCACCGCGTCCAGGCCGCGCCCGGCCGCGGCGGTCCGCAGCGCGTCACGCCGGGCGGCCTCCCGCGCGGTGTCCCGGCTCACGACACGCCTCGCAGGGTCATCCACTGCAGCGCCAGCACGTAGCCGTGCACGCCGAGCCCGGCGATCACCCCGTCGGCGACCCGGGAGACGTAGGAGTGCTGGCGGAACTCCTCGCGGCGGTGGATGTTGCTGATGTGCACCTCGATCACCGGTGCGCCCACCGCGGCCAGCGCGTCGTGCAGCACCACCGAGGTGTGCGTCCAGCCGCCGGGGTTCACCACGATGGGGTCACCGGCGTCGGTCGCCTCGTGGATCCAGCGCAGCAGCTGGCCCTCGTCGTCGGTCTGGCGCACCAGCACGTCGACGCCAAGCTCCCGCGCCGCGGTCTCCACCAGCTCGACCAGCTGCGCGTAGGTCGTCGTGCCGTACACCTCGGGCTCGCGCGTGCCGAGCCGGCCGAGGTTGGCGCCGTTGAGCACCTGGATGGTCATGGCGTCTCCGATACTGCGGCCCACGCCGCATCGAGCCAGGCCTGCTGCGGGTCGGTCAGGATCCTGGGATGGCCGAGCCCGTCGAGGACGACGAACCGCAGCGACGCGCCTCGCGCCTTCTTGTCCACCCGCATCACCTGCTGCAGGCGCGCCCAGTCCCCGGCGTAACTGGTCGGCAGCCCCATCGCCGCGATCAGCGTGCGGTGTCGCGCGACCTCCGCCGGGGTCAGGAGGCCCGCCTGCCCGGCCAGCTCGGCGGCGAAGACGAGGCCGACGGCGACGGCCTCGCCGTGCCGCCAGCCGAAGTCCTCGACCCGCTCGATCGCGTGGCCGAGGGTGTGGCCGTAGTTGAGGAACTCGCGCACCCCGGTGTCGAGCAGGTCCTCCCCCACCGCCGCGGCCTTCACCCGCACCGCACGCTCGATGAGTTCCTCGGTGTCCCGGCGGCCGGTCGGATCGGCGTCCAGCAGCTCGAGGATGCGGCCGTCGGCGATGAACCCGCACTTGACCACCTCGGCCAGCCCGGCGCGGAACTCCGCCTCGGGCAACCCGGCCAGGAGGTCGGTGTCGGCCAGCACGGCGGCCGGCGGGTGGAAGGCGCCGACGAGGTTCTTCCCGGCGGCGGTGTTGATGCCCGTCTTGCCGCCCACGGCCGCGTCGACCATGCCGAGCAGGCTGGTGGGCACCTGCACGACGCGGATGCCGCGGGTCCACGTGGCGGCCAGGAAACCGGCCAGGTCGGTGACCGCGCCCCCACCCACCCCGACGACGGCGTCGGAGCGGGTCAGCCCGAGCCGGCCGAACTCCTCCCACACCTCGGCGGCGACCTGCGCGGTCTTCGCGGCCTCGCCGTCGGGGACGACGACCGCCTCGGCGGCCACACCGGCGGTCTGCAGCGTCTCGACCGCGGCGCCGGCCGCGGCGGCCAGCGGTGGCGCGTGGACGACGGCGACCTTCGCCGTGCCGGCCAGCACGAGCGCCAGCTCGGTCTGGGCGCCGGCACCGATGACGACCTCGTAGGGCTGCTCCCCCGCGACCGCGACGCGACGGCTCACCGGGCCTCCTCCGGGGTCAGGACGGCGAGCACCTCGGCGACGACCTCCTCCGGCGACCGCCCCGCGGTGGCGACCCGGTGCGTGGCCACCTCCGTGTAGAGCGGCGCACGCTGTTCGAGCATGGTGCGCAGCATGGCGCGCGGGTTGACCGCGAGCAGCGGCCGGTCCCGGGAGAGCCCCACGCGCCGCGCGGCGGAGGCGACGTCGACGTCGAGCCAGACCACGGCCCCGCCGGCGCTGCCGTGGGTGACCAGCAGCTCGCGGGTGGCGGCGCTGGTCACCGCCCCGCCGCCGAGCGCCAGCACCCCGGTGTGGTCGGCGAGCGCCCGCGCGACCGCCTGCTCCTCCAGCGCGCGGAAGTGCGGTTCACCGTGCTGGACGAACAGGTCGGCGACGGTCGACCCGGTCGCCTCCTCGACGTCGCGGTCGGTGTCCCGGAACGCCAGCCCCCGCGCATCGGCGACGGCCGTGCCGACCGTCGTCTTCCCCGACGCGGGCGGGCCGACGAGGACCAGGGCCGGCCCGCTCACCGGTACGGAAGGGAGTCGAGGTAGGCCCGCGCGTTGCGCCGGGTCTCGGCCACCGAGTCCCCGCCGAACTTCTCCAGCGCCGCGTCGGCCAGCACCAGCGCCACCATCGCCTCCATCACCACGCTGCCGCGGGGCACCGCGCAGGCGTCGCTGCGCTGGTTGATCGCGACCGCGGCCTCCCCGGTGGCGACGTCGACGGTCTGCAGCGCGCGCGGCACGGTGCTGATCGGCTTCATCGCGGCGCGCACGCGCAGCACCTCGCCGTTGGTCATCCCGCCCTCGATGCCACCGGCCCGGTCGGTGAGCCGCTGCACCCGCTGCACGCCGGCGCCGGCGTCCGCGTCGGCGAGCACGATCTCGTCGTGGGCGACCGAGCCGCGGCGGCGGGCGGTCTCCAGCCCGTCGCCGACCTCGACGGCCTTGACCGACTGCACGCCCATCAGCGCCGCGGCCAGCCGGGCGTCCAGGCGGCGGTCCCAGTGCACGTGGCTGCCCAGGCCCGGCGGGAGCCCGTGGACGACGACCTCGATGACCCCGCCGAGGGTGTCACCGTTCTTCCGGGCGTCGTCGATCTCGGCGGTCATGCGTGCGCTGGTGCCCGGGTCGGCGCAGCGCACCGGGTCCTCGTCGAGACGCGGGTTGTCGTCGGGCCCGGGCACGATGCCGTCGGGCGCGACGACCGGGCCGATGCCGACGACGTGGCTGACCACCGAGACGCCGAGCGCCTGGCGCAGGAACGCCTGGGCGATCGCGCCGAGCGCCACCCGGGCGGCCGTCTCGCGGGCGCTGGCGCGCTCCAGCACCGGGCGGGCGTCGTCGAAGCCGTACTTCTGCATGCCGGCGAGGTCGGCGTGACCGGGGCGGGGCCGGGTGAGCGGCGCGTTGCGCGCCTGGCCGGCGAGGATCTCGGGGTCGACCGGGTCGGCGGACATGACCGTCTGCCACTTGGGCCACTCGGTGTTGCCCACCTGCACCGCGATCGGGCCGCCCTGGGTGCGGCCGTGGCGCACCCCGCCGGTGAGGGTGACGACGTCCTGCTCGAAGGACATGCGGGCGCCCCGCCCGTGCCCGAGCCGGCGGCGGGCGAGCTGCAGGTCGAGGTCGGCGGTCGCCACCTCGACCCCGGCCGGGAGCCCCTCGAGGATGGCGGTGAGCTGCTGGCCGTGCGACTCACCGGCGGTCAGCCAGCGCAACATGCCGGCAATTCTAGAAGGACCACCCTTCCCCCCTTCCCTCGCGGGCTCGGGCGGGCCCCGGAAGGGTGGCCGTCAGGGGGCTGGGACGCCGCCGACCGCCAGCGCCAGGACGGCACCGACCAGCAGCGGCGGGCCGAACGGCACGGTGCTGCGCCACCCCGCCCGCCCGGTGGCCACCAGGACCACCGACACCGCGGCGCCGGTGACCAGGCCGAGGAACAGCCCGGCGAGCAGCACCCCCCAGCCGGACCACCCGAGCACCAGCCCCAGCAGGCCGAGCAGCTTGACGTCACCGAGACCGAGGGCGGCCGGGGCGGCCAGCCGTGCCGCACCGGAGACGGCCAGCGCGGCGGCCCCCGCCGCGACGCCCCGGACCAGCGCCCCCCACGTGCCGAGGACGGCGGCGTCGACGAGCAGGGCCACGCCGCAGACGACGGCCGCCGGGAGGAGGACGCGGTCGGGCAGCCGGTGGGCGGCGAGGTCGACGCCGGCCAGCACCACCGCCGCGCCCGCGGCCCACACCAGCGCGGCGGTGGCCGGGCGGCCGCCCCCGAGCAGGACGGCGGCGGTGAGCAGGCCCGCGGTCAGCGCAGCGGTCAGCGCCGTGCGGGAGCCGGACGGCGCCGCCGCGTCGTCGCGGGTGGCCAGCCGGACGGTGCTGCGCGCCAGCGCCGGCCCGACGAGGAGCCCGGCCAGCACGGCGACCCCGGCGAGGACGGGGCGGGAGACGTCCACGGCGGGGACGTCAGCGCGCGTCGAGCGCCGCGCGCATCGCGCCGATGGGGGCCGGCCGGCCGGTCATGAGCTCCACCTGCACGGTGGCCTGCCAGAACAGCACCTCCAGCCCGCTGATCACCGCGCCGCCGGCGGCGGAGACGCGCTCGGCCAGCGGCGTGGGCCAGGGTGCGTAGAGGACGTCGAGCACCGTCTGCCCTCCGCGCCACTCCAACGCGGCGACGGCAGGCTGACCGTCGACCGGAACGGTGCTGACGACGACCGGGGCCTCGACGCGCACCCCGGCCAGGGGGAGCACCCGCGTGGGCACGCCCAGGGTGTCGAGGACCCGCACCACCTCACCGGCGCGGGCGGGCTCGCGCACGACGACGTCGACCCGGTCGGCCCCCAGCGAGGCCAACGCCACCGCCGCGGCAGCCGCGGTCCCCCCGGCGCCGAGGATCGCGGCGTGCCCCACCTGGTCGACCCCGCCCACCTGCAGGGCGGTGCCCACGCCGGTGACGTCGGTGTTCTCGGCCCGCCAGCCGGCCCCGGTGCGGACCAGGGTGTTCGCCGCGCCCAGCAGCCGCGGGAGCGGCTCCACCTCGTCGGCGACCTCGACCGCGGCCTGCTTGCACGGCATGGTCACCGAGAAGCCGCGCCACTCCTCGCCCAGCCCGGCCAGCAGGTCGGGCAGGTCCCCGGCACCCACGTCGAGCGCGTCGTAGGACCAGTCGGCCAGCCCGAGCGCCGCGTAGGCGGCGCGGTGCAGCAGCGGCGAGAGCGAATGGCCGACCGGCCGCCCGAGGACCGCTGCCCGCTGCGGCCGCTCAGCCACCGCACCCGAGACCGGCGTCGGCACACCGCTGGCGGGCCTGCTGGAACTCGGCGTAGTCGCTGGTGAAGAAGTGCGACCCGTCCTCCGACTCGAGCACGTAGTACAGGAGGTCGCCGCTGCTCGGGGCCAGCGCCGCCTCCAGGCTGGCCTCCCCCGGCGAGCTGATGGGGGTGGGCGGCAGCCCCTGGCGCGTGCGCGTGTTGTACGGGCTGTCGGTCTGGAGATCGGTGACGGTGAGCTCGTTGCCGCTCTTGTCCAGCCCGTAGGCCAGCGTCGCGTCGATGCCGAGCGCGATGCCGGCGTCGAGCCGGTTGTAGATCACCTGGGCGACGTCGGGCCGCTCCTCGTCCAGCCGGGTCTCCGACTGCACCATGGAGGCGACCGTCACGATCTCGCCCGGGGTCCGCCCGAGGGCGGCGGCCCGCTCCTCCAGCCGCAGCCGGGCGGCCGTCTGGTTGAAGGTCTCGACCATGCGCTGCAGCATCTGCTGCGGCGTGGTGCCGGGCTCGAAGTCGTAGGTGGCCGGGAAGAGGTAGCCCTCCAGCTGCCCACCCGCATACGCGGGCAGCGGCAACGCCGCCGGATCGGCCGCCGCCTCCAGCTCCGCGAGCGGTGTGCCGGTCTGCTCCGCGAGCCGGGCGAAGATCTGGTCGACCGTGAACCCCTCGGGCACCGTCACGCGGGAGATCTGCCGGGAGGCCGGGTCCAGCAGCAGCTCCAGTGCGGCCTCGCCGCTCATCTGCTCCCGGAGGGTGTACACACCGGGCTGGATCGAGGTGGCCGCCGGGTTCTCCTGGGCGGCGCTCACGAACGGCCCGGTGGAGGCGATGACGTCGGCGTCGGCCAGGGTGCGGGCGATGTCGGTGAGCGTGTCCCCCTGCTGCACCCGCACGTCCACGCTGCCGCTGCCCGTGCCGGTGTAGTCGCGCGCGGCCGGGTCGAGCATGGAGAACAGCTGCTGGCCGCCGACGACGATGCCGGCGACGATGCCGCCGAGCACCAGGACGACCAGCGCGATCGCCAGCGGGCGGCGGCGCCGGCGCCGCCGGTCCCGGTCGCTGCGCGAGTCGTAGGGCGCGATCGGGATCTCGTCGTCGTGCAGCAGGGCGCCGTCGTCGAGGTGGTCCCCGTCGACCGCGGTGGCCCCGTGGGCGGCGTCGTCGTCCTGCCAGCCCGTCCGGTCGTCGTCGACGTTCGCGCCGATCACGTCCAGCCCGCCGGTCGGGTCGTCCGCCGAGGCGGGGCCGGGTGCGGCCGGCGTCTCGTCCGGGGTGTCGTCGGGTCCGGTGGACAGCCGGGGCGCGGCGACGGTGGCGTCGTCGCCCACGGCGTCCTCGCGCGGCCGCAGCCGACCCCACGCACCGGTCGGCAGCGGCGGCAGCGGGGCGGACGGGTGCTGGGCGCCGTAGCCGTGCCCGTCCCCGTCCCCGTGCCGGGAGGTCATCGGGAACCCCGGCGACGCCCAGCCGGACGCGCCCAGCGGCCCGGTCTGGTCGCCGGCGTGCCGCGGGTACGCGGTGCGGCCCGGCGGGAAGCCGCCGACAGGGGAACCGGAGCCGGTCGGGAACGGGAACGGCATGCCACCGGTCCCGTCGTCGAACGCGTGCCTCCCCCGCGGCGGCCGTCCGCCGGGCGCCGTCACGAGGGCGCCTTCCGGCTGTCCAGGTACTGCTGCAGGATCACCACGGCCGCGGCCTGGTCGATCACCGCCCGCTGGCGACGGCTGTCGATGCCGCCCTCCCGGAGGTGGCTGGCTGCGGTCACGGTCGAGAGCCTCTCGTCGATCAGGTTCACCGGCACGTCCGGGATGCGGTCGGCCAGTTCCTGTGCGTAATCGGCAGCATCCTGCGCGGAGACACCGGCCGCGCCCGACAGGTGCACCGGCTCTCCCACGACCACCTCTGTCACCTCGTGTTCCACCACCAGCGCGGCGAGCCGGTCGAGGTCTGCCTTGTCCTTGGCCCGGCGGAGGGTCTCCAGCGGGCTGGCGAGCGTGCCCGTGGCGTCCGACAGCGCCAGGCCCACCCGGACGGTCCCGACGTCGACGCCGAGGACCCGGCCGCGGGCGCGCGGCGCGCCGGGGCGGCGCGGCGGGATCTTGAGGTGCTGCGGCCAGCCACCGGACAGGTCGATCTCCGTGGTCTCGTGCTTGACCGGCGGGAACCCCTGGCTCAGGTCGATCTCGGTGGTCGGGTGGTGCGTCGGCTGCTCCCCCGTGGCCGGGCGCGGACGCGCCGGCGGGACGGCGGGCAGCTCCCGCCGCCGGCCGCCGACCGGCCCGGTGTCCTCGGGGCTGTGCTCGGATCCGGACACGATGCTCTACCTCCCAGTGACGGCCGCGACCGCCTGCTCGCCGGCCTGCAACGCCGCGGGGATACCCGCAGGATCGGTTCCGCCTCCCTGGGCGACGTCGGACTTGCCGCCACCGCGGCCCCCGACGGGGGCCGAGGCCGCCTTCAGGACGTCGTTGGCCGACAGCCCCTGCGAGACCGCGGCCGGGTTGAGTGCGGCCACCAGAGCTACCTTGCCACCGGACTCCGATGCCAGCAGCACGACGGCCGGCCGGTCGGACCCCAGCCGCCCGCGGACGTCGAGGGCCAGCGTGCGCAGATCGCCGCCGCCGAGGCCGGCCGGGGACCCGGTGACGACGGCGACGCCTCCGACGTCGCGGGCCGAGGCGGCCAGCTCGCCGGCGGCGGCGAGGGTCTGCTGCGCCCGCAGGTCGGCCAGCTCGCGGTCCAGGTCGCGCAGCCGGGCGACCATGCCGCTGACCCGCTCCACCAGGCCGTCCTGCGGCGCCTTGAGGATGTCCGCCAGCTGGCGCACCAGGTCGCGCTCGCGCGCGAGGTACCGGAACCCCTCGAGCCCGACGACGGCCTCGACCCGGCGGGAGCCCGAGCCCACCGACGACTCACCGGTCAGGGCGAGGGTGCCGATCTGCGCGCTCCCCCGCACGTGTGTGCCGCCGCAGAGCTCGCGCGACCACGGGCCGCCGATCTCCACGACGCGCACCTGCTCGCCGTAGGTCTCGCCGAACAGCGCCAGGGCGCCGAACGCCTGCGCCTCCGGCAGCGTCATCCACGAGGCGGTGACCGTGTGGTCGGCCCGGACGGCGGCGTTGGCGACGTCCTCGATGTCGGTGCGCTGCTGCTGGGTCAGCGCGCCCTGCCAGGCGAAGTCCAGCCGCAGGTAGCCCGGCCGGTTGTAGGAGCCGGACTGCAGGGCCTGCGGGCCGAGCACCTGCCGCAGCGCCGCGTGCACCACGTGCGTGCCCGAGTGGGCCTGGCAGGCGGACAGGCGCCACTCCCGGTCCACCTCGGCGGTGAGCTCCGCACCACGGGAGAGCTCGCCCTCGAGCACCCGCACCTGGTGGGCGACCAGACCCTTCACCGGGCGCTGGACGTCGATGACCTCGGCCCGGCCGCCGTCCCAGGTGAGGAGTCCGGCGTCGGCCACCTGGCCGCCGGACTCCGCGTAGAACGGCGTCCGGTCCAGCACCACCCGGGTGATCTCCCCGGGGCCGGCCGGCCGCTCGCCCTCGTCGTCGCCCTCGGCCACGATGCCCAGCACCCGCGAGTCGGTGCGCAGCGTCTCGTAGGCCCGCCAGTCGGTGGGCCCGTGCTCGGCCAGCAGCCGGCGGTAGGCCAGGACGTCGACCGAGCCGGTGCGCTTGGCCCGGGCGTCGGCGCGGGCGCGGTCGCGCTGCTCCTTCATCAGGGCCCGGAAGCCCTCCTCGTCGACGGTCACGCCCTGCTCGGCGGCCATCTCCAGGGTGACGTCGATCGGGAAGCCGTAGGTGTCGTGCAGCGAGAACGCCTGCTCGCCGGAGAGGGTCGGGGCGCCGGCCTGCTTGGCCTGCTTGACCGCGGTGTCGAACAGCGCCGTCCCCGACGTGAGGGTGCGGCGGAACGCCTCCTCCTCGGCGTAGGCCACCGACGAGATGCGGGCGAAGTCGGTGTCCAGCTCGGGGTAGCTGGCCTGCATGGCGTCCTTCGACACCGGGAGCAGCTCCGGCAGCGTCGACTCGTCGACGCCCAGCAGCTTCATGGAGCGCACGGCGCGGCGCAGCAGCCGGCGCAGGATGTAGCCGCGCCCCTCGTTGCCCGGGGTCACGCCGTCGCCGATCAGCATCAGCCCGCTGCGCACGTGGTCGGCCACCACCCGCAGCCGGACGTCGGCGTCGACGTCCTTGCCGTAGGTGACCCCGGCGAGGTCGGCGGCCCGGCGCAGCACCGGGGCGACCTCGTCGATCTCGTACATGTTGTCGACGCCCTGCAGCAGGTACGCGACCCGTTCCAGGCCCATCCCGGTGTCGATGTTCTTCTTCGGCAGCTCGCCGACGACCGTGAACTCCTCCTTGCCGCGGACGTCGGTGAGCTCGTACTGCATGAAGACGAGGTTCCAGATCTCCAGGAACCGGTCACCGGCGGTGTCCACCAGCGGGCCGCCGTCGGGACCGAACTGCGGACCGCGGTCGAAGTAGATCTCCGAGCACGGGCCCCCGGGGCCGGCCGCCCCGGTGTGCCAGTAGTTGTCCTTCTTCCCCAGCCGCTGGATCCGCTCGACCGGGAGGCCGGCGATGCGGCGCCAGGCGTCGGCAGCCTCGTCGTCGTCGAGGTAGACGGTCACCCAGATCCGGTCGGGGTCGAAGCCCAGCCCGCCGTCCTCCAGCCGCCCGGTGATCAGCTCCCAGGCGTGCTGGATCGCCCCCTCCTTGAAGTAGTCGCCGAAGGAGAAGTTGCCGTTCATCTGGAAGAACGTGCCGTGGCGGGTGGTCTTGCCCACCTCCTCGATGTCGAGGGTGCGCACGCACTTCTGCACGCTGGTGGCCCGCGGGAACGGCGCGGGTTCGCGGCCGGTCAGGTACGGGATGAACGGCACCATGCCGGCGACGGTGAACAGCAGCGACGGGTCGGGGGACACCAGCGAGGCGCTGGGCACGACGGTGTGCCCGCGCTGGGCGAAGTGCTCCAGGAAGCGGCGGCGGATCTCGGCGGTCTGCATCGTCTACTCAGTTCTGCGGGGCCCGCCACGGGTGCGGCGGGCCGGGGGGTCAGAGGTCGGCGGCGTGCGATCCGCGGCGCAGGGCCGCGGCGTCACCTGCGTCGGGCAGGGGCGCGTCCAGGCCGGTGCCGGCACGCAGCTCCAGCTCCCGCTCGCTCATCGCCTCGCGGACGTCGGCGCCGAAGTCGCCGATCGCGTCGGCGAGGTCGCGCAGCCCCTCGGCGATGGAGGCCCCGATCCCCGCCGGTGTCATCTTCTCCGCCGCGGCGGAGAGCTTGCGGACGACGAGCGCCCCGATGGTGATCCCCATGGCGAGCCAGAACAGCCGGCGCATCAGGCGGCCCGCCGGGCGGCCCGGCGCGCGCGGCGCGCCTCCTTGTCGCGACGGGCGGCGTCGGCGATGGCCTGGCCCTCCCGCTTCTTCTTCGCGGCGCTGCGCACGCCGTAGCTGAACGCGGCGACCTTGATCAGCGGGCTGCCCAGGGTGGCGGCGACGACGCTGGTGAGCGCGGCGACGTTGCTGGAGACGTTGGCGGCGTTGCCGGTGATGTCGTCGACCCGCTCCAGGTTGCTGTTCACGTGCGCGACCGTGGTGCTGGCCTGGCCGAGGATCGGCGCGCTCTGCTCGCGGACCTGGCGGATGGTCAGGGTGGTCTCGTCGAGCGTCCGGCCGAGCTTGAGCAGCGGGACGGCCACCAGGACCACCAGCAGCACCAGGGCCCCGGCTGCGATCAGCCCGGCGATCTCTCCTACGGACACGCGTGCTCCTGTTCTGAGGGGAATCGGCGCCGGGAAGCGACGTTCCGGCCACGCCACACTAGTCGCGGGCCCGCCCCGCCGTCCGTCCCCCGCCGGAGCGTCAGCGGGTTCGGCGGAGGATCGCCCGCAGCTTGCCCAGCCGTTCCGCCAGCCGCGCCTCCACGCCGCGGTTGGTCGGGCGGTAGTAGTCCCTGCCCACGAGCGCGTCGGGCGGGTACTGCTGCGGCACGATCCCGTCGGGGTGGTCGTGCGGGTACTGGTAGGTCTTCCCGTGGCCGAGCTTCTTGGCCCCCGCGTAGTGCGCGTCGCGCAGCCCCAGCGGCACCGGGCCGGCCAGGCCCGCGCGGACGTCGGCCACCGACTCGCCCATGGCCACTGTGACCGCGTTGGACTTCGGGGCGGTCGCCAGGTGCACGACGGCCTGGGCCAGCGGGAAGTGCCCCTCGGGCATGCCGATGAACTGCACCGCCTGCATCGCCGCCACCGCGAGCTGCAGGGCCGTCGGGTCGGCCATGCCGATGTCCTCGCTGGCGCTGATCACCAGCCTGCGGGCGATGAAGCGCGGATCCTCCCCGGCCTCCACCATGCGGGCCAGGTAGTGCAGCGCGGCGTCCACGTCGCTGCCGCGGATCGACTTGATCAACGCGCTGGCGACGTCGTAGTGCATGTCGCCCTGCCGGTCGTAGCGCACCGCCGCCTGCGCCACCGCCGTCTCCAGGGTGGCGAGGTCGATCTCCGTCGCGCCGACGGCCCGCGCCGCCCCGGCGCCGGACTCCAGCGCGGTGAGTGCCTTGCGCCCGTCGCCGCCGGCGATCCGGACGAGGTGCTCCTGCGCCTCGTCGGCGAGCGTGACCTCCCCGTTCAGCCCGCGCTCGCTGGTGAGCGCGCGGCGCAGCAGCGCGCGGACGTCGTCGTCGGTGAGCGGCTGCAGCGCCAGGACGAGGCTGCGGCTCAGCAGCGGGCTGACCACGGAGAAGAACGGGTTCTCGGTGGTGGCGGCGATGAGGCTGACGATCCGGTCCTCGACCGCGGACAGCAGGCTGTCCTGCTGGGTCTTGGAGAACCGGTGCACCTCGTCGATGAACAGCACGGTGCGCCGGCCGGCGTAGGTGAGCTCGCGCTTCGCGCTGGAGATGACCGCCCGCACCTCCTTCACCCCCGAGTCGAGGGCCGACAGCTGCACGAACTGGCGCTTGGTGGCCAGCGAGATCACGTGGGCCAGGGTCGTCTTGCCGGTACCGGGCGGGCCGTAGAGCACCAGCGACATCGGCTCGTCGGACTCGACCAGCCGGCGCAGCGGGGCGCGGTCACCCAGGAGGTGCTTCTGCCCGACCACCTCGTCGAGCGCGCGCGGGCGCATCCGCACCGCCAGCGGCGCCCCCGGGTCGACGACCGGCGCGCCGTCCTCCTCGGGAGCGGGGTCGAACAGCGAACTCACGGGTGAGGACGCTACCCGCGGGGCACGACGCTTCCCATGCAGCAGCGACGCATCGGGGACGCGACGGTCAGCGCGATCGGGCTGGGGGCGATGCCCCTGTCCACCAAGCAGGACCGGCCCTCCCGCGAGGAGGCGGTCGGCGTCGTGCGAGCCGCCCTGGACGCCGGCGTGACCCTGATCGACACCGCCGACGCCTACGCCCGCGACGAGGCCGAGTTCGGGCACAACGAGGAGCTGGTCGCCGAGGCGCTGCGCTCCATCGGCGGCGGCGACGTCCTGGTGGCGACCAAGGGCGGGCACACCCGCCGCGGCACCGACTGGGAGCTCGACGGGTCGCCGGCCTACCTGCGGCGGGCGTGCGAGGCATCGCTGCGCCGGCTCGGGGTCGACGCCATCGGGCTGTACCAGTTCCACCGGCCCGATCCCGCGACCCCGTGGGAGGAGTCGATGGGGGCGCTGCGGCAGCTCGCCGACGACGGGCTGGTGCGGATGGTCGGCATCTCCAACGCCGACGTGGGGCAGATCGACGTCGCCCGGTCGATCGTGGGCGACGCGCTGGTCAGCGTGCAGAACCAGTTCTCGCCGGGCTACCGCTCCTCGCACGGCGAGCTCGAGCACTGCGCGGCGCACGGGCTGGCGTTCCTCCCGTGGAGCCCGTTCGGCGGGGTGAGCGCCGCGGGCTCCCTCGGCTCGTCGGCACCGGCGTTCGCGGAGGTGGCCCGGGAGCTCGGGGTGTCGGTCTACCAGGTGACGCTGGCCTGGCACCTGGCGCAGAGCGAGGCCGTCGTCCCCATCCCGGGCGCGTCCCGGGCGGCGACGATCGTGGATTCCGCGGCCGCCGCCGACCTGGCCCTCTCCCCTGACCAGCTGGCCCGCCTGAACGCCGCCTGACGGGCCGGCCGGCGGTATCCCGACCGCCGAGTGCGCAGTTGCTGCCGCCGACCACGCGCCGACACTCCGGCGGCGGCCACCAGGACTACGCACTTGGCGCCGTCCACAGGCTGGGCGCCGTCCACGGATGGCGCCGCGACGATCGCGACGGGCGCACCACGCCCGACGCTCCGCCGGTGGACCGGACCGAGCTCCCCCCGGCCTACACCCGGGGCCAGGCGCTGGCCGCCGGGCTGACCCGCGCGCAGCTCCGGGACGACGGCGTGCGGGTGACTCGCGGCGCCTACGTCTCCCGGGCCGTACCGCTGTCGCTCCGAACGGCCTGCGCGGCGGCCCTACCGGTGCTGCCACCCGACGTGACGTTCTCCCACCGGACCGCTGCCGGCCTGCTCGGCGCACCCGTGCCGCACGAGTGGCCCCTGTCTGTCAGCGTGCCGCCCGGGTCGACACGACCCAGACGGGAGCGCATCCGCACGCACGTACGCCGACTCGAAGCCGCCGACGTGGTGCGGCACCGCGGCATCCCGGTGACCAGCGGCGCCCAGACCTGGCTCGACCTCGTCGCGGCGCTGCCTCCCGGCTCGAGCGGGCCGGTGGCACGCGGGGCATCGTCCTCGCCCGGGAGCTGGCGCCGCTGCTCTCGCCGTTCGCCGCCTCCCGCCCGGAGAGCCTTGTCCGGTATGCGCTGGTCAGCGCCGGACTCCCCCACCCCCGCGTGCAGGTCCCCATCCTCGACCGGGCGGGCCGCGTGGTGGCGCACGCCGACCTCATGTGGGAGCGCTGAAGGGTGGCGCTGGAGTACGAAGGCCGGCAGCACGCCGAACGCGAGCAGTTCGGCCGCGACATCGACCGGTACTCGCTCATGGCAGCCGGCGGGTGGCTGGTCCTCCGGTTCGCCGGCCGCCACCTGGGCCGCCTGGACACCGTCGTCCACCGTGCAGCCGGCGCACTGCGAAGCCGTGGCGCCCAGTGGTGAGCCCGAGGCGTCAGCCGGGCCGGGCGGAGAGCTCCTGCGGCTGATCGGCCCGCGAGCCCGCCGGCGGTCGCAGCCGCGGGAGGACGACGGCCACCGCCGCCGCTCCCGCGATGGCGGCCAGCCACGGCACCAGGTCCCGGTTCGCCGGCAGCGACGCGAGGCCGAACACATGCCAGGCCGCGTCGAGCGCGTCGGGCAGCGTGGCCGGCAACCCGGCGCCGGGCCGCAGCAGCTGCTCGAGGTAGCTCACCGCGGTCAGGGCCGGGGCGACGAACCACGCGAGGAGCACCACGGCCGGCCACCAGGCGAGCCGGGCGACCGGCCGGGCACCCACCACCACCAGGGCCGTTCCGAGCAGCGCGGCACCCAGCCACGACCCGAGGCGCCCCAGGGCGCCCGCACCGCCGACACCGACGAGGGCGAGCACGACCTGCGCCACCCACCAGGAGGCGGCACCGGCGAGCACCGCCAGCCCCGGCGCGGCACCGGCGGCACCGAGGGCGGCCGGCGCGCCGAGCGCCCAGCCCGCCGCCGAGACCAGCACGACGACCACGCTCAGGCCTCCGACGACCGCCGGGTCCGTCTCGAACGTGTCCGGCGCGTTCGTCCGGAGCGTCGACGCCGTGCTCACCAGGGCGAGACCGACGGCCAGCGCCATCCCCGCCGCAGTGGCCGGCACCCCGGCCGCACGGCGCTCCGCGGCCCGGGCGAGCAGCCCCGCGGCCACGCCCCCGACCAGGGCCCCCAGCACGAGGGCACCGATCATCGAGGGCAGCAGCGGGAGCGCGGTCCGGGCCCCGACCGGCACCATCCGCAGGCCGTCGAGCAACCAGAACAGGTAGCCGCCGACCCACCAGACGGCGGCCGCGAGCGGGACCAGCGCCCACCAGGGCAACCGCCGCCTGGCCCGGTTCGCGGGGACGACCTGGGCCACGGGCACCTCCTGGTTGCGGAACGCCCCAGGACCCTAGCGCCCGAGGACCGCCTTCAGCGCCGACAGCACGAGCGCCACCTTCGCGGGGGCCGCGTTCGGGCCCATCAGGCCGATCCGCCAGACCGTCGAGGCGTACGCGCCCACTCCCCCGCCGATCTCCAGGTCGAAGCGCTCCAGCAGCTCGCGGCGGACGGCGGCCGAGTCCACGCCGTCGGGAACCTTCACCGTGGTCAGCTCCGGCAGCCGGTGCCCCTCCGCCGCGAACAGCTCCAGGCCCAGCCCGGCCAGCCCCTCGTGCAGCAGCCGCCCGGCCTCCGCGTGCCGGGCGTGGACGGCGTCCAGCCCCTCGTCGAGGATGCGCCCGAGCCCCGCGTGCAGCGACACGACCATCCCGGTCGGCGCGGTGTGGTGGTACGTGCGGCCACCGGACCCGGCCGCCTCGCCCGCGTACCCGCCGAGCATGCCCAGGTCGAGGTACCAGCTCTGCGGCTTCTCGATCCGCCGCTCCCACGCGCGGTCGTTGATCGTGAACGGCGCGAGCCCCGGCGCGACGCCCAGGCACTTCTGCGACCCGGAGTAGGCGAGGTCCACCCCCCACTCGTCGAGCTGCACCGGGATGCCGCCGAGCGAGGTGACGCAGTCGGCCAGCAGCAGCGCGTCACCCTTGCCGGCAGCCAGCGGCTGGAGGTCGGAGCGCACCCCCGTGGAGGTCTCGGCGTGCACGGCGGCGATGAGCTTCGGCGACGGGTGGGCGGCCAGCACGCGCTCGGCGTCGACCGGCTGCCCCCACTCGTGCTCCACCGCGATCACCTCGGCGCCGCAGCGGGCGGCGACGTCGGTCATCCGCTGCCCGAACAGGCCGTTCACCGCGACGACGACGACGTCTCCGGGCCCCACGGTGTTGACGAACGCCGCCTCCATGCCCGCCGACCCGGTGGCCGACAGCGGCAGCGTGCGCCGGTTCGCCGTGCCGAACACCTGGCGCAGCCGGTCGGATGTCTCGTCCAGGATCCGCAGGAACTCCGGGTCGAGGTGGCCGAGCAGCGGCTGCGCCAGCGCGACCTGCGCCTCCGGGTAGGGGTTCGACGGGCCGGGTCCGAGCAGGGTGCGGGCACGCAACGGCATACGGGGCAACCTACCCAGGGTCGGGCCCGGCCACCGGGTCCGGGCCGGCGGGCCGGAGGGTCAGACGGGGCGGTGGCGCGGCGCGACCGGGGGCAGGTCGTGGTCGCGGCCGTGGATCCGGAGCACCGTCCAGCCCTGCGGGTCGAGTCCCGCCGGCGTCTCGATGACGGTGACGTAGGCGGCGAGGTCGGCGCTCACCACCCCGGCCCCGCCCTCGCGCACCGCCACGGACACGGTGAGGCAGCCGCCCTCGACCTCGACGTCGACCGGCACGCCCGGAACGCTGCTGCTCCCCCAGGTGGTGATCGCCAGACCGGCGCCACCGTCGACCCAGACGGCCGGGGCAGCGGTCCGGTCGGGGAACCCGCGCCCGGGACTCGGCGGCGAACCGGCCAGCGGCCGGCGCGCCCCATCCGGTCGCCCCTCGTCCACCACGACCGGAACCACCACCGGGCCCTACTTCGTCGGGTCGGAGGGCCCCGGCGCCCCGGGCTCACCGGGCAGCGGCGGCTCCTCCGGCTTCGCGTCGATGCCGGCCTCCTTGCGCTGCGCCTCGGTGATCGGCGTCGGCGCGCCGGTCAGGGGGTCGAAACCGGCGCCGGTCTTCGGGAAGGCGATGACCTCGCGGATCGACTCCACCCCCGACAGCAGCGCCGACAGCCGGTCCCACCCCAGCGCGGCACCGGCGTGCGGCGGCGGGCCGTAGGCGAACGCCTCGAGGAAGAACCCGAACCGCTCGCGGGCCTCCTCGCGCGACATCCCCAGGGTCTCGAACACCCGCTCCTGCAGCTCGGCGTCGTGGATACGCACCGACCCGCTCATGACCTCGTTGCCGTTGATCACCATGTCGTAGGCGTCGGACAGCGCCGCGCCCTTGTCCTCGGCGAACCGGTCCCGCCACTCGGGGGTGGGCGAGGTGAAGGGGTGGTGCATGAACGTCCAGTCGCCGTCCTCGGTCTCCTCGAACATCGGGAAGTCGACGACGAACAGGAACGACCAGGTGCCGGGCTCGATCAGGTCGAGGCGCTTGGCGATCTCGTTGCGCGCGGCGCCGAGCAGTTCCTGGGAGGAGCGCCGGGCCCCGGCGGCGAAGAAGACGCAGTCGCCCGGCTTGGCACCGACGGCCTCGACGAGACCCTCGCGCTCGGCGTCGGAGATGTTCTTGGCCACCGGGCCGCCGAGCGTGCCGTCCTCGGCGATCGTCACGTAGGCCAGCCCGCGGGCACCGCGGGACTTGGCCCAGTCCTGCCAGGCGTCGAACGCCCGCCGGGGCTGCGACCCACCGCCGGGCATCACGACGGCGCCGACGTACGGCGCCTGGAAGACGCGGAACGGCGTGTCGGCGAAGTAGGAGGTCAGCTCGGTCAGCTCGACGCCGAACCGCAGGTCCGGCTTGTCCGAGCCGAACCGGTCCATCGCCTCGCGGTAGGTCATCCGCGGGATCTCGGGGATCTCGTACGACGCCAGCTCCCGCCACAGCGAGCGGACGACGTCCTCGGCGATCGCGAGCACGTCGTCGCGCTCGACGAAGCTCATCTCGAAGTCCAGCTGGGTGAACTCCGGCTGCCGGTCGGCGCGGAAATCCTCGTCCCGGAAGCAGCGGGCGATCTGGTAGTAGCGCTCCAGCCCACCGATCATCAGCAGCTGCTTGAACAGCTGCGGCGACTGCGGCAGCGCGTACCACTTGCCCTGCTGCAGCCGCACCGGCACGAGGAAGTCCCGGGCGCCCTCGGGCGTGGAACGGGTGAGGTTCGGCGTCTCCACCTCGACGAAACCGTGCTCCGCCATCACGCCGCGGGCGATGCGGCTGATCTCCGAGCGCAGCCGGATAGCCCGCGCCGGACCCTGACGGCGCAGGTCGAGGTAGCGGTACCGGTAGCGGACGTCGTCGCTGGCGGCCTGGTCGGTCTCGATCGGGAACGGCAGCGGCGCCGACGTCGACAGCACCCGCAGCTCGGAGGTGGCCACCTCGATCTCGCCGGTGGGCAGCTCGGGGTTCTCGTTGCCCTCGGGCCGCCGGCGCACCTCGCCGGTGACGAGCACGCAGTACTCGTTGCGCAGGTGGTGGGCCTCCTCCTCGCGGACGACGACCTGCACGTAGCCGGAGGCGTCGCGCAGGTCGAGGAAGACCACGCCGCCGTGGTCGCGGCGGCGGGCGACCCAGCCGGCGAGGGTGACGGTGGTGCCGGCGTCGGACGCACGCAGCGTTCCGGCGTCGTGGGTGCGGAGCACGTCGGGCCTTTCGGTGGAGCGGAAGGAGGGGGTGGCTTACCAGCGGTCGTGCACGTGGGCGCGGATGCGCTCGTCGTACACCCGCTCGAGGTCGGCGAGCTGGGCGTCCGACAGCGGCGCCATGGTGGCTGCGGCGACGTTGCCGCGCACCTGGGTGACGTTGCGCGCCCCCGGGATGACGGTGGTGACGCCGGGCTGGTCGATCACCCAGCGCAGCGCGAACGCCGCGGTGGGCACGGCGTCGCCGGCGATCTCGGCCACCTCGCGGGCGGCCGCGACACCGACGTCGAAAGGCACGCCGGCGAAGGTCTCGCCCACGTCGAAGGCCTCGCCGTGCCGGTTGAAGTTCCGGTGGTCGTTCTCCGGGAACGTCGTCGACTCGTCGTACTTGCCGCTGAGCAGGCCGCTGGCCAGCGGAACGCGGGCCAGGATGCCCACGCCGGCGTCGGCAGCCGCGGGCAGCAGCTCCTCCAGCGGCTTGCGCCGGAAGATGTTCAGGATGACCTGGATGGTGGCCACCCCCTCGCGCTGCAGCGCGGTGAGACCCTCGGCCACCGTCTCGACCGAGACGCCGTAGGCCGCGATCGAGCCGTCCGCCACGAACCCGTCGAGGGCGTCGTAGACGCGCTGGTCGGAGTAGACGGCGGTCGGCGGGCAGTGCAGCTGGACCAGGTCGAGGGTGTCCACGCCCAGGTTCCGGCGCGACCGGTCGATCCACGCGCGCAGGTTCTCGGGCGTGTACTGCTCCGCGGTGAAGGGGTCGGCACGGCGGCCGGCCTTGGTGGCGACGAACGGCCGGTCGGCCCGGGGCGCGAGCGCCTTGCGGATGCGCTCCTCCGAGCGGCCGTCGCCGTAGACGTCGGCGGTGTCGAGCAGGGTCACCCCGGCGTCGAGCGCGGCGTCGAGGACCTCGGCGGCGGTGTCCTCGTCGACGTCGCCCCAGTCACCGCCGAGCTGCCACGTGCCCAGCCCGATCACGCTGACGTCGGCCCCGGTCTTCCCGAGCGGTCGCTGCTCCATCGAAGAAGTCACCCCTCCACACTCGCACGCACCCGGTCGAACAGCTCACCCACGGGGACGGCGACCTGCTCACCTGTGCGCATGTCCTTGAGCTGGCCCACGCCGTCGGCGAGGTCCCGCTCCCCGATGACGACGACGTGCGAGGCACCCGACCGGTCGGCGGCCTTCATCGCGCCCTTGAGGCCGCGGTCGCCGTAGACCGTGTCGGCCGCGACCCCGGCGGCGCGTAGCTGACCGACCAGCCGCACGGCCACCCGCTTCGCCTCGGCGCCCAGCGGGACCACGAACGCCTGCACGCCCGCGACCGCGCCGACGTCGAGCCCCTCGGCCTGGACGGCCAGCAGGGTGCGGTCCACCCCGACGGCGTAGCCGATGCCGGATACGTCGGGGCCGCCGAGCGCGGCCGAGAGCCCGTCGTAGCGCCCCCCGCCGCCGATGGCCGACTGCGCGCCGAGGCCGTTGTGCACGAACTCGAACGTCGTCTTCGTGTAGTAGTCCAGCCCGCGCACCAGCCGCGGCGCCTCGGTCCAGGTCACGCCGAGGTCGGTGAGGTGCTGGCGGACGGCGTCGTAGTGCGCCTTCGTGGTGTCCGACAGGTGGTCGACCATCAGCGGGGCCTCGTCGAGCTGGGCCTGCACCTCGGGCCGCTTGTCGTCGAGCACCCGCAGCGGGTTGATCGCCGCCCGGCGCCGGGTCTCCTCGTCGAGGTCGAGCTTCGCCAGGTAGGCCACCAGCAGCTCGCGGTACTGCGGCCGGCAGGTGGCGTCCCCCAGCGAGGTCAGCAGCAGCTCGAAGTCGGTGAGCCCGAGGTCGCGGAACCCCTGCACGCCCAGCGCCACCACCTCGGCGTCCAGCGCGGGGTCGTCGACGCCGAGCGCCTCCATGTCCACCTGGGTGAAGTGCCGGTAGCGGCCGGCCTGCGGCCGCTCGTAGCGGAAGGCCGAGCCGACGGTCCACAGCTTCGCCGGCAGTGCGGCGGCGTGCAGCCGGTGCTCGATGAACGCCCGCATGAGCCCGGCGGTCAGCTCGGGGCGCAGGGTCAGCGACCGGCCGCCCCGGTCCTCGAACGTGTACATCTCCTTGGTCACGACGTCGGTGGACTCACCGACCCCGCGGGAGAAGACGGCGGTCTCCTCGAACACCGGCGTCTCGACGTACCCGTAGCCGGCCCGGCGCAGCGGCGCGGTCAGCGCGTCCCGGACGGCGAGGAACCGTGCCGAGTCCGGCGGCAGCGTGTCGAAGGTGCCCTTCGGGGCGGTCAGCCCGCTCACAGCCCGCGCCCCTTCGGCGCCTGCGCGGCCTCGGCCAGGTAGGGGTTGGTCGCCCGCTCCCGACCGATCGTGGTCGCCGGGCCGTGGCCGGGCAGCACCACGGTCTCGTCGTCCAGCGGCAGCACGACGTCGCGCAGCGAGCGCAGCATCGCGTCCCACGAGCCGCCCGGCAGGTCGACGCGGCCCACCGAGCCGGCGAACAGCACGTCACCGGCGAGCAGCCCGGGCGCTTCACCGAGGTCGAGGGAGAACATCACCGAGCCCTGGGTGTGCCCGGGCGCGTGCCGGACGGTGAGATCCACCCCGGCCAGCGACAGCACCGCGCCGTCGTCCAACGTGCGCACCTCCGACGGGTCCGGGAGCCGGACCCCCGTGATCAGCGGCGCCAGCTGCGGCCCGTGCCAGCGCACCGGGTCGGAGAGCATCCCGAAGTCGTCGGGGTGCAGGTAGGCGGGGATGTCGTAGCCGTCGCACACCGGCAGCACCGAGAAGGTGTGGTCCAGGTGCCCGTGGGTCAGCACGACCGCGACCGGCTTGAGACCGTCGTCGGCGAGCATGCGGGCCAGGGGCTCGACGGCGTCCATGCCCGGGTCGACGACGACGCACTCCTGGCCCGGCCCGGAGGCGACGGCGTAGCAGTTGGTGCCGAACGCGCCGGCGGGGAACGAGCGGATGAGCACCCGTGCAGGTTACGCGGGGCTCCCCGCCGCACCCGGCGCTGCCAGGGATCGCCCAGCCCCGGCACCTAGACTCGCACCCCGACCAGCGCCGCCGCCCGCCGCACCCGGCCGTGCACCGCGCCCCGTCCGCCGAGGAGTCCGCCCCCGTGCCCACGAACAAGCAGCGCCGGGAAGCCGCGCAGCGCCACCTGCAGCGCCAGCTGGAGCGCCGCACCGAGCAGGCGAAGAAGCGCCGCCGCAACCTGGGGCTGCTGCTCACCGCGATCGCCGTCGTCGCGATCGTGGGCGCCGCGCTGCTCATCACCAACGTGTTCGGCGGGGACGACGAGACCGACGACCTGGCGGCCGACCCGACGACCCCGGCGGCCACCTCGTCAGCGGCGCGCACCACCAACGCCGACGGCACCGTCACCTGCGAGTACCTGCCCGACGAGTCGGGGAACACCAACCTGACCGACGTCGGGACGCCGCCGAACCCGGAGGCCACCCCCACGCAGGGCACCGCCACCCTCCTGATGAGCACGAACCAGGGGGATCTCACCCTCACGCTGGACCGGGCGCAGGCCCCGTGCGCGGCGGCGAGCTTCGTGTACCTGACCGAGCAGGGCTTCTACGACGACACCTCCTGCCACCGGCTGGTGAACGCCGAGACGTTCGGGGTGCTGCAGTGCGGCGACCCGACCGGCACCGGCGCCGGCGGCCCGAGCTACAAGTACGCCGAGGAGGTCACCCCGGACACCACGTACCCGCGGGGCACCGTCGCCATGGCGAAGACCGCCGCGCCCAACAGCACGGGCGGTCAGTTCTTCCTGACCTTCGTCGACACCGAGCTGCCGCCGGAGTACACCGTGGTCGGCTCGATCGACGAGGCGGGGCTGGCCGTGCTCGACGAGGTGGCCGCCGGTGGGGTCCAGGGCGCGGACGGCCCCGGCGACGGCGCGCCGAACATCCCGGTGACGATCGAGGACATGGCCGTCGTCGGCTGAGGCGCGACGCCGCCGTCGGGCGCCGGCACGTCCTGGCTCACCTGGTGGGGTCCTGGCTCAGCGTCGACAGTGAGCCAGGACCCCGGACGATCAGGTGACCTGATCATCGGGGGGCGGCCCGGTCCGGCGGTCGCCGTGCGGGCTGCGGCTACGCGGTGACGCGCTCGACGTCGAAGACGCCGTCCACGTTGCGCACCGTCTGCAGCACCGCGCCCAGGTGCGCCGGGTCCGCCAGCTCGAAGGTGAACCGGCTGATGGCCACGCGGTCGCGGCTGGTCTGCACCGACGCCGAGAGGATGTTGACCCGCTCGTCGGCCAGCGCCTTGGTCACGTCGGAGAGCAGCCGGTGCCGGTCGAGGGCCTCCACCTGGATGGCCACGAGGAACACCGACCCCGGCGACGACGCCCACTCGACCTCGACCAGACGTTCAGGCTTGCTGCGCAGGTCCCCGGCGTTGGTGCAGTCGGTCCGGTGCACGCTCACGCCGCCGCCGCGGGTCACGAACCCAAGGACGTCGTCGCCGGGGACCGGGGTGCAGCACTTGGCGAGCTTGGCCCAGACGTCGGTCATGCCGTGCACGACGATGCCCGGGTCGCCACCGGCCGAGCGGCGCGCCACCGGCCGGCGGGTGGGGATCGCGGTCTCGGCGATGTCCTCGGTCGCGCCCTCGCTGCCGCCGAGCGCGGCCATGAGCTTCTCGACCACGGAGGCCGCGGAGAGCTGGTTCTCCCCCACCGCGGCGTAGAGGGCGGTGACGTCGGCGAACCGCAGGTCCTTGGCCAGCGTCGACAGCGCCTCGCCGCCGAGCAGCCGCTGCAGCGGTAGCCCGGCCTTGCGCATCGCGCGGGTCAGCGACTCCTTGCCGGCGTCGACGGCGTCCTCGCGGCGCTCCTTGGTGAACCACTGGCGGATCTTGGTGCGGGCGCGGGAGGAGCCGACGAAGGTCAGCCAGTCCTTCGAGGGGCCGGCCGTGGGCGACTTCGAGGTGAAGATCTCGACGACGTCGCCGTTGCTGAGCTTGCTGTCGAGCGACACGAGCGAGCCGTTCACGCGGGCGCCGATGGTGCGGTAGCCGACCTCGGTGTGCACCGCGAAGGCGAAGTCGACGGGCGTGGAGTCCCCGGGCAGGCTCACCACGTCGCCCTTGGGCGTGAAGACGAAGACCTCCTGCGGCCCCAGGTCGTAGCGCAGGGTCTCGAGGAACTCCCCCGGCTCCTGGGCCTCCCGCTGCCAGTCCAGCAGCTGGCGCAGCCACAGCATGTCGTCGGGCGAGCCGGCCTTGGGCGGCGCACCGCTCTCCCCCGCGGCCGGCTTGCCCCCGGCGCGGGCCTTCTCCTTGTACTTCCAGTGCGCCGCGATGCCGTACTCGGCGGTGCGGTGCATGTCGTGGGTGCGGATCTGCAGCTCGACCGGCTTGCCCTGCGGCCCGATGACGGTCGTGTGCAGCGACTGGTACATGTTGAACTTCGGCATCGCCACGAAGTCCTTGAAGCGGCCCGGCACCGGCTGCCAGTGGGCGTGCATGATGCCGAGCGCGGCGTAGCAGTCGCGCACCGAGTCGACCAGGATGCGGATGCCGACGAGGTCCCAGATGTCGGTGAAGTCCCGGCCGCGGACGATCATCTTCTGGTAGATCGAGTAGTAGTGCTTCGGCCGCCCGGTGACGACCGCGTCGATCTTGGCCGCCTTCAGCTGCTCGGTCACCGACGCGGCGACCTCGGCCAGGTAGGTGTCGCGGGAGGGGGCCCGCTCCGCCACCAGCCGCACGATCTCGTCGTAGCGCTTGGGGTAGAGCGTGGCGAACGCGAGGTCCTCCAGCTCCCACTTGATCGTGTTCATGCCCAGCCGGTGGGCCAGCGGGGCGAGGATCTCGAGCGTCTCGCGCGCCTTCTTCTCCTGCTTCTCGGGCGGGAGGAAGCGCAGCGTGCGCATGTTGTGCAGCCGGTCGGCCAGCTTGATGACCAGCACCCGCGGGTCGCGGGACATCGCCACGATCATCTTGCGGATCGTCTCGGCCTGGGCGGCGTCACCCAGCTTCACCTTGTCGATCTTGGTGACCCCGTCGACCAGGTGGGCGACCTCCGAGCCGAAGTCGGTGGTGATCGTCTCCAGGGTGACGCCGGTGTCCTCGACCGTGTCGTGCAGCAGCGCCGCGATCAGGGTGGTCGTGTCCATCCCGAGGCCGGCCAGGATGGTGGCGACGGCGAGCGGGTGGGTGATGTAGGGGTCGCCGCTCTTGCGCTTCTGGCTGCTGTGCGCGGTCTCGGCGACGTCGTAGGCGCGTTGCAGCAGCGCCAGGTCGGCCTTGGGGTGGCTCTGCCGGTGCAGCGACGCCAGTGGCTCGAGCACGGGGCGCACCAGGCCGCTGCGCTGCCCGGCGACGATCCGCCGGGCGAGGCGGTCGCGCACCCGCCGGCGGGGGGTGCCGAGGTCGGCGTCGGGCGGGTCGGCGCCGACGTCGTCGGGACGGCGGACCGCGGGCCGCTCGGGCAGCGGGCTGCGGACCGGCGCCTCACCCACCGCATCGGCGACGGCCCCACCGGGCCGCGCCACAGCCGCGTCGGCGGCTACTTCGGAGGCCACGGGCGACTCCTGCGGCTGGCAGAGGGGGGACCCCCACCATGCTAGCCGGACCACGCCCGCCGCCGCCCGGGCGGCGAGCGGGTTCTCCCTCGGTCAGGTGGTCCAGAGTGCGTGCACCGGGTGCGGTGCCAGGAGGGCCCGCCCTCCGAGGGCCGCCAGCTCGACGACCACCGAGATCGCCGCCACCACGCCGCCGAGCTGCTCGACCAGCGCCACGGCGGCGCCGAGCGTGCCGCCGGTGGCGAGCACGTCGTCGACGAGCAGCACCCGCTGACCGGGGCGCACCGAGTCCGCGTGCAGCTCCAGCGTCGCCGTCCCGTACTCCAGGGTGTAGTCGGCTGACACCCGCTCGCGCGGCAGCTTGCCCGCCTTGCGGATGGGCACCATGCCCACCCCGGCGTCGAGCGCCACCGCCGCGGCCAGCAGGAACCCGCGCGCCTCCACCCCGGCGACGACGTCGAACGGCCGCGGACCGGACCCGTGCGGCGCCGCCAGCCCGTCGACCATGCGCCGGAAGGCGGGCCCGTCGGCGAAGACCGGGGTCAGGTCGCGGAAGACGATGCCCGGTTCCGGGTGGTCGGGGACGTCGACGGTGAGGGAGGCGATGAGCTCGTCGAGCGGCTGCTCGACCGGCGCCGCGCTCACCGGCGCCGCTTGCCCGACGGCCGGCTGGACCCGGGGCGCTGCGGGCGGGCACCCGGCCGCGGGGCGGCGCTGGCGCCCCGTGGCGCGTCCGGCCGCACCGACGGCGGCGACTCGACGACGACGTCGGCGGTGACGGCACCGGGCAGCTCGGAGGCCGCGGCCGCGCCGGTGCTCCGGCGCCGGCGGGCACTGGCCACGGGACCGGCCGGGACGGCGGCGCCGTCGGCCCGCGCGGCCGAGGAGCGCCTGGCCAGCACCCGCCGGCGCAGCGCCTGCTGGGCCGGCTCGCGCTCCTTGAGGTCGGCGACGATCGGCGTGGCGAGCACGATCGACGAGTAGGTACCGGCGGCCAGGCCCACGAAGAGCACGAGGGCCAGGTCCTTGAGGGTGCCCACGCCGAGCAGGCCGGCACCCACGAAGAGCAGGCCGGCGACCGGGAGCAGCGCGATGACCGAGGTGTTGATCGACCGCATCAACGTCTGGTTGACGGCGAGGTTGGCCGCCTCGCCCCAGGTCATGCGGGCGCTGCGCTCCAGGTCGCGGGTGTTCTCGTCGACCTTGTCGAACACGACGACGGTGTCGTACAGGGAGAAGCCGAGGATCGTGAGGAAGCCGATGACCGTCGACGGCGTGACCTCGAAGCCGACCAGGGCGTACACCCCGGCGGTGACGACGATGTCGTGCACGAGCGCGGCCATGGCGCCGACGGCCATCTTCGGCTGGAAGCGCACGGCGAGGAAGAGCACGACGGCGACGAGGAAGACCGCCAGCGCCACGAGCGCCTGGTCGGTGATGTCCTGGCCCCACTCCGCGCTGACCGACTCCGGGCTGACCTGCTGCGGGGCGATGCCGACGGCCTCGGCCATCTCCTCCACCACGGCGCGCTCGGTCTCGTTGTCCAGCTGCGAGGTGCGGATGAGCAGCGTGTTGCCGCCGACGACCTGGGCGGAGGCGACATCGGCGCCGGCGTCCTCCGCGGCGGCGCGCGCCTCCTGCAGCTGCTGCTCGGTGCCGGGCAGCCGGAAGCTGTTACCGCCCTCGAAGTCGATGCCGAAGTTGAACCCGCGGAAGACCATCGAGAGCAGGCACAGCAGCACCACGACCGCGGTGATCCGGTAGATCAGGCGGCTGCGACCGACGACGTCCAGGCCGGCCTCGCCGTTGTAGAGCCGGTGGGCCAGTCCGCCGCGTCCGCCGCGTCCGCCGGGCGCGGCCGGGGTGGCGGCGTCGTCGTCGCTGCCCGGGTCCTGGGGGAGCCCGGCGTCGGCGAGCGCCTCCTCGCCGGTGCTCACCGGCGGCTGCTCGGAGGTCGGCTCGGCCGGGTCCGTCGGGCGGGTCATGAGGTGCTCCTGTCCTGCCGGCCGCCGACCGCGGCGGTGGCACCGACGAGTTCCCGCGCCGGTGCGGCGGGGCCCGTGCGACGGGTGTGCTCCACCCGGCCGAGGCCCGAGAACCGGTTCTTGCCGAAGTTCTTGAACCGGGAGAGCACGGCCATGAGCGGGTGGGTGAAGAGGAAGACGACGACGAGGTCGAGCACCGTCGACATGCCGAGGGTGAAGGCGAAGCCCTTCACGTCGCCGATGGCGAGCAGGTACAGGATCGCCGCGGCCAGGAAGCTGACCGCGTCCGCGGACAGGATGGTGCGCCGCGCCCGGACCCAGGCCCGGGGAACCGCCGACCGCAGCGACCGGCCCTCGCGGATCTCGTCCTTGAGCCGCTCGAAGTACACGACGAAGGAGTCGGCGGTGATGCCGATCGAGACGATGAACCCGGCGATGCCGGCGAGGCTGAGGGTGAAGCCGATCTCCCGCCCCAGCAGGATCAGGCAGGCGTAGACGACCACCGCCGAGAGGATCAGGCTGGCGATCATGACGAGGCCGAGCAGCCGGTAGTAGACCAGCGCGTACACGAAGACCAGCGCGATGCCGAGGGCGCCCGCGATGAGGCCTGCCTCCAGCTGCTCCTCGCCGAGCTCGGTGGAGATCGACTGGGCGGTGGCCTGGGTGAAGGTCAGCGGCAGGGCGCCGTACCGGAGCTGGTTGGCCAGCTCGGTGGCCGACTCCTGGTCGAAGCTGCCCTGGATGGTGGTCTGGCCGTTGATGGCGCCCTGGATGGTGGGCGCGGAGACGACCCGGCCGTCCAGGGTGAAGGCCACGTTCGACCCCACGTTGGCCGCGGTGTAGTTGGCCCACGTCTCCCGCCCGCCGGACCGGAAGTCCAGCAGGACGATCCAGCTGCCGTCGGTCGGGTCGGTGGCGGCGTTGGCGTCGTCGATCTCGGTGCCCTCGATGATCGTGGGGCCGAGCAGGTACTTGACGGTGCCGTCCTCGCTGCACGCGGCCACGAAGTCCTCGGGCCGGGTCACCTCGCCCAGCAGCTCCTCCGCGTCGCAGGTCAGCGTCGCGAACTCGGCGGCGGCCTCCTCCTGCGTGACGGCGGGGGCGTCCGGGTCGGGCAGCGTGGGGTCGGCGACGGCGCCGTCGCCGGTCGCCGGGTCCTCCGCCGCGTCGCCGGTGTCCTCCGCGGCGCTCCCGTCGGCCGTCTCCCCCTCGGTCGCCTCGGCGTCGGTGCCGGGCTCCTCCTCGGCGGGGCCGGCGGGGGCCACCTCCAACACGGGCCGGAAGCGCAGCTGCGCCGTGGCACCGAGCTCCCGGGCCTGTTCGCCGTCGTCCCCGGGCACCGAGATGATGATGTTGGAGTCGCCCTCGGTGACCACCGAGGCCTCGGCGACGCCGAGGCCGTTCACCCGCTGCTCGATGATCCGCCGGGCCAGCTCCAGGTCCTCCTGGGCCGGCGCCTGGCCGTCGGGGGTGCGGGCGGTCAGGGTCACCGTCGTGCCGCCGCGCAGGTCGAGGCCGAGCTGCGGCGTCCGGGTGTCCCCGGTGAAGAAGACCAGCCCGTAGAGCAGGGCGACGATCAGCACGAACGCGCCGAAGTAGCGCCCCGCGGGGAGGGTGCGGTTGGCCACGGAGGTCCCCCGGGTCAGACGGTGCCGTCGGCCGGGCGCGCGGGGTCCTCGTCGGACGGCGCGGTCCCGGCCGGGCGGCGGACCTCGAGGATCGCCTGGCGGGCGAAGGTCGCCACGACACCCGGCGCGATCTCGAGGTCGATGGTGGTCTCACCGACCCCGGCCACCGTGCCGTGCATGCCGCTGGTCGTCATGACCGGGGTGCCGACGGTCAGGGAGGCCAGCAGAGCCGCGTGCTGCTCCTGCATCTTCTTGCGCTGTCGCGCGGGCAGCACGAACAGCACGACGGCCAGCAGGGCCAGCATGATCAGCGGGAAGTACTCCACGACAGGTGTGCCTCTCTTCCGCGACTGGTTGCTCGCGGTGGGTGCGGCCCGGGACGGGACCGCTCGGGTGCATCGGTTGCCGTACGCACGGCGACCAGGCGGGACGCGCACGGCCCGGCCTGCGAGTTGCGCGCCAGCGTCCGGGAGTCTAGGCGTCGAACAGGGTCTCTGACGACGACCCCGGTGCCTGTGGGTCTGCTGTGACCCGGCCGAGCGCGCCGCCGCCGGCCGGCAGCGGCCGGCCGAGGTGCGCCCAGGCGGCCTCGGTCGCGACCCGCCCGCGCGGCGTGCGGGCCAGCAGCCCGGCGCGCACCAGGAACGGCTCGCACACCTCCTCGACCGTGTGCGGCTCCTCGCCGACGGCCACCGCCAGGGTGGCGACGCCGACCGGCCCGCCACCGAACTTGCCGACCAGCGCGTCCAGCACCTCCCGGTCCAGCCGGTCCAGGCCCAGGTGGTCGACGTCGTACAGGGCCAGCGCGGCCTCGGCGACCTCGCGGGTCACCCGGCCGTCGGCCTCCACCTCGGCGTAGTCGCGCACCCGGCGCAGCAGCCGGTTGGCGATGCGCGGGGTCCCGCGGGAGCGCCCCGCGATCTCCGCCGATCCCTCGTCGGTCAGCTCCACCCCGAGCAGCGCCGCGCTGCGGGCCAGCACCCGCTGCAGGTCGGCCGGCTCGTAGAACTCCATCTGGCCGACGAAGCCGAACCGGTCCCGCAGCGGGCCGGTGAGCAGCCCGGCGCGGGTGGTGGCGCCGACCAGCGTGAACGGGTTGATCTCCAGCGGGATCGCCGTCGCCCCGGGGCCCTTGCCGACGACGACGTCGACCCGGAAGTCCTCCATCGCCATGTAGAGCAGTTCCTCGGCGGGGCGGGCGATGCGGTGGATCTCGTCGATGAAGAGGACGTCGCCGGGGGCCAGGTTCGAGAGCATCGCGGCGAGGTCGCCGGACCGCTCGATCGCCGGCCCGCTGGTGATCTTCACCGAGGTGCCCAGCTCGGAGCCGATGATCAGCGCCAGGCTGGTCTTCCCCAGCCCGGGCGGGCCGGAGAGCAGGACGTGGTCGGGCGTGCGGCCACGGCGGCGCGCCCCCTCGAGCACCAGGGCCAGCTGGCGGGCGACCTTGGGCTGGCCGATGAAGTCGTCGAGCGAGTGCGGGCGCAGCGCCGACTCGACGACCCGCTCCTCGTCCCCCGCCTGCGGCGACACCGACCACTCCGGCGCCGCCTCGGCGGCCAGCTCACCGGTCAGCGACCGGTCGAACGGCGCGGTCACGACCTACCCAACAGCTGGAGCGCCCGCCGCAGCAGCACCGCGACCTCCACGCTCCCCGTCGCCGCGAGCTGCTCGTCGGCCACCGGGGCCAGCTGGGCGACCGCCCCCTCGGCCTCCTTGCCGCTCCACCCCAGCCCGACGAGGGCCGAGGTGAGCTGGTCCCGCCACGGGGCCACCGGCGTGACCGCCGGCAGCCCGGCGGGCGCCGGCGCGTCCAGCGAGGTGTCGGTGCTGGTCGAGCCGAGGCGGTCGCGCAGCTCGAGGATGAGCCGCTCGGCCCCCTTCTTGCCGATGCCGGGGACCTGCATGAGCGCCTTGACGTCGGCCATCGAGACGGCGCGGCGGACCTCCCGCGGCGGGTGGATGGCCAGCACCGCCTGGGCCAGCCGCGGCCCGACGCCGTTCGCCGTCTGCAGCAGCTCGAACAGCTGGCGCTCGTCGTCGTCGGCGAAGCCGTAGAGGGTGAGCGAGTCCTCGCGCACGACCAGGCTGGTGGCCAGCCGGGCGGCCTCCCCCACCTGCAGCCGGGCGATCGTCCCCGGGGTGCACTGCACCGCCAGGCCGATCCCGCCGACCTCGACGACGGCGCCGTCGGGCCCCACCGCGGCCACCCGGCCGTGCACGCTGGCGATCATCGGGCCGCCACCCCCGTCCACCGGGGCAGCGTGCCGGTGGACCGCACCGGCGCGCCGATCCCGCCGGCGATCGCGGCGGTCCGCAGCCGCTGCTGCGCCGGGCCGCGCCACGCGTGGCAGACCGCCAGCGCCAGGGCGTCGGCGGCGTCGGCCGGCTTGGGGGCGGTGGCGAGCCCCAGGACCCGGGTGACCATGAGGGTGACCTGCTCCTTGTCCGCGCGGCCGTTGCCCGAGATCGCCGCCTTCACCTCGCTGGGCGTGTGCCAGGCGACCGGGCGGTCGGCCTGGGCGGCGGCCAGCGCGGCGACGCCCGCCGCCTGCGCCGTGCCCGTCGCCGTGCCCTTGTTGTTCTGGGTGAACACCCGCTCGATCGCCACGACGTCGGGACGGTGCTCGCGCAACAGCGCCGTGACGGCGGTGTGCAGCTCGAGCAGCCGCAGCTCGAGGTCGAGCTCGGCCATGGTGCGGACCACGCCGACGCCGACCACCGTCGGCCGCGCCCCCGGGCGCCCGTCGACCACGCCCCACCCGCACCGGGTGAGGCCCGGGTCGATACCGAGCACCCGCATCGTCACGCTCCCGTCAGCCGAACTGGTGTTCGACCGAGGCTAACCGCAGCCCCCGACCGGACCCCGTCAACACGCCAGGTGATCTGACGAATCGGCACCGGGGTCCTTCTAGGCGTCGGCGGTGACCTTCTCCATGACGTCGTCGGGCACCTCGTAGTTGGCGTAGACGTTCTGCACGTCGTCGAGGTCCTCGAGGGCGTCGATGAGCTTGAAGACCTTGGTCGCCCCGTCCTCGTCGAGCTCCACCTGGACGCTGGGCAGGAAGCCGGCGTCGGCCGAGTCGTACTCGATACCGGCCTCCTGCAGCGCGGTGCGCACGGCCACCAGGTCACCGGGCTCGCAGATGACCTCGAGCGTGTCGCCCAGGTCGCGCACCTCCTCGGCGCCGGCGTCCAGCACCGCCATCAGCACGCTGTCCTCGTCGACGTCGCCGGACTTCGGCACCACGACCACGCCCTTGCGGGAGAAGAGGTAGGAGACGGAGCCGGGGTCGGCCATCGACCCGCCGTTGCGGGTCATGGCGGTGCGGACCTCCATGGCCGAGCGGTTCTTGTTGTCGGTGAGGCACTCGATGAGCACCGCGACACCGCCGGCCGCGTAGCCCTCGTAGGTGATGCCCTGGTAGTCGACGCCACCGGCCTCGGCGCCCGATCCGCGCTTGACCGCGCGGTCGATGTTGTCGTTGGGCACCGAGCTCTTCTTCGCCTTCTGGATGGCGTCGAAGAGCGTCGGGTTGCCGGCGGGGTCACCGCCGCCCGTGCGGGCGGCGACCTCGATGTTCTTGATCAGCTTGGCGAAGAGCTTGCCGCGCTTGGCGTCGATCCCGGCCTTCTTGTGCTTGGTCGTCGCCCACTTGGAGTGGCCGCTCACGGCTCTCCCCTCTCTGCGTCGGCCAGGTGAGCGCGCACGATGTCGACGAACAGCGCGTGCACCCGGCGGTCCCCGGTCAGCTCGGGGTGGAAGCTGGTGGCCACCACGTCGCCCTGGCGGACCGCGACGATCCTACCGTCGGCCGCACCGCCCACGACCCGCCCGAGGACCTGCACCCCCGGGCCGGCCTCCTCCACCCACGGCGCGCGGATGAAGACGGCGTGCAGCGGGCCCCCGCCGAGCCCGTCCAGCTCGACCCGGGTCTCGAAGGAGTCGGCCTGCCGGCCGAAGGCGTTCCGCCGGACGGTCACGTCCAGCCCGCCGACGGTCGGCTGCCCCGGCGGGGCGCCGACCAGCCGGTCGGCGAGCAGGATCATGCCCGCGCAGGTCCCGTAGGCGGGCAGCCCCGCGCGCACCGCCGCGCGCAGCGGCTCGAGCAGACCGAACCGCCCGGCCAGGGTCCCCATCGTCGTCGACTCCCCGCCGGGGACGACGATCCCGTCGACGCCGGCCAGCTCCTCCGGCCGGCGCACCGGCCGCGGCTCGGCCCCCTCGGCCCGCAGCACCGCGAGGTGCTCGCGGACGTCGCCCTGCAGCGCCAGCACCCCGATGACGGGGGCGGTCACCACCCGCGGGTGGCGTAGCGCTCGGCCGCCGGCAGCGTCGAGACGTCGATCCCGACCATCGGCTCGCCCAGCCCGCGCGAGACCTTGGCGATCACGTCGGGGTCGTCGGAGAACGTCGTCGCCTGCACGATGGCCGCCGCCCGCTGCGCCGGGTCGCCGGACTTGAAGATGCCCGAGCCGACGAACACGCCCTCGGCGCCCAGCTGCATCATCATCGCCGCGTCGGCCGGGGTGGCGATGCCACCGGCGGTGAACAGCACCACCGGCAGCTTGCCGAGCCGGGCCACCTCGGCCACCAGGTCGTACGGCGCCCGCAGCTCCTTGGCGGCCACGAAGAGCTCGCTCTCGTCGAGGGTGCCCAGCGCCTTGATGCCGGCCCGGATCGACCGCATGTGCCGGGTGGCCTCCACGACGTTGCCGGTGCCGGCCTCGCCCTTGGACCGGATCATCGCCGCGCCCTCGGAGATGCGCCGCAGCGCCTCGCCGAGGTCGGTGGCGCCGCAGACGAACGGCACGGTGAACGCGTGCTTGTCGATGTGGTGCGCCTCGTCCGCGGGGGTGAGCACCTCGGACTCGTCGATGTAGTCCACACCGAGGGACTGCAGCACCTGCGCCTCGACGAAGTGGCCGATGCGGGCCTTGGCCATCACGGGGATGGAGACGGCGTCGACGATCCCCTGGACCATGTCCGGGTCGCTCATCCGCGCGATGCCGCCCTGGGCGCGGATGTCGGCCGGCACCCGCTCCAGCGCCATCACCGCCACGGCGCCGGCGTCCTCGGCGATCCGGGCCTGCTCCGGCGTGACGACGTCCATGATGACGCCGCCCTTGAGCTGCTCGGCCATGCCGCGCTTCACGCGGTCGGTACCGGTCCGGGCGACGGACGGGTCGGGCTGCGTCGTCACAGGTTTCCGCCTTGGGGTCGAGAACGGGGGTCCCCCACCCTACGGGCGTCAGCCGGCGAGGCGGCCGGCCACGTCGGCGTCCTTGGTCACGTCGCCCAGGCGGTCGTCGATGTCGAAGTAGCGCGGCAGCGGGCGCGTGCGGTGCAGGCCCGCCCAACGGGGGAAGCGCCGGCCGCGCAGCTCGCGGGTGTCGCGCACGGCGTCGTTGTAGAACCGGCGGGCCAGGGCGACCCGCGTCTGGGTGCCCGCCAGGTCCGCGCGCAGCGCCGCGGGGACGCCCGGCAGGCCGGGCGGCAGCTCGCGCAGCTGGTGCCCGAGCGCGTTCTCCGCCAGCTCGCGGTCCCCCGCGTCGCGGGCCGCGCGCGCCTCCGCTGCGTGCGACACCAGGCCGAGCCGGACCTCGGCGGCGAGGGCCGCTGGGTGGTGGCGGGCCAGCTCCTCGGCGAGCCCGGCGCGGCGCTGCAGCTGGGCGTCCAGCGTCGCCCAGGCCCGGTCGACCCGGGCGTCCAGCCGCCGCAGCCGGGTGAGCGTCCAGCCGGTCCAGACCACCAGGAGCAGGAGCACTCCGGCGGCGAGCAGCAACCAGGCCAGGGACGTCACGGTCCCCGAGGCTAGCGGCGCGGCCGCCGTATGCGGGGAGGTCCGGCCGCGGTGCCTGTCGGCGGCACGCCGGGGAACTCGTCCTCGGGCGCCGCGGTCACCACGCCGCCGCCGGGCGGCAGGACGGTCTCGTACACCGCCAGGACGCGGCGGGCGAGCACCTGCCAGTCGTAGCGCGCGGCCACCTGGGAGCCGCGCGCGGCGAGCTCGGCGCGCCGGGCGGGGTCGGCGAGCAGGTCCGCGAGCGCCCGGCCGAGCGCGGCCGGGTCGTCGCGTCGCACCACGACTCCCGCGGCCCCGTCGTCCAGCACCCGGACGAACGCGTCCAGGTCGCTGGCGACGACGGGCGCCCCGGCGGCCATCGCCTCGATGAGGATCACGCCGAACGACTCACCGAGCAGGTTGGGTGCGCAGTAGACGTCCACGCTCCGCAGCAGCGCCGCCTTGTCCGCCTCCGAGACCTCCCCGAGCAGGGTCACGTGCGGCCGCAGCTCGGTGCCCACCATGGACCACAGCTGGTCGGCGTCACCGCGTCCGGCGATGAGCAGCCGCACCGCCGGGTGGGTCCGGACGACGGTGCGCAGCGCCGCCAGCAGCACCGGCAGCCCCTTGCGGGGCTCGTCGAACCGCCCGACGAAGCCGATGGTGGGCGGGGCGCCCGTCCCCCGGCCGTAGCCGGGCAGCGGCGGCCCGTCGGCGAAGAACGGCACGTGCACGCCGTTGGGGATGATGACGGCGTCGCCCCCCAGGTGCTCGACCTGCACGCGCCGGGCGAAGTCGGAGACGGCGATCCGGCCGCTGATCTTCTCCAGCCAGGGCCGCGTCATGGGGCCGACGGCGGCCAGCCACTTGGAGCGGGTCGTCGCCGCGTGGAAGGTCGCCACGATCGGCCCGGTCGCGATCATGCAGACCAGCAGGGACACCGACGGGGTCGCCGGCTCGTGCACGTGGACGACGTCGAACCGGCCCTCCCGGAGCCAGCGGCGCACCCGCGCGGCCGACACGGGGCCGAACTGGAGGCTCGCCATCGAGCCGTTGTACGGGACCGGGACGGTGCGGCCGGCGAAGGTGACGAAGGGGTCGGTGACCGACTCCTCGTGCTGCGCGGGCGTGAGCACCTCCACGTGGTGGCCCATCCCGCGCAGCGTCACGGCGAAATCGCGCACGTGGTACTGGACACCACCGGGGACGTCCCAGCGGTAGGGGCAGACCAGGCCGATGCGCATCAGTCCGCGCCCCCCCGGCCGGGCGCGACCGGATCGGCCGGCACGTCGGGCCAGATCCGGCCGAGCATGTGCCAGTCCTCGGGACGCTCGGCGATCCCGGCGGCGAACACGTCGGCCACCTGCTGCATCGCCGTCCCCACCCGGTCGGCGAGCCGGCCGGGACCCCGGACCGGCACCTCGGGCGAGATGCACATCCGCCACCCGGTCGCGGTGAACTGGCAGACCGCCGGCACGAGGGCGGCACCGGTGCGCTCGGCCAGCAGCGCTGCGCCACCGGGCATGGTGGCCGCCCGGCCGAAGAACGTCACCGGGACACCGCCGGCACCGAGGTTGCGGTCGACCAGCAGGCAGGCCACGCCGCCGTCGGCCAGCCACTCGCGCAGGACCTCCGAGCTCGGCCGCTCCCCACCGGTGAGCGGCACCACCCGGAAGCCCAGGGACTCGCGGTAGTCGAGGAACCGCCGGTACAGCGACTCGGGGCGCAGCCGCTCGGCGACGGTCATGAAGGGGCCGTCCAGCCAATCGGTGAACCAGGCGCCGGCCGCGTCCCAGTTGCCGCTGTGCGGCAGGGCGGCGATCACCCCGCGCCCCTCGGCGCGGGCGCGCGCGATGTGCTCGATCCCGGGGACCACGCTGTCGCGCCGGATCCGCTCCGCGGTCAGCGTCGGCAGCCGGAAGGCCTCCTGCCAGTAGCGGGCGTAGGACCGCATCGCCCGGCGGGTCAGCTCCGCGAGCTCCGGCTCGGACAGCCGCCCGCCGGTCACCACCCGCAGGTTGGCGCGCAGCTGGCGGACGCCCCGGCCGTCGCGACCGGCGGCCCACTCCCCCGCCCGGTCGAACAGTGACCGCGCGGCCGGCTCCGGGAGCATGCGCACCGCCCGCCACCCCGCTGCGTACCCCGCGTCGGACAGCCGACCGGCCAGCCGCTCCCGAGCGCCGCTCACGGTTCGATCCGCCGTCCGTCCGCGGACCGCTTCACCGTCAGCACCCGCTGGGCCACCGTGACGGCGCTGCCGGCCAGCAGCACCCACAACGCCACGTGGACGGCGTACGGGATGCCCAGCCCGGTGAAGCCGGTGCCGGTCAGCACCAGGATCAGCCGCTCCGTCCGCTCGACGACGCCGACGTCGCAGGACAGCCCCATCCCCTCGGCCCGCGCCTTGATGTAGGAGGTGAGGACGCCCAGCACCAGGCAGAGCAGCGCGAGCAGGACGAGGAGCCGGTTGTCCCCGCTCCCGGCGAACCACCAGATCAGCGCGCCGAAGATTGCGGCGTCGGCGGCGCGGTCACCGGTGGAGTCCAGCACGGCACCGAAGACCGAGCCGCCGCCGCGCAGGCGGGCCAGCGCGCCGTCGAGCATGTCCAGCAGCACGAAGACCGTGACGGTGAACGCCCCCCAGAAGAGGTGCCCGGTCGCGATGAGCCCGGCGGCGCCGGCGATCGCCCCGACGGTCCCGGTGATCGTGACCATGTCCGGGGTGACCCCGAGCCGGGCCAGCCGCACGGCCAGCGGGTTGACCACCTTGGCCACCACGGGGCGGGCGTTGACGCCGAGCACTCAGGCCTCCGGGCTCGTGGCGTGGTGGTCCGCCCAGGCGGCGGCGAGCAGGGCGCGCGTCTCCCCCAGCACCTGCGGGAGCACGCGGGTGAGCCCGATGACCGGCATGAAGTTGGTGTCCCCGCCCCAACGCGGCACGGCGTGCTGGTGCAGGTGGTCGGCGATGCCGGCGCCGGCGACGGAACCCTGGTTCATCCCGATGTTGAAGCCGTGCGCACCGGTCACCGCCCGCACCACCCGCATCGCCGTCTGCGTGAAGGCGCCGAGCTCGGCGACCTCCGCCGGCGTGAGGTCGGTGTAGTCGGGCACGTGCCGGTACGGCACCAGCATGAGGTGGCCGGCGTTGTAGGGGTACAGGTTGAGGACGGCGAAGACCGTCTCCCCCCGCGCCACGACCAGCCCGGCGGCGTCCTCCAGGGTGGGGATGACGCAGAACGGGCAGTCGTGCGCGCCCGTCGGCTTCCCCTCCCCGCGGATGTAGGCCATGCGGTAGGGCGTCCACAGGTGCTCGAACACCGTCGCCGGACCGCCGTCGTCGGAGGAGACCGCCACCCGGTACGGCTCGTGCGGCTCTCCGGTCATCCGGGGACCGCCGCGGTGTCCGCCATCGGGTCGGCGTTGGTGCGGGCCGCGACCCAGGCCACGACGAACTCGACGGCGTCGTCGACCAGCACACCGTTGCGCTGGCTGCCGTCGCGGAAGCGGAAGGAGACCGCGCCGGCGTCGGCGTCGGTGGCCCCGGCGATGAGAACGAAGGGGACCTTCTGCTTGCTCGCCGTCCGGATCTTCTTCTGCATCCGGTCGTCGGAGTCGTCGATCTCCACCCGCAGGCCGCGGGCGCGCAGCTTCAGCGCGACGTCGGTGAGGTAGGGCACCTGCTCGTCGGTGACCGGGATGCCGACGACCTGGACCGGGGCCAGCCACGCCGGGAAGGCGCCCGCGTAGTGCTCGGTGAGGACGCCGAAGAAGCGCTCGATCGAGCCGAACTTCGCCGAGTGGATCATCACCGGCTGCTGCCGCCCGCCGTCGGCGGAGGTGTACTCGAGGCCGAACCGCGCGGGCTGGTTGAAGTCGTACTGGATCGTCGACATCTGCCAGGTGCGCCCGATGGCGTCCCGGGCCTGGACGGAGATCTTCGGCCCGTAGTAGGCCGCCCCGCCCGGATCGGGCACCAGTTCCAGGCCGGTCTCCTTCGCCGCCTCCTCGAGGACGGCGGTGGCGACCGCCCACTCCTCGTCGGACCCGATGAACTTGTCGGACGCGTCGCGGGTGGACAGCTCCAGGAAGTAGTCGTCCAGCCCGAAGTCGCGCAGGAGGCCCAGCACGAAGGACAGCAGGTGCCGGATCTCCCCGGGCGCCTGCTCGGGGGTGACGTAGCTGTGCGAGTCGTCCTGGGCGAAGCCCCGCACCCGGGTCAGGCCGTGCACGACGCCGGACTGCTCGTAGCGGTAGACCGAGCCGAACTCGAACAGGCGCAGCGGGAGCTCGCGGTAGGACCGCCCGCGCGACCGGAAGATCAGGTTGTGCATCGGGCAGTTCATGGCCTTGAGGTAGTACTTCGCGTTGTCCAGGTCCATGCCCGGGAACATGGTCTCCTCGTAGTACGGGAGGTGCCCGGAGGTCTCGAACAGCCCGCTCTTGCTGATGTGCGGGGTGCCGACGTAGTCGAAGCCCTCCTCCAGGTGCCGGCGCCGGACGTAGTCCTCCATCTCCCGCTTGATCACCCCGCCCTTGGGGTGGAAGACGGGCAGCCCGGAGCCGATCTCGTCCGGGAAGCTGAACAGGTCCAGCTCGACGCCGAGCCGGCGGTGGTCGCGTCGCTCGGCCTCGGCGAGGTGCTCCAGGTAGGCCTTGTGCGCCTCCTTGCTCTCCCAGGCGGTGCCGTAGACGCGCTGCAGCTGCGGGTTCTTCTCGCTGCCCCGCCAGTACGCCGCCGCGCTCCGGGTGAGGCTGAAGGCGGGGATGCTCGACGTCCGCGGCAGGTGCGGGCCGCGGCACAGGTCGGTCCAGACCCGCTCGCCCGACCGCGGGTCGAGGTTGTCGTACATCGTCAGCTGCGCGCCGCCGACCTCGACGTCGGCGCCCTCGGCCGCGGCCCCGACGTCGTCGCCGGCGCCGCCCTTCAGCCCGATGAGCTCGAGCTTGTACGGCTCGTGGGCGAGCTCGCCCTTGGCGTCGTCGTCGCTGATCTCGCGCCGGGCGAAGTACTGCCCGGCCTTCACGATCTCCTGCATGCGCTTCTCGAGCGCCTTCAGGTCCTCGGGGGTGAACGGCCGCTCGGGGTCGAAGTCGTAGTAGAAGCCGTTCTCGACCGGCGGGCCGATGCCCAGACGGGTGCCCGGGAAGAGGTCCTGCACCGCCTGGGCGAGCACGTGGGCGGCGGAGTGCCGGATGACCGCGCGCCCGTCGGCGCTGGACGCCGCGACGGCCTCGACCTCGGCGTCGGCGTCCGGGGCCCAGGCGAGATCCTTGAGGTTGCCGGTGGCCACGTCGCGGACGACGACGGCGCCGTCGGGGCCCTTGAGCGGGACGCCGGCGGCCTTGAGCGCGTCCTGGGCCGTCGTCCCGGCCGGCACCCGGATCGGTCCGACGGCGGTGGGCGAGGGCTGGGTGGACACGAGCATGCTCCAGGGGATCGAGGAACGGGCGCCCTGAGCCTAGTGCGCCCCCGCGCTCACCCCGGGACGATGCCCAGCCCCGCGGCCACCGCACCCCGCCGGTCGAGGACGCCGGCGATCCGCGCGAAGCTCTCGGGGTCGGCCGGGACGATCCGCACGGCGTCCTCCCCCAGCTCGATGCGCAGCGGCACCGCCTCCGCCCGGGAGACGGCGAACCGGCCGTCGGCGCCGCGGGTGAAGGTGAAGCGGGCGGCCACCGAGTCCTCGGTCGGGTACCCGCGGGTGGCGTGCTCGGCGAGGTGGTTGCCGAGGCCGTAGGCGACCCACTCGCCGCCGATCTGCTCGACCGGCTGCACCACGTGCGCATGGTGGCCGAGCACGACGTCGACGTCCGGGGAGCCCAGCAGCGCCCGCGCGGCCGCCTCCTGGGTGGGCGTCGGGTCGTTGTCGTACTCCTGGCAGCAGTGGAGGCTCGCGACGACGACCTCGGCGCCCGCCGCCCGCGCCCGCGCCGCGGCGGCCAGCATGCCGGGCACGTCGGGCAGGGCGGCGACGTCCACCGACCACTCCCGGCCGGCAGGCAGCGGCACGCCGTTGAGGCTGAACGTCGCCGCGACGTGGCCGACGCGCACGCCGTCCACGTCGACGAGCGTCGGCCGGCCGCTCTCCTCCCGACTGCGGTAGGTGCCGGTGTGCCCGATGCCGGCCCCCGCCAGCGTGTCGATCGTGCGGGTGAGCCCGTCGAAGCCGGCGTCCAGCGAGTGGTTGGACGCCGTGGAGCACAGGTCGTACCCCGCGCCGGCCAGCGCGTCGACGATCTCCGGCTGGACGCTGAAGCTCGGGTAGCCGCGGTACGGGCCACCCTCCGGGGCGACCGGCGTCTCCAGGTGGCAGATGGCCAGGTCGGCGTCGCCGATCAGGTCGGCGACGGGCGCGAACACCCCGCTGAAGTCGTACGAGCCGTCGGGCTGCCGGGCACCGGAGGTGAGCGCCCGGCCCTGGTGCACCAGCACGTCGCCGGTCGCGAGCAGCGTGAAGCTCTCGGGCTCGGGCTCGGGCGGCGGTTCCGGGGCCGCAGCGGACGCCCCGGGCCCGGAGACGCCGGCCGGCTCGGCGGGCGCACCGGCCCCGCCACCGCAGCCGGCCAGCAGGAGCACGGCCGCCCCGGCGGCCCCCCAGCGACGCATGGCGCCGACGCTAGAGCAGGACGGCGTCGCCGACGGTCAGCTCGCCGGGCTGTCGCACCTCGGCGTAGACGCCGAGGCAGTGCTTGGGGGTGCGGACCACGGCCAGCTCGGCGGTGCCGATCCGCACCGTGCGGCCCACCCAGCTCCGCTCGTCGTCGTCGGGCAGGTCCAGGAGCACGTTGGCGCGCGGATCGTCGGCGGAGCAGCCGTCGGGGACGTCGCCGGCCGCCGCCCGGTCGATCGCCTGGCGGGAGACGAGGTGCACGGGGGCCGCGTCGGCACCGGAGCCCCCGGGTGCCCGCTCGATCCGCACCGGCCGGCCCAGCGCACCGCTCACCGCCGCCGCGTCGGCCACCGGAGCGCCGGTGGGCGTGAGCGCGGCCAGGCCCGGTGCGTGCTTGCCGCGCAGCACCTCCCCGCTCTCCGCGTCGACGACGGTCCAGGCCCGGTCGCCCTCCGGGCCGGCCCACCCGACGCGGACGGAGTTCCGGGCCGTGCCGCCGAGGGACTTGACGGGGTAGATCCAGATCCGCGCCACGCGCCCGGTCGTCGTCACGGCCCGACCCTAGGCCGCCGACCGCGAGCGGCGCAGGCGGCGGAGCTGCGCGTCCAGGTAGGGCCGGGCGCGCCGCTGCCCACCGGTCCGGGTGATCGCGGCGGCGAGGTCGCCCAGGGCTCGGGCCAGGCGAGCCTCGTCGGCCGGCCAGCCCCGGCGGCGGCACTCCTCCAGCCACTCGACCGGGCTGCGGTGGCCCCGCTCGCCGTTGCAGCGCGAGCAGGCGGCGACCTCGTTCTCCAGCCACGACGGCCCGCCCTTGACGCGGGGCACGACGTGCTCGGTGGTGGGGCGGACCAGCGGGGAGAACCGGCGCCCGCACCACATGCAGGTCGGCCCGTCGCGGTCCAGGAGCAGCTGGAGCCGGGCGGCGCGGTCGGGCTGGGCGCTCATCGCACCCATCGTCCCGCGATCCGGGCCGGGCCGCCGCGGAACGCCGAAGGGCCAGGTCCCCTGCCGGGGTGACCTGGCCCTTCGCGTGCGGTGGGCGATACTGGGTTCGAACCAGTGACCTCTTCGGTGTGAACGAAGCGCTCTACCACTGAGCCAATCGCCCGTTGCGCCTCTGATTGTGCCAGACGCTCATCGCCAGAGCGGTACCCACCCCGGCACCCAGTCGGGGACGCCCACCAGGTGCAGGCTGACGACGAGGATGCCGTACACGAGGGCCGCCGTCGCCAGCGCGAGCAGCAGCCGCACCCAGACCGGCTGCGCGGCGACCCAGTCGGTCCAGCGCGCGACGTGGCGCTTGGTGAACTCGAGCAGCCGCTCGGCCCAGGTGAACTCGGTGGCGAGGATGAAGAGGCCCGCGATGACCGTCAGCCACCCCGGTCCGGGCAGCGGGATGGTGACCAGGCCGATGGCCACGATGAGGCCGCCGACGATCCCCACGCCCACCCGGTAGCCGTGGTTGAGGCTCCGGCGCACGGCCAGCCGCCTCCGCCAGCGCGCCTCGGCCACGCGCTCGCGCAGGCTGCGCACGTCATCGGCGTCGTAGCGCGCGCGCCGCTCGTCCGGGGTCTCCGAGTGCTGGCGCACGCCCGCCGCCGGTGCCGTCGTGGTCTCTGATCCGCTCAGCTGGTCACCTGCCCGGTCGCGACTACCTCCGTCGGTGCCGACGGAGCCTGCCGACCGGGCTCGAGCAGATGCCGTATCCGGGGAAGCCGTCGAGGCCGGTCACCTGGGAGCCTACGGCGCCGATCTCGATCTGTGACCGCACGACGTCGCACGTGGCGAGCGCCACCGGGTCGCCGAGCCCCCCGCACGACGCACGTCGCGGCGGTGGCGACCCGGCCGGTGCGACACGCCCAGCAGGTTCGGAACACCCGTCCGTGGCGCATGATGCGGGTGTGACCAGAGCACACGAAGCACGTTACTTCTCACAAGCGCCGTCGTTGGAACTGTCATGACCAGCCGATGGACTCCCGGCCACATCTCCCCCGTCACCCTGCAGCTGGTCGGCCCGCGCTCGTGGACGGAGGTCCCGGCCCTGCTCTGCTACGACCCCACCGATCCCTACGCGGTGCGCATCGCCTTCGGTGACGCCGGGGACTCGGACGACGCGGTCGACGGCGAGGAGAGCATCGCCTGGCTGGTGAGCCGGGAACTGCTCCAGGCCGGCCTCGAGCACCCCGCCGGCGACGGCGACGTCCGGGTGTGGCCCGCGCGCGCCACGGCCGACCTGCTGTACCTGCACCTGCGGGCCCCCTCGGGCGAGGCGCTCTTCGAGCTCTCCCGCGCGACGGTCGCCGCCTTCCTCCGCCACACCGAGGCCCTGGTGCCGTCCGGGTCGGAGGGCGCACTGCTGCAGCTGGACGCGGAGCTCGACGCCCTGCTGTCCAACGGCGGGCCGGACTCGCCAGGGCACTGACCTGCGAGAACGCTCCGGCGGCCCCCCGGGGGAAGGGGGTGGGGGACCCCCCCTGCACACCCCCTCCGGACGTCCGCTAGAGTTCTTCTCGTAACGCGGACGTGGCTCAGCTGGTAGAGCATCACCTTGCCAAGGTGAGGGTCGCGGGTTCGAATCCCGTCGTCCGCTCGGAACCTCGGGCACCGGTCGAGAGATCGGTGCCCGCGTGCGGTGGAGTGGCCGAGAGGCGAGGCAACGGCCTGCAAAGCCGTCTACACGGGTTCAAATCCCGTCTCCACCTCGTCGCTTCCTCGCGGGGCACGAGCGCGGAGGAGGGTCCGGTCGTCAGGCCGGAAAGGGCGATTGGCGCAGCGGTAGCGCGCTTCCCTGACACGGAAGAGGTCACTGGTTCGATCCCAGTATCGCCCACCACGACAGCAGAGCCCCGGGCCGCGGCCCGGGGCTCTGCTGCGTCTCGGGACGGCGTGCCCGTGGTCGGCGCACGTGATCGAGCTCGCACCACCGCACGGTGACGATTCCCCGGGCGGCCGGCGCTCAGCTCCGCAGCGGCTCGACCCGCTGGGCCCAGAAGCGCTCGACCTGCTCGGCCAGCTGCTCGAGGGACCCGCTGTTGTCCAGGACGACGTCGGCGACCGCGCGCCGCTGCTCGTCGCTCGCCTGCGTGGCGATCCGGGCACGCGCGTCGGCCTCGGCGAGACCTCGCCCGACCAGCCGGGCGAGGCGCGTCGACAGGTCTGCCTCCACGACGACGACGAGGTCGTAGGTTCCCGCCTGCCCGGTCTCCACGAGCAGGGGGACGTCGTTGACGACGACGGCGTCGTCCGGCGCCGTGGCGACCAGCTCGGCGGACCGCTGCCGCACCATCGGGTGGACCAGTGCATCGAGCCGACGGCGGGCCTCCTCGTCGGAGAAGACGATCGCCGCCAGTGCGGCGCGGTCGAGGGAGCCGTCGGCCGCGAGCACCCCGTCGCCGAACGCGGCCGCGACCGCGGCGAGCCCCGGGGTGCCCGGCTCGAGCACCTCCCGCGCGATCCGGTCGGCGTCCACGACCACCGCGCCCCGTTCGGCCAGCAACCGGGCCACGGTGCTCTTGCCCGAACCGATGCCACCCGTGAGTCCGATCCTCAGCACGCACGGACAGTAGCGACCGCCCGGACGCAGATCACGGAGAGGTAACACGCCGCCGACGCGCCGGGCGCGTCGCAGCAGTCACACGCGCACCACCGTTAACGTCTGCCCCGGCGATCTTCCCCGCCGAGAGAGGCAGAACGAGAACATGTCACGTCACACGCCCGTCGCATCCCCGTCGTCCCGCGCCGCCGGCCGGCACCGGCTCGGTGCTGCCTCGGGCGTGCGCTGCGCCGACATCCCCGCCGTCCGCGAGCGGATGCAGTACCAGCGCCCCGCCGTCGCCCACCGCAGCTCGCTGCTGCGCTGGATGTTCTCCACGCCGACCACCGGCCGTCACACCTGGAGCTTCCTCGCCGGCTCCGGCGGCCGCCCCCGCACGGCGTTCGCCATCATCCTCAGCCTCTGAAAGAGGCCCCTCCTGCAGGGAGGGCGGGCCGACCCCAGCCGGGTCGATCACGATGCGAAGGGCCCGTGGACACCGTCCACGGGCCCTTCGTCGTGCTCGCACCCGCGCCGACGCACCCGCGGGGCTCGGGCAGCGGCCGCGAACGTCAGAGGCCCAGGACCGCTCGGGTCCTGGGCCTCTGACGTTCAGCGCTGGCGGGTCAGACCCTCAGGTCACTCCCCGCCGGCCAGCTTGGCACGCAGCGCGGCGAGCGCCTCGTCGCTGGCCAGCGTGCCGCCGGTGCTGGCCGGGGCGTCCGGGCCAGCAGCGTCGTCGCTGGAGTAGCTGCCGCCCGCCGCAGCCTCGGCGTCGGCCTCCTTGGCCGCGGCGATCTGCTTGCGGTGCGCCTCGTAGCGCGCCTGGGCCTCGGCGTACTGCCGCTCCCACGCCTCGCGGGCCTCGTCGTAACCCTCGAGCCACTCGCCGGTCTCGGCGTCGAAGCCCTCGGGGTAGATGTAGTTGCCCTGCTCGTCGTAGGACGCAGCCATGCCGTAGGCGGCCGGGTCGAAGGTCTCCTCGTCGCCGACGACGCCCTCGTTGGCCTGCTTGAGCGACAGCGAGATCCGGCGGCGGTCCAGGTCGATGTCGATGACCTTGACCAGGATCTCGTCGCCGACCTGCACGACCTGCTCCGGGATCTCCACGTGGCGCTCGGCCAGCTCGGAGATGTGCACCAGACCCTCGATGCCCTCGTCGACGCGCACGAACGCACCGAACGGGACGAGCTTGGTGACCTTGCCGGGGACGACCTGCCCGATCTGGTGCGTGCGGGCGAACTGACGCCACGGGTCCTCCTGCGTCGCCTTCAGCGACAGGGAGACCCGCTCGCGGTCCAGGTCGACGTCGAGGACCTCGACGGTGACCTCCTGGCCCACCTCGACGACCTCGGACGGGTGGTCGATGTGCTTCCACGACAGCTCGGAGACGTGCACCAGGCCGTCGACGCCGCCCAGGTCCACGAACGCGCCGAAGTTGACGATCGAGGAGACGACACCCGAGCGGACCTGGCCCTTGGCGAGCTTGTTGAGGAACTCGCTGCGGACCTCGGACTGCGTCTGCTCCAGCCACTGGCGGCGGGACAGGACCACGTTGTTGCGGTTCTTGTCCAGCTCGATGATCTTCGCCTCGAGCTCGCGGCCCACGTAGGGCTGCAGGTCGCGGACGCGGCGCATCTCCACCAGCGACGCCGGGAGGAACCCGCGCAGGCCGATGTCCAGGATGAGGCCACCCTTGACGACCTCGATGACGGTGCCGGTGACGACCTCGTCGGCTTCCTTCTTGGCCTCGATCGTGCCCCAGGCGCGCTCGTACTGCGCGCGCTTCTTGGAGAGGATCAGCCGCCCTTCCTTGTCCTCCTTCTGGAGGACCAGGGCTTCCACCTCGTCGCCGACGCTGACGACCTCGTTCGGGTCGACGTCGTGCTTGATGGACAGCTCGCGCGAGGGGATGACGCCCTCGGTCTTGTAGCCGATGTCCAGCAGCACCTCGTCCCGGTCCACCTTGACGATGACGCCCTCGACGATGTCGCCATCGTTGAAGTACTTGATCGTCTGGTCGATCGCCGCGAGGAAGTCCTCGGCGGTACCGATGTCGTTGATGGCGACCTGGGGAGTGCTGGAAGGACGGACCTGAGTGGAGGTCATGTGGTTGGTTGCTCCGGACGGTTTATGCGTAGGGACAGGACGACCCGCGGCCGTCGGACCGCGGGGAGGTACAGCGGGGAGAACCGGCGCGGGCATTCCCGGAAAGGGAAGGGCACGACAGACCTCTGGCGCGTCTCCATGGTACGGACGCCGGGCGCGTCCGGTCCACCTGGGTGGGAGCGGTCTTCCCCGGTCGGCGGCGTGTCACCATCGGCGTGTCATGGACGCATCCTCCGCCGGCCCGCCCCTCCCCCTCGGCAGCGACGGCTACCCGGCCGCCGGGGGCGTCGCCCGCCGCCCGGCGGGCACCGCGGAGTCGGTGCGCGCCAACCGCCGCTGGTGGGACGCGGCCGCGCCCGCCTACCTCGCGGAGCACGGCCCCGACCTGGGGGACGCCGACTTCCTCTGGTGCCCCGAGGGGCTGCGGGAGGCCGATGCGCACCTGCTGGGCGACGTCGCCGGCCGGCGGGTGCTCGAGATCGGCTGCGGCTCCGCGCCCTGCGCCCGGTGGCTGCGGACGGCCGGGGCCGAGGTCGTGGCCATGGACCTCTCCGGCGGCATGCTCGCCCGCGCGGCGGAGCTGAACCGGTCCACGGGCATCGCCGTCCCGCTGCTGCAGGCCGACGTCGGCGCCCTCCCGGTCGCCGACGCGAGCGTCGACGTCGTGTGCTCCGCGTTCGGCGGGCTGCCCTTCGTCGCCGACGTCGAGGGGGCGCTGAGCGAGGTGGCACGGGTGCTGCGACCCGGCGGCCGGTTCGTGGCCTCGGTCAACCACCCGATGCGCTGGCCGTTCCCGGACTCGCCCGATCCCGAGGACCTGCGGATCGTGGCCTCCTACTTCGACCGCACGCCGTACGTGGAGACCGACGGTGCGGGCCGGGCCGTCTACGTGGAGCACCACCGCACGGTCGGCGACTGGGCGCGCGCCGTCGTCGGCTCGGGCCTGGTGCTGCAGGACCTGGTCGAGCCGGAGTGGACGCCGGGCCGCACCGAGAACTGGGGCCAGTGGTCCCCCGAGCGCGGCGCGCTGGTGCCCGGGACGTTGATCATCGTCTGCGGGAAGCCGGCGGCCTGATCCCCGCGCCGGTCACGCCTCCGCCGGCTCCCCCGCGATGGGCGGGCACCCGCGCCGCACCCACAGCTCGTGCGCCGCGGCCGTGATCGCGGCCGCCAGCGGGACGAACAGCAGCGCGCCGGCGATCCCCCACAGGACGCCGCCCGCCGTGACGGCGATCAGCACGGTGGCGGCGTTGAGCGGCAGGCGGTTCTTCATCACCCACGGCTCGACGACGTCGTTGCCGATCTGCTGGACCACCACCACCAGCGCCAACACCAGCAGCGCCGTCGTCAGCCCGCCGGAGCCGTAGGCGACGGCCACCGCGAGGAGGCCGGCGACGAAGGCACCGATCGTGGGGATGTAGGAGGCGAGGAACTGCAGCACGGCCAGCGTGAGCGCCAGCGGGACGCCGATCAGCAGCAGCCCGGCGCCGATGCCGACCGCGTCGAACAGCGCCACGACCGTCAGCCCGCGCACGTACCCGCCGACCGTCGTCCAGGCCGCACGACCGGCGGCGTCGACGTCCTCGCGCACCTGGCCGCCGAACTTGCCCAGCAGCCAGCCCCACATGCCGGCCCCGCCGGCCAGGAAGAGGAAGGCCAGCACCAGGGTGAGGAAGGCGGCGATCAGCACCTCGGCGACGGTCTGGGCGGGGCCGAGGAGATCGCCGGCGCTCGCGCCCCCGGCCCCCGAGCCGCCACCGGAGGAGTTCGCCCACGGCACCTGGATGCCGAACCGCTCCGACAGCTGGGCGGTGACCTGCTGGAACTGGTCGCGCAGCTGGGGCAGCTGACCGACGATGCGGGCGCCCAGCCCGGCGGCGATCCCGGCCACCGCCGCCAGCAGCAGGGCGAGGGCGCCCAGGGCGCCCAGCCAGCGCGGAACGCCCGTGCGCTCGGCCCACCCCACCGCGGGCGCGGCGACACCGGCCAGCAGCAGCGCCACGGCCACGGCCACCAGGGGCAGGGTGAGCCGGACCGCGAACCCGGCGAGCAACCACAGCAGGACCGCCAGCACGAGCAGCCGACCACCCACGGCCGCCGACCGGGCCAGCCAGGGCGGGACCGACTGCTGCCCGGGACCGGGCGGGCGTGGAGAGCTCATGCCTCCGACATGATCAGCAGCGCGGCAGCTGACACATCGGCCCGGGAGGGCCTCAGTGCGCGGCGGCGTCCCAGCTCGGCCCGACGCCGACCGAGACCTCCAGCGGCACCGAGAGCTGGGCCGCCCCGGCCATCTCCCGGCGGACCAGCGCCTCCAGGGCGTCCTGCTCCCCCGGCGCGACCTCGAGCACGAGCTCGTCGTGGACCTGCAGCAGCATCCGGGACCGCAGGCCCTCGGCGGCGATCGCCTTCTCCACGTTGAGCATCGCAACCTTGATCACGTCGGCGGCGGAGCCCTGGATGGGCGCGTTGAGCGCCATCCGCTCGGCCATCTGCCGGCGCTGCCCGTTGTCGCTGGTGAGGTCGGGCAGGTAGCGCCTGCGGCCCAGGGTGGTCTCGGTGTAGCCGGTCTGCCGGGCGTCGTCCACGACGCCGTCGAGGTAGTCGCGGATGCCGCCGAAGCGCTCGAAGTAGGCGTGCATCTGCTCGCGCGCCTCCTCCACGGAGATGCGCAGCTGCCCGGACAGCCCGTAGGCGGAGAGGCCGTAGGCCAGGCCGTAGCTCATCGCCTTGATCCGGCGCCGCATCTCCGGGTCGACCTTCTCGATCGGGATGTCGAACGCCCTGGACGCGACGAAGGAGTGCAGGTCCTCCCCCGAGGTGAACGCCTCGATGAGCCCCTCGTCGCCGGAGAGGTGCGCCATGATCCGCATCTCGATCTGGCTGTAGTCCGCCGTCATGAGCGACTCGTAGCCCTGGCCCACCACGAACGCCTGCCGGATCCGGCGGCCCTCGGCGGTGCGGATCGGGATGTTCTGCAGGTTCGGGTCGGTCGAGGAGAGCCGGCCGGTGGCCGCGATCGTCTGCTGGAACGTGGTGTGGATGCGGCCCGCGTCGTCGACCATCGGGATGAGGCCGTCGATGACGGTGCGCAGCCGCGTGACGTCGCGGTGGCGGAGCAGGTGCTCCAGGAACGGGTGCCCGGTCGTGGCCAGCAGGCCGGTCAGCGCCTCGGCGTCGGTGGTGTAGCCGGTCTTGTTCTTCTTGGTCTTGGGCAGACCCAGCTCGTCGAAGAGCACCGCCTGCAGCTGCTTCGGGGAACCGAGGTTCACCTCCCGGCCGATGACGGCGTAGCACTCGGCCGCCGCCGCGGCGACGCCGTCGGCGAACTCCTTCTGCAGGTCGTGCAGGAACTCCAGGTCCGCGGCGATGCCCCGGTACTCCATCGCGGCGAGCACCCGGGTGAGCGGCAGCTCGATCTCGCCGAGCAGGTGGCCGCCACCGCGCTGGCCGAGCACCTGCTCCAGCGCATCGGAGAGGTCGTTGACCGCGACGGCCTTGAGGACGTCGGCCTTCGCGGCCTCGGCGGCCCGGTCGTCCTCGCTGGGCCCGAGCCCGTCCAGGGTGAGCTGACCATCGGCCTCGGCGGCGTCCTTCAGCTCCCGGCGCAGGTAGCGCACCGCGAGGTCGCCCAGGTCGAACGAGCGCTGCCCGGGCAGTGCGAGGTAGGCGGCCAGCGCGGTGTCGCTGACGACCCCGGCGAGCTCCCACCCGCGTGCCCAGATGGCCAGCAGCGGGCCCTTCACCTCGTGCACGACCTTGGGGCGCTCGGCGTCGGACAGCCACGCGGCGAGCGCCTGCTCGTCGGCGACGTCCAGGGCCGGGCCGAGGTCGACGAAGGCGGTGTGGTCGTCCGCGGCGGCCAGCGCCAGCCCGGTGAGCTCACCGGTGCCGCGACCCCACGTGCCGCGGAAGATGACGCCGGTCTGCCCGGTGCGGGCGTGGGCGTCCAGCCAGGAGCCGAGCTCGCCGGCCGGGACCTCGTCGACGGTGACGTCGAAGCCGCCCTCGACCTCCGGCTCGGCGCTGGTCAGCGTGGCGAACAGCCGGTCGCGCAGCACGCGGAACTGCAGGTTGTCGAAGAGGGTGTGCACCTCGTTGCGGTCCCAGGCCTGGACGGCGAGGTCCTGCGGCCCGACCTCGAGGGGAACCTGCCGGTCGAGCTCGGTGAGGCGCCGGTTCTGCAGCACGGAGGAGAGGTGCTCGCGCAGCTTCTCCCCCACCTTGCCCTTGACCGTGTCGACCTGGTCGACCAGGGCGTCGAGGGAGCCGTACTCCCGCACCCACTTGGCGGCGGTCTTCTCACCGACGCTCGGGATGCTGGGCAGGTTGTCGCTCGGGTCCCCCCGGAGGGCGGCGAAGTCGGGGTACTGCACGGGGCTCAGCCCGTACTTGGCCTCGACCTCCTCCGGCGTGAACCGGGTCATGTCCGAGACGCCCTTGCGCGGGTAGAGCACGGTGACGTGCTCGTTGACCAGCTGCAGCGCGTCGCGGTCGCCGGTGGCGATCAGCACGTCCATGCCGTGCTCCACCGCCTGCACGGTGAGCGTGGCGATGACGTCGTCGGCCTCGTAGCCCTCGGCGGTGATCACCGGGACCCGGAGCGCGCCGAGCACCTCCTGGACGAGGCTCACCTGGCCGCGGAAGTCGGTCGGGCTCTCGGCCCGGTTGGCCTTGTACTCCGCGTAGATCTCGCTGCGGAAGGTCTTCCGGCCGACGTCGAAGGCGACGGCGAGGTGGGTGGGCCGCTCGTCGCGCAGGATGTTGATCAGCATCGACGTGAAGCCGTAGACGGCGTTCGTCGGCTGGCCCGTGGTGGTCGAGAAGTTCTCCACCGGCAGCGCGAAGAACGCGCGGTAGGCCAGCGAGTGCCCGTCGAGCAGGAGCAGGCGCGGGCGCGTGCCCGTGCTCGAGGGGGCGGCGGGCGCGGAGGTGGCAACCGGAGCGGACATCGTCGACGATCCTAGGGGCGGCTCCCGACAGAACCGGGGCGCCGACCGCTGGCTACGGTGCCAGCCGTGACCACCCCTCCCCCGGACTGGCTGCCCGACGGCATCAGCAGCCCTCTCGACGACAAGCTCGGCGTGCGGATCACCGACTGGAACCCCGACCGGCTGGTCGCCACGATGCCGGTCGCCGGCAACGAGCAGCCCTTCGGTCTGCTGCACGGCGGGGCCACCTGCACGCTCGCCGAGACGATCGGGTCCATGGCCGCGGCCGTCGGCGCCGGCCCGGACCGGCAGGTCGTCGGCATCGAGCTCAACGTCAGCTATCTCCGCGCGGCGACGGCCGGCACGGTGACGGCCGTCTGCACGCCGGTGCGCCGTGGGCGGACGCTCTCGACCTTCCTGATCGACATCACCGACGACCAGGGCCGTCGGACCGCCACCGCGCGGCTGACCTGCATGTCGATGGCCGCGCGGGGCTGAGCCCGCCGGATCGGCCGCGTCCCCCGCCCGGTCTACATCTCGCGACTGTCCGCAACGCCCGCAGCACGGCGTGTCGCGGAAAGGTCACAGCTCGGCGCACGGTGGCGGCTTGACCGCGCAACTGCGTTAGGTTCCTGCCTCAACGAATCCGCCGAGGAGGTCGAGTGACGCACCCGACGGACCGTGTCCGCCGGCACGGTCGACGATGCAGGCCCGCACGCGCGTGGTCTGGGAAGCCGGCCGGCACACCGGGGAGCGGCGGCCTCACGGCCCTGCGCCTGCTGCTGGTCGCGCTGTTCACCGCCGGCCTCGCCACGCTGACCCCGGGCGCCGCGCACGCAGCGGAGGACCCGGCGGAGACCGCGAGCGAGCAGGTCTCCGGCACCCTGCGCACCAGCCTCAGCGGCCCCATCGAGGGGGTCGAGGTCGTCGTCACCACGCCGGACGGCGACGAGGTCGGCACCGACGAGACCGACGAGAACGGCCGGTTCGCCGTCGAGCTGCCCGGCCCCGGCGAGTACACGGTCACCGTCCCCGAGGACGCGCTCCCCGAGGGGGTCGAGTTCAACTCGGGCAACAGCCGGACCGTCACCGTCGACCCCGGTCGCAACCAGGGCGTCATCATCGGCCTCGACGACGGCAGCCGGAACTCCGGCGGCGGCACGGTCCGGTGGGTCCAGCTGCTGGTGGACGGCCTGCGCTTCGGCCTGCTGATCGCCATGGCCGCGGTCGGCCTGTCGCTGATCTTCGGGACGACCGGCCTGACCAACTTCGCGCACGGGGAGCTGGTGACCATCGGCGCCATCGCCGCCTGGTTCATCAACGTCGAGGGCGGGGTGCCGCTGATCCCGGCCGCGTTGCTGGCGATGGTGATCGGCGCCGTCGTGGGCCTGCTCAACGAGCGCCTGCTGTGGCGGCCGCTGCGCCGCCGGGGCACCGGCCTGGTGGCCGCCCTGGTCATCTCGATCGGCCTCTCGCTGCTGCTGCGCTACGCCTACCAGATCTTCTTCGGGGGCAGCTCGCAGGCGTACGCCGACTACCGCGGGCAGCGCGCCGTCGACTACGGCCCGTTCAACATGACCGACAAGGACCTCTACTCGATCGTCATCGCGCTGGTCGTGCTCCTGCTGGTCGCGCTGATGCTGCAGCGGACCACGATGGGCAAGGCGATGCGCGCGGTGGCCGACAACCGCGATCTCGCGGCGTCGTCGGGCATCGACGTGAACCGGGTGATCCTGGTCGTCTGGATGATGGGCGGCGCGCTGGCCGCGCTGGGCGGCGTACTGCTCGGGCTGTCCGACGAGGTCCAGTGGGACATGGGCTTCCGGCTGCTCCTCCTGATGTTCGCCGGGGTGACCCTGGGCGGGCTCGGCACCGCCTACGGCGCGCTGGTCGGGAGCATCGTCGTGGGCGTCTTCGTGCAGATGTCCACGCTGGTCATCCCCAACGACGTCAAGTACGTCGGCGGGCTCCTGCTGCTGATCGTGATCCTCATGGTCCGACCGCAGGGCATCCTCGGCAGCCGGGTTCGGGTGGGTTGAGCAATGGGTGAGTTCATCGACGCGCTGGCGATCGCGGTCAAGGCAGGGATCGGCTTCCAGGCCGTCTTCCTGGCCCTCCTGGCGCTCGGCATCAACATGCAGTTCGGCTACGCCGGCCTGCTCAACTTCGGCCAGATCGCCTTCGCCATGGTCGGCGCCTACGGGATCGCGGTCTCGGTCAGCCAGTGGGGGCTGAACTTCTGGGTCGGGGTCGCCATCGGGCTCGCCGCCGCGGTGGTCCTGGCGCTCCTGCTGGGCCTCCCCACGCTGCGGCTGCGCGCGGACTACCTCGCCATCGCGACCATCGCGACGGCGGAGGGGCTGCGGCTGCTGTTCCGCTCGGTGTCGGCGACGCCGGTCACCAACGGCTCCCGCGGCATCTCCGGCTTCAACCGCGGCTTCGTGGAGCTGGCCCCGTGGGACACCAGCCGCCGCTACCGCCTGCTCGGCACCTTCTGGAGCGGTGCGGACCTGTGGGTGACGGCGGTGGGCTGGACGCTGGTCGCCCTCGGCTGCCTGCTGGTGTGGGGCCTGGTCCGCAGCCCGTGGGGCCGGGTCGTGAAGTCGATCCGCGAGGACGAGGACGCCGTCCGCGCGCTCGGCAAGAACGTGTACGTCTACAAGATGCAGGCGCTGGTCCTCGGCGGCGTCTTCGGTGCCCTCGGGGGCATGGTCTACGCCCTCGGCACCGGGTCGGCGACCCCGGACCAGTACCAGAACGCCAACACGTTCCTCGCCTACGTGGCGCTCATCCTGGGCGGCGCCGCGCGCGTGCTCGGGCCCGTCGTGGGCGCCATGCTGATGTACTTCATCATCCAGTTCGCCGACTCCGGTCTCCGGAGCATGATCGAGACCGGTGTCATCCCCGAGGGCCTGCTGTCGACGACCGACGTCGCCCAGATCCGCTTCGTCATCATCGGTCTCGGGCTGATCCTGCTGCTGGTGTTCCGCCCGCAGGGGATCTTCGGCGACCGACGAGAGGTGATGCTCGATGCCCGCTGAGCCCATCCCCACCGGCGCCACGGCGTCCGGCGCCACGGCGTCCGGCGCCCGCATGCTGGCCCGCGAGGCGCTGCGCGACGTCCCCTGGGAGATCGGCGTCGCCAAGCCGGACCCGACGATCGTCGTGGACGGCGTGACCCGCACCTTCGGCGGGCTGACCGCCGTCTCGGTCGACCACCTGGAGATCCAGCGCGGCGGCATCACCGGCCTGATCGGCCCGAACGGGGCCGGGAAGACCACGCTGTTCAACCTGCTCACCGGGTTCGACCAGCCCGACGGCGGGACCTGGTCCTTCGACGGGCGACCGCTGGGCAAGCTGGCGTCGCACCAGGTGGCCCGGCTCGGTGTCGTGCGCACCTTCCAGCTCACCAAGGCGCTGTCCCGGCTCACCGTGCTGCAGAACATGCTGCTCGGCGCCCAGGGCCAGAAGGGCGAGGGCTTCTTCTCGGCGCTCGTCCCCGGGCTGTGGCGGGCGCAGGAGCGGGCCAACACCGAGAAGGCGCTGGAACTGCTCCGACGGTTCAAGCTCGACGCCAAGAAGGACGAGTTCGCCGGCACCCTGTCCGGTGGTCAGCGCAAGCTCCTCGAGATGGCCCGGGCGCTGATGAGCGACCCGAAGGTGGTCATGCTCGACGAGCCGATGGCCGGCGTGAACCCGGCCCTGACCCAGAGCCTGCTCGGGCACGTCAAGGACCTGCGCGAGCAGGGCATGACGGTCATCTTCGTCGAGCACGACATGGACGTGGTCCGCGACATCAGCGACTGGGTCGTGGTGATGGCCGCGGGCAACGTGATCGCGGAGGGGCCGCCGGAGTCGATCAGCCAGAACCAGGCCGTGGTCGACGCCTACCTCGGCGCCCACCACGACGCCCCCCTCAGCATCGAGGAGGAGGACGCGCAGCTCGCCGAGGCCGAGGACACGATCGCCCGGCAGCAGGGCCGGGGCGGGGACACCCTCCGCTCCGACGGCACGCACCGGAAGGGCGGCGACCGATGACGATCGATCCGGGCGCGGGCGGGGACCCGCGCACCAGCACGAACCCCGAGTACGAGTTCGACCGGCCGGTCGACCAGGGCACCGGCGCGCCGGTCGCCGCGGGAGAGGACGGCCCCACGGCCGGCCTCTCCCCCGCCGAGCTCGCCGCCACCCGGCCCGAGCACACCCGGCTGGCCGAGGGCGCCCTGGTGCGGGGCGACGAGCTCGTCGCCGGCTACGTCCCCGGGGTGAACATCCTCAACGGGTGCGACTTCTACCTGCAGGAGGGCGAGCTGGTCGGCATCATCGGCCCCAACGGGGCCGGGAAGTCGACGCTGCTCAAGACCCTCTTCGGGCTGATCCCGGTGCGCTCGGGCACGGTGACGCTGCGCGGGGAGGACATCACCTCGGCGCCCGCGCACCGGCTGGTGTCCCTCGGTGTGGGTTACGTGCCGCAGAACAACAACGTGTTCCCCTCGCTCACCATCGAGGAGAACATGCAGATGGGCGCCTACCTGCGGCCCAAGGTGTTCAAGGAGCGGTTCGACTACGTCGCCGAGCTGTTCCCCATGCTCGGTGAGCGGCGTCGGATCAAGGCCGGCTCGCTCTCCGGCGGCGAGCGGCAGATGGTCGCCATGGGCCGGGCGCTGATGATGGAGCCGTCGGTGCTGCTGCTCGACGAGCCCTCGGCCGGCCTCTCCCCCGTCTACCAGGACGAGGTGTTCATCCGGTGCCGCCGGATCAACGCCACCGGGGTCTCGATCATCATGGTCGAGCAGAACGCCCGGCGCTGCCTGCAGATCTGCGACCGCGGCTACGTCCTCGACCAGGGCCGCAACGCCTACACCGCGACCGGCGAGTCGCTGATGCACGACCCGAAGGTCATCGAGCTCTACCTCGGGACGCTGGCCAAGGCGCACTGATCCCCGCTCGGGACGCACACGGCGCCGGCACCCCGCACGGGGTGCCGGCGCCGTCGTCGTCCTGACCGGTGCGCCGCGGGTGGCCCCGGGCCCGTGGTCGCGACCCCAGGCGTGTGCAGCTGCGGCGACGACGCACGCCCGGAACGGGTATCCGTGCAGCCGGTGCCGGCGCCGGCGCCGTCGTCGTCCTGACCGGTGCGCCGCGGGTGGCCCCGGGCCCGTGGTCGCGACCCCAGGCGTCTGCCACCGCGGCGACGACCGCACGGCTGCGGCGACGGCGCGCAGCGGTGTGCACTGCGACCGGGCAGACGCACAGGGGCCCGGCACCGATGCGGTGCCGGGCCCCTGGTGGCCGTCAGCGGATCAGCGATCCGCTCGCCGGGTTCAGCCGCGCGCCGGGCCGATGCCCTGCGCGTTGAGCCCCTCGATGATCCGGGCGGACTCGTCGAAGCCGATGACCACGATGGCGTCGGGGTTGAGGTCGACCATCTGCTGCACCTCGGCGTCGTAGTTCGCCGCCGTGGGGTCGTAGATGACCAGCTCGATGCTGTCCTCCGCCAGCCCGCTGCTCACCAGGTTGTCGACGGTGTTCTCCGCCAGCCCGGTGCCGTAGGAGTCGTTGCGGGCGAGGATCCCGACGGTGCTCACACCGTCAGCGATGATCTCGTCGGCCAGGGCGCGAGCCTGCAGCGTGTCCGGCGGGGCGGTGCGGAAGTACAGCCCGCCGTCGTCGTAGTTGGTGAACTCGTCGGACGTGTTCGCCGGCGAGATCTGCACGACACCGGCACCGGTGACCTTGTCGATGACCGTCCGGGTGACGGCCGAGGAGGCCGCACCGACGATCACGTCGACGTTCTGCTGCAGCAGGGCGTCGACCGACTGGGTCGCGATGTCGGTCGAGGTGTCACCGGAGTCACGCTGGATGAGCTGCACCGGCTGGCCGAGCACGCCGCCGACCCCGTTGATCTCCTGGACGGCCAGCTCGGCGGCGGCGATCTCCGGGGGGCCGAGGAAGGCCAGGTCGCCGGTCTGCGGGAGCAGGGTGCCGATGACGAGCGGGTCGTCGGAGGTGGCGCCCGGCGGGGCCGGCGCAGGGCCCTCGTCCTCCGCGGCGTTCGCCTCGTCGCCGGCGAGCACGAACTCGGTCTCGTCGGCGGCGATCGTGTTGTCGTCGCCGAACTGCAGGATGCCGAAGCTGGCCACGGAGGGCTCACCGGGCGCGGCGAAGGCCAGCGGGCCGGAGACACCGTCGTAGTCGGGGTTGCCCCCGGCGTTGACGATCTCCTGGCAGGAGGCGAAGTCCGTGCAGGTCTCCCCGCCGAAGGTCACGCCGTTGATGTAGGGGGCGAACACGGCGGGGTCGGTGCTGCCCGCCAGCGACGCGGCGATCGCGGAGATCATGATCGCGTCGTAGGTCTCCCCGGCGTAGTTGAAGTCGACCAGGTTCGGGTCGACCTCGAGCAGCCGGTTGGTGAAGTCCTCACCCAGGTCGGTCAGGGGCGTGGTGCCCTTCATCCCGGCGAGCGCGCCCTCCTCGGTGAACGACTCCCCGAGCGCGTTGCCCATGTTGCCGTCGGTGCCGTAGACGTTGACCTGCTTCTCGCCGCTGTCGCCGCCGCCCTCGGCCGACGTGCCACCGTCCTCGTCGCCGCCACCGCAGGCGGTCAGCGCGAGCAGGGCAGCACCGGTGACGGCGATGCTGCGGGCAGTAGTGCCAGTGCGCATCAAATGACTCCCAGTGTCATCAGTGCGCCCGGCGCCGGCGCGCGTACGCGACGACCGCCGACCGGGCGCCGATCGGTGCGCAGAACCTAGCTGCCGTCCGGAAGGTTGCACCCGGCCCGAGAGGGACCGTGATGAGGTCGTGACCTCGGTGTCCGCATGGTGGAACCGCGGGCACGGTCGGTGATCGCCCGGCGACGCTGCGGCGCGACAGACCTGCCGGAACGCCGTCCGGGATCAGGCGGTGCTGTCGTCGGGCGTCGCGGCGGCCGTCAGGATCGACTCCGCGAGGGCCTTCATGCTGGTCCGCTGGTTCATGGCGGTGCGCTGGATCCAGCGGAACGCCTCGGCCTCGGTCATGCCCTGGTCGGCCATCAGCCGGCCCTTCGCCCGCTCGACGACCTTGCGGGTCTCCAGCCGCTCCTCGAGCGACTTCACCTCGCCGTCGAGCGCGGTCATCTCGGCGAACCGGCCCCGCGCCACCTCGATGGCCGGCACGAGGTCGTTCTTGGAGAACGGCTTGACCAGGTACGCCATCGCCCCGGCGTCGCGCGCCCGCTCCACCAGCTCGCGCTGGCTGAACGCGGTGAGCACGATGACCGGCGCCACGCGGGCCGAGGCGATCTGCTCGGCGGCGGAGAGCCCGTCGAGCACCGGCATCTGGATGTCGAGGATGACCAGGTCGGGGCGGAGCTCCTCGGCGCGTTCCACGGCCTGCTGGCCGTCACCGACCTCGGCGACGACGAGATACCCCTCCTCCTCGAGCATCTCCTTGAGGTCGAGACGGATCAACGCCTCGTCCTCGGCGATCAGAACCCGGATCGGCTCGCTGCTCACGGGGTGGCAGCCTATCGGCGTGGGCGCCGGCCCACCGCCCGGCTACTCTTCTCGGGCGCCGGTCGCACCTGGCCGGCACGCCCCCGTACCCCAATCGGCAGAGGGAGCGGATTCAAAACCCGCGCAGTGTGCGTTCGAGTCGCACCGGGGGCACCGAGCGGTCACCGTTCCACCGGGTCGACTGCCCGGCGTGCGATGGCGAGCGTGAGCAGCCCGGCGACGAGGAAGGTCGCACCGAGCACCGCCCACCCCGCCGCGCCGTGCTCGACGGCGGTCGCGGTGACCACCAGCGGCGCGGCCATCGCACCGAGGGCGTAGCCGGTCTGGCTCACTCCCTGGTACGCCCCGGCGCGGCGCTCGTCGGCCAGCTCGAAGGCCAGCCCCCAGCTGCCGGCCTCACCCCACATCTCGCCGGCGGTGTGCGCGAGGGCCGCGAGCACCAGCACGCCGACCGCCACCACGACGCCGCCGAGGCCGGCCGCCGCGTACAGCGCGCACGCCACCGCCAGCATGGCCCCGGCCGGCGCCACGGCGCGCCCTGCGGTGGGGATGTCGTGGGTGCCGCGCGCGGCCCGGACCTGGAAGAGCGCGATGAGCACCGTGTTCAGCACGAGGAGCACCGAGACGGTCACCGGGGGCGCGGCCGTCCCGCCGGCCACCCAGAGCGGGACGCCGACGGTCTGCAACCCGAAGTGCATGGCGAGGACCGCGTTGAGGCCGGCGACGGCCAGGTAGCGCCCGTCCCGCAGCGGCGAGCGACCTCCCGGCGCCTGCGCGAGCGTGACGGCCGGGGTGTCGCCGCAGCGCCCCCGCACGAGCGCCGGGAGGCCGAGCAGCGGCAGGCAGGAGACGACACGAGGACGCCGACCGCGGCGAGCGTGGCCCGGTAGGCGCCCGCGGTGTCGTGCAGCAGCGCACCCGCGGCCAGGCAGGTGCCCAGGCCGATGAAGACGTTGGTCACCACCCGCAGGCGCGCCCGCACGCCGACGCGGTCCGCGCCGCGGCGAGACGGTGAGCTTCGCCGACGGCGTCGTCTCGGTGCGCCTGAAAGCGGCGATCAGCTACACCCGGTCGACCAGCGGGGAGGGGCTGACGCTCGTGCCCACGCTGTTCGGGCGCACCGCCTCCGCCCCCATCTCGCCCGAGGAACCGCCGCTGGTCATGTACGCCGCCCGCGGGGTGGGCACGCTGTGGGAGAGCCGGCGGCTGACCTCCCCGGCGGCGCTCGCGGGCCTGGTCGGAGCTGTCCGCGCCGGGCTGCTCACCGAGCTGGCCACCCCGTCGTCGTCCACCGAGCTCGCGGTGCGCCTGGGGGTCACCACCCCCGCGGTCAACCAGCACCTGCGCGCGCTGCGCGCCGCCGGCCTGCTCCTCTCCGCCCGGCACGGGCGCTCGGTGCTCTACCGCCGCTCCGACCTCGGCGACCGGCTCGTCGCCGGCAGCGGGCCGGACGGCCCCGGTACCGCGCCCGGGTGCCCTCCCCGGTCGCGCTGAGCGACGCAATACGGTGGCACCGTGACCGAGCCCGCGCCGCACATGACGCCCGAGCAGTTCCGGCAGCACGGCCACGAGGTGGTCGACTGGATCGCCGACTACTGGACGCGGATCTCTTCCTTCCCGGTGCGCTCGCAGGTCTCCCCCGGCGACGTCCGCGCGGCGCTGCCCGCGGATCCCCCGGAGTCGGGTGAACCGTTCTCCGCGGTGCTGGCCGATCTGGACCGCGTGGTCATGCCGGGCATCACGCACTGGCAGCACCCGGGGTTCTTCGGCTACTTCCCGGCCAACACCTCCGGCCCGTCGGTGCTCGGCGACCTGGTCTCGGCGGGCCTGGGCGTGCAGGGGATGTCCTGGGTGACCAGCCCGGCGGCGACCGAGCTGGAACAGCACGTCATGGACTGGTTCGCCGGCCTGCTGGGCCTGCCGGAGTCCTTCCTCTCCACGGGCAGCGGCGGGGGCGTCGTCCAGGACTCCAGCTCCGGGGCGAACCTCGTCGCGCTGCTGGCCGCCCTCCACCGCGCCTCCGGCGGGGCCACCGTCCGCGGCGGGGTGCAACCCGACCGCGCCACCGTCTACGTGTCCGCCGAGACGCACTCGTCGATGGAGAAGGCCGTACGCATCGCCGGCCTGGGCAGCGATGCGGTCCGGATCGTGGAGGTCGACGGCGACCTCGCGATGAACCCCGGCGCGCTCGCCGCCCGGCTCGAGCGGGACGTCGCCCGCGGGTACCGGCCCGTGCTGGTCTGCGCGACCATCGGCACGACGTCGACCACCGCGGTCGACCCGCTGGCCGCCATCGGTCCCATCTGCCAGCAGCACGGCGTCTGGCTGCACGTCGACGCCGCGTACGCCGGCGTGAGCGCGGTCGCCCCCGAGCTGCGCGAGTTGCAGGCCGGCGTCGAGTGGGCCGACAGCTACACCACCGACGCCCACAAGTGGCTGCTCACCGGCTTCGACGCGACGCTCTTCTGGGTCGCCGACCGGGCGGCCCTCACCGGCGCCCTGGCGATCCTCCCCGACTACCTGCGCAACGCCGCCACCGACGCCGGCGCCGTCGTCGACTACCGCGACTGGCAGATCGAGCTCGGCCGGCGCTTCCGCGCGCTCAAGCTCTGGTTCGTCCTCCGCTGGTACGGCGCGGAAGGGCTGCGCGCCCACGTCCGGGGGCACGTGGCGCTGGCCCAGGAGCTGGCCGGCTGGGCCGCGGCCGACGACCGGTTCGACGTCGTCGCACCGCACCCGCTGTCCCTGGTCTGCCTCCAGCCCCGCTGGCCGGCCGGTGTCGACGCCGACGTCGCGACGATGACGCTGCTCGACCGCCTCAACGACGGCGGCGAGGTCTTCCTGACCCACACCACCGTGCGTCGGGAGGTGGTCCTGCGCGTCGCGATCGGCTCGCCGGCGACGACGCGGGCGCACGTCGAGCGGGTGTGGGCCCTGCTCACCGAGGGCCACGACTGGCTGGCCGCCGACTTCGCCACCCAGGCCGCCGAGCAGGCCGCGGCACGCGCCGCCGAGCGCGAACGGGCCGAGCAGCCGGCTGCGCAGCCGGACGGGGAGCGCACCGGCGACACGGCGGGCGCGGGCCCCGCCTGAGCGGCGGGGCCGGGGCTCACCGGTCCAGGGACCGGATGAGCCCCTCCTGCGCCACGGTGGCCACGTGCCGGCCGTCGGCGGACCAGATCTGCCCGAAGCAGAGCGCGCGCCCTGCCGACGCCGCGGGGCTGTCGGTCTCGTAGAGCAGCCAGTCGTCGGCACGCACCGGCTGGTGGAACCACACGGCGTGGTCGAGGCTGGCGCCGATGAAGTCCGGCCACCCCCCGCCCAGCCGGGCGAACCCCGCTGAGAGCAGGGTCAGGTCGCTGACGAACGTCAGCGCCGCCGCCTGCACCACCGGGTCGTCCCCCAGCTCGCCGGCGACGCGGAACCAGGTCCACGACTGCGTGTGCGGCGGCGACTTGGGCGGCGCGGCGAACGGGTCCTGCTGGAAGCGCTGCTCGACGACCCGCCCCATCGCCGCCATGAACGCGGCCCGCTCGCCGTGCCGGGCCACGACCTCGTCGGTGCCCATCATCTCGTCGGGGCCGGGCGCCTCCGGCATGGGCAGGGAGTGCTCCGCCACGGCGGGCTCCCCCGCGTGGAAGTCGGCGGTGAGGGCGAAGATCGCCACGTCCTCGCCCCCGCGCCGCTGGCAGGCGATGACCCGCCGGGTGGAGAACGAGCGCCCGTCGCGGATCCGGTCGACGGAGTAGCGGATCTCCTCCGACGGGTCGCCGGGCCGGAGGAAGTAGGAGTGCAGCGAGTGCACGCCCCGCTCGCCGGGCACGGTGCGGCCCGCGGCCACGAGCGCCTGGCCGGCCACCTGCCCGCCGAAGATCCGCTGCCGCTCACTGCTCGGCGTCTTGCCGACGAACACGTCGGGCTCGCGCTCGGCGAGGTCGAGCACCGACAGCAGCGCCGCCGCCTGGGTGTCCTGCGGCCCCCCGGTCACGAGTCCGTCCCCACCTCGTGCACCCGGATGAGGTTCGTGGACCCGACCGTGTTGGGCGGGCTGCCCGCCACCACGACCACCCGGTCGCCCACCTTCAGCCGGCCGATGGACAGCAGCGAGAAGTCCACCTGCGCCACCATGTCGTCGGTGTGCTCCACCATGGGCACCAGGAAGGTCTCCACGCCCCACGACAGGGCGAGTTGGCTGCGCACCCTCGCGTCGACGGTGAACGCGAGCAGCGGCTGCCTGGGGTGCAGCGCCGCGAGCCGCCGGGCGGTCTCCCCCGTCTGCGTGAAGGTCGCCAGCGCCTTGACGTCCAGGGACTCCCCGATGTCCCGCGCCGCCCGGACGATCGCGCCGGAGCGGGACCGCGACCGCCGTGCCACCTCGGGCACCCACAGGTGGTCGCTCTCGACCGCCTCGATGATCCGGTCCATCGTCCGGACCGCGCCGATCGGGTACGCCCCGACGGAGGTCTCCCCCGAGAGCATCACCGCGTCGGCGCCGTCGAGCACGGCGTTGGCGACGTCGGAGGCCTCCGCGCGGGTCGGCCGCGAGTTGGTGATCATCGACTCGAGCATCTGGGTCGCCACGATGACCGGCTTGTTGCGCTCGCGGGCCGCCTGGATGGCCCGCTTCTGCACCAGCGGCACCTGCTCGAGGGCGAGCTCCACGCCCAGGTCCCCGCGAGCGACCATGATGCCGTCGAACGCCTCGACGATGGCATCGAGGTTGCGCACCGCCTCGGGCTTCTCCAGCTTGGCGATGACCGGGACGGAGATGTCCTCCTGGCGCATGATGTCGCGGACCAGCGCCACGTCCGCGGGCGAGCGCACGAAGGACAGCGCGATGAAGTCCACGCCGAGGTGCAGGGCGAACCGCAGGTCGCGCTCGTCCTTGTCCGACAGGGCCGGCACGCTCACCGCCACCCCGGGCAGCGAGAGCCCCTTGTTGTTCGACACCTTGCCGCCCTCGACGACGAGGCAGAAGACGTCGGGGCCCTCGACGCGGACGACGCTGAGGGAGAGGTTGCCGTCGTCCACCAGGAGCCGGTCCCCCACCCGGACGTCGTTGGCGAGGTCCTTGTAGGTGGTCGAGACCCGCTCCGCGGTGCCCTCGACGTCCTCGACGGTGATGCAGACCTCGCTGCCGGTCGCCCAGGTGACCGGACCGTCGGCGAAGGTGCCCAGCCGGATCTTGGGCCCCTGGAGGTCCGCCAGGATGGCCACGGCGTGGCCGGTGCTGTCGGAGGCCTGCCGCACCAGGTGGTAGGCGGTCGCGTGGTCCTCGTGGGAACCGTGGCTGAAGTTGAGGCGGGCGACGTCCATCCCCGACTCGACGAGGGCGGTGACCTGCTCGGCGGAGCTGGTGGCCGGACCGAGGGTGCAGACGATCTTCGCGCGGCGGGACATGGGGATAACGCTAGTGCCACGACGAACTCGGTGGCGGAGCGACCCGGGCCCGGTTCCCGCGTGTCGGTGATACCGACCGGTAGGAACCGGGCCCGGGGCTGGAGCGGGTGCTGCTACCGCAGCGCGACCGCCGTCGGGGTGACCGGCCGGGGCAGCATGGACTCCCCGGTCAGCCAGGTGTCGACGGCGGCAGCAGCGGCGCGGCCCTCCGCGATCGCCCAGACGATGAGCGACTGGCCCCGGCCCATGTCGCCGGCCACGAAGACGCCGGGCACGGTGGACATGAACTCCCCGTCACGGGAGACGTTGCCCCGGCCGTCGACCTCGACGCCGAGGGTGTCGACGAGGCCCTCGCGCTGCGCCCCGGTGAAGCCCATGGCGAGGAACACCAGGTCGGCGGGGAGCTCTCGCTCGGTCCCCTCGATCTTCTGGAACCGGCCGTCGACGCGCTCGACCTCGTGGAGGAGCAGCGCGCGGACGTTGCCGTTCTCGTCGCCGAGGAACCGCTCGGTGTTGACCGAGTACAGCCGCTCGCCGCCCTCTTCGTGCGCGCTGGAGACGCGCATGATCATCGGGTAGGTCGGCCACGGGTTGCTGGCCTGGTCGCGACGGTCCGGCGGCGCCGGCATGATCTCCAGCTGCGTGACCGAGGCCGCGCCCTGGCGGTGGGCGGTGCCGAGGCAGTCGGCACCGGTGTCACCGCCACCGATGATCACGACGTGCTTGCCGTGGGCGTTGATCGGCGGGTCGTCGAGCTCGCCGAGAGCCTGGCGGTTGCCGTAGGGCAGGTACTCCATGGCCAGGTGGATGCCGGCCAGCTCACGGCCGGGAGCCGGGAGGTCGCGGCCGATGGTCGCGCCGCCGGCGAGCACCACGGCGTCGAAGTCGCCACGCAGCTGCTCGACCGACAGGTCACCCTCGCCGCTACCGCCCACCTCGACGCCGGTGACGAACCGGGTGCCCTCGGCGCGCATCTGGTCCAGCCGCCGGTCCAGGACGGACTTCTCCATCTTGAACTCGGGGATGCCGTAGCGGATCAGCCCGCCGATGCGGTCGGCCCGCTCGTAGACGGTCACGTCGTGGCCGGCCCGGGTGAGCTGCTGGCCGGCGGCCAGCCCGGCGGGGCCGGACCCGACGACGGCGACCTTCTTGCCGGTGCGCTCGGCCGAGGTCTGCGGCTGCACCCAGCCCTCGTCCCAGGCGCGGTCGATGATCTCCCACTCGATCTGCTTGATGGTGACCGGCGACTCCTGCAGGTTCAGCACGCAGGAGCCCTCGCACGGCGCCGGGCAGAGCTTCCCGGTGAACTCCGGGAAGTTGTTCGTCGCGTGCAGCCGCTCGATCGCGTCGTGCCAGTCGTCGCGGCGGGCGAGGTCGTTCCACTCCGGAATCAGGTTCGCCACCGGGCAGGCGTGGTGGCAGAACGGGATGCCGCAGTCCATGCAGCGGGCGGCCTGCTTGCGCACCTCCGCCGTCGGGAACAACGGGTCCTCCCCGTTCTGGCGCCGGGTGTAGACGTCCTTCCAGTCCAGGAGGCGGACCTCGACGGGGCGGCGCGGCGGGAGGTCGCGCTCGTACTTCAGGAAACCGGTCTGGTCAGCCACGTGCCGCCTCCATCACTGCTCGGTCCACGTCCGTACCGGCGGCCTCCGCGGCCCGTCGGGCCTCCAGTGCCCGCCGGTAGTCGCGCGGCATGATCACGCTGAACTGCTCCGACCAGCGGCCCCAGTCGGCCAGCAGCGCGGTCGCCACGGTCGACTCGGTGTCGGCCGCGTAGCGCACGAGCACGTCGCGCAGCCACTGCGCCGACTCGCCGTCCAGCGGCTCGACGTCCACCATCTCGGGGTTCACCCGGTGCCGGGCGAGGTCCAGCACGTACGCGATGCCCCCGGACATGCCGGCGGCGATGTTGCGGCCGGTCGGCCCGAGGATCACCGCGCGCCCCCCGGTCATGTACTCGAGGGCGTGGTCGCCCACGCCCTCGACGACGGCCAGCGCGCCGGAGTTGCGCACGCAGAACCGCTCGCCGACCCGGCCCCGGAGGAAGATCTCCCCGCCCGTGGCGCCGTAGCCGATGACGTTGCCGGCGATGACGTTGTCCTCGGCCGCGAACGACGCCTCGCGGGACGGCCGCACGATGATCCGGCCGCCGGACAGCCCCTTGCCGACGTAGTCGTTGGCGTCACCGAACAGCCGCATGGTGATGCCGCGGGGCACGAACGCGCCGAACGACTGCCCGGCCGATCCGCCGAAGGTGAGGTCGATCGTGCCGTCGGGCAGCCCCTCGCCGCCGAAGCGGCGGGTGACCATCGACCCCAGCATCGTGCCCACGGTGCGGTTGACGTTGCGCACCGGCAGCTCCAGGCTCACCGGTCGCGCGTCGAGCAGCGCCCCCTCGCACAGCTGGATGAGCGTCTGGTCCAGCGCCACGTCCAGGCCGTGGTCCTGGCCGCGCACGGCCCGCCGCGGCGTGCCCTCGGGCAGCTCGGGCACCACGAGCACCGGTGCGAGGTCGAGGCCCTGCGCCTTCCAGTGGTCGACGGCCTGGCGGGTGTCCAGCAGCTCGGCGTGGCCGACGGCCTCGTCGATGGACCGGAAGCCCAGCTCGGCCAGGTAGGAGCGCACCTGCTCGGCGAGGAACTCGAAGAAGGTGACCACGAACTCCGGCCGCCCGGTGAACCGCTTGCGCAACTCCGGGTTCTGGGTGGCGACGCCGACCGGGCAGGTGTCGAGGTGGCAGACCCGCATCATGACGCAGCCGGAGACCACCAGCGGCGCGGTCGCGAAGCCGAACTCCTCGGCCCCCAGCAGCGCCGCGACGATCACGTCGCGACCGGTCTTCATCTGGCCGTCGACCTGCACCACGATGCGGTCGCGCAGCCCGTTGGCCAGCAGGGTCTGCTGGGTCTCCGCCAGACCGAGCTCCCACGGCGAGCCCGCGTGCTTCAGCGAGGTGAGCGGCGCGGCACCGGTGCCGCCGTCGAACCCGGAGATCAGGACGACGTCGGCGTGCGCCTTGCTGACACCCGCCGCGACCGTGCCGACGCCGACCTCGGCGACGAGCTTGACGTGCACCCGCGCCTGGTCGTTCGCGTTCTTCAGGTCGTGGATGAGCTGCTTGAGGTCCTCGATCGAGTAGATGTCGTGGTGCGGCGGCGGGCTGATCAGGCCGACGCCCGGCGTCGAGTGCCGGGTCCGGGCGACCCACGGGTAGACCTTGCCGCCGGGCAGCTGCCCGCCCTCGCCGGGCTTGGCGCCCTGCGCCATCTTGATCTGGATGTCGTCGGCGTTGACCAGGTACTCGCTGGTGACGCCGAACCGGCCGGAGGCCACCTGCTTGATCGCCGAGCGGCGCAGGTCGCCGTTCGGGTCGGGGGTGAACCGGTCGGGGTCCTCACCGCCCTCGCCGGTGTTCGAGCGACCGCCGAGGCGGTTCATGGCGATGGCGAGGGTCTCGTGCGCCTCCTGCGAGATCGAGCCGTAGCTCATCGCGCCGGTGTTGAAGCGCTTCACGATCTCGCTGACCGGCTCCACCTCGTCGAGCGCCACGGGCGGACGCACGCCGGTCTTCAGCGTGAACAGGCCGCGCAGCGTGGCGGCTTCCTCGGACATCTTGTCGACGGTCTGCGTGTACTTCTCGAAGACGTCGTACTGCCGGGAGCGCGTGGCGTGCTGCAGGAGGAACACCGTCTCGGGGTTGAACAGGTGCACCTCGCCCTCGCGGCGCCACTGGTACTCGCCGCCGACCTCGAGGCGACGGTGCGCGGTCTCGGTGGGGTTCTCCGGGTAGGCGCGGCGGTGGCGCATGGCCACCTCCTCGGCCAGCACGTCGATGCCGACGCCGCCCAGGGGGCAGGAGGTGCCGGTGAAGTACTCGTCGACGAGCTCCTGGGAGAGGCCGACGGCCTCGAAGATCTGCGCCATCGTGTACGAGCCGACGGTGCTGATGCCCATCTTGCTCATGACCTTCAGGACGCCCTTGCCCAGCGCCTTCACCACGTTGCGCACCGCCTGGGCGGGCTCGACGCCGGTGAGGACGCCGTCGCGGATGAGGTCCTCGATCGACTCGAAGGCCAGGTAGGGGTTGACCGCTGCGGCGCCGTAGCCCAGCAGCAGCGCGACATGGTGCACCTCGCGGCAGTCGCCGGACTCGACGACGAGGCCCACCTCCATGCGGGTCTTCTCCCGCACCAGGTGGTGGTGCACCGCGGCGGTCATCAGCAGCGACGGGATGGGAGCGCGCTGCTCGTCGCAGTCGCGGTCGGAGAGCACGATGATCCGGGCGCCGGCGGAGATGGCCTTGGAGACCTTGGTGCGCAGCTGCTCGATCGCCTCGGCCAGCGCCGTGCCGCCGCCGTTGACGTCGAAGTGACCGGTGATCCGGACGGCGGCGTACCCGGGCAGGTCGCCGTCGTCGTCGATGTGCAGGATCTTGGCCAGCTCGTCGTTGTCGATGACCGGGAAGGGCAGGTAGACCTGCCGGCAGGACGCCGGGGTGGCGGCGAGCAGGTTCTGCTCCGGGCCGAAGGTGCGGCCCAGGCTGGTCACCAGCTCCTCACGGATGGCGTCCAGCGGCGGGTTGGTCACCTGCGCGAACAGCTGACCGAAGTAGTCGTAGAGCAGCCGGGAGCGGTCCGACAGCGCGGCGATGGGGGTGTCGGTCCCCATCGAGCCGATCGGCTCGGCGCCGCTGGCCGCCATCGGCGTGACCAGCATGCGCAGGTCCTCCTCGGTGTAGCCGAAGAGGAGCTGGCGGCGCACGACCGACTCGTGGCTGGGCCGGGAGCGACGGCGCTCGGGCAGCTGCGGCAGGTGCACCAGGCCGGCGTGCAGCCAGTCGCCGTAGGGGTGCTCCGCGGCCAGGGCACCCTTGACCTCCTCGTCGGAGACGATCCGCCCCGAGGCGGTGTCGACGAGGAACATGCGGCCCGGCTGCAGCCGGCCCTTGGCCACGACGTCGGCGGCCGGGATGTCGAGCACGCCGACCTCGCTGGCCATGACCACCAGGTCGTCCTTGGTGTGCCACCAGCGGCCCGGGCGCAGGCCGTTGCGGTCGAGCACCGCGCCGATCAGCGTGCCGTCGGTGAAGCAGACGGCGGCGGGGCCGTCCCACGGCTCCATGATCGAGGAGTGGAAGCGGTAGAAGGCCCGGCGGGCGGCGTCCATCTCGGCGTGGTTCTCCCACGCCTCGGGGATCATCATCAGCACCGCGTGCGGCAGCGAGCGGCCGGACAGGTGCAGCAGCTCGAGGACCTCGTCGAAGGTCGCCGAGTCGCTGAAGTCGCTGGCGGTGACCGGGAAGATCCGGTCCAGGCCGAGCTCGCTGGCCGGGCCGGCCGGGCCGTCGAACAGCTCGGTCTCCAGCTTGGCCTCGCGGGCGCGCATCCGGTTGCGGTTGCCCTTGATCGTGTTGATCTCGCCGTTGTGCGCGATGAAGCGGAACGGGTGGGCCAGCGGCCAGCTCGGGAAGGTGTTGGTGGAGAACCGGCTGTGCACCAGCGCGATCGCCGACTCGTAGCGCTCGTCGCGCAGGTCGGTGAAGAACAGCGGCAGCTGGTCGGTGGTGAGCATGCCCTTGTAGGTGATCGTGCGCGACGACAGCGAGGCGATGTACAGCGAGCTGCCCGCGTCGACGGCGGCGCGCTCGGCACGCTTGCGCAGCACGAAGGAGCGCCGCTCCAGCCGGGTGACCCCGTTGCAGACGACGTTCCCGCCGAAGGCCTTCTCGTCGGCCCGGCCGCCCATGGTCTCGGCGACGAAGACCTGGGCGAAGTGCGGCATCACCGCCCGCGCCGTGGGGCCGAGGTCCGCGCCCTCGGGCTCGACCGGGACGTCGCGCCAGCCGAGGACGGTGAGCCCCTCCTCCTCGGCGAGACGGGCCACGTCGTCGTACCGGGCGGCGCGCTCGTCCTCGTCGGTCGGCAGGAACGCGATGCCGACCGAGTACTCGCCGAGCGGCGGCAGGTCGAAGCCCACGCTGGCGCGCAGCAGCGCGTCGGGGATCTGGGTGAGGATGCCGGCCCCGTCACCCGAGTTCGGCTCGGCGCCGGCGGCGCCGCGGTGGTCGAGGTTGTGCAGCGCGGTGAGACCGGCGGCGACGATCCGGCGGCTCCGGCGGCCACGGGCGTCGGCCACGAAGGCGACACCGCAGGCGTCCTTGTCGTTGGCCGGGTCGTAGAGCCCGCTGGGGGCGGGCACGGCGGAGAACGGCACAGCGCTGGCGGGGGTTGCCGCGGTGGCGGTGGCGGGAAGGTCGGTCATGTCACTCCCGTCGTCGGCGCACCGTCGTCCCTCGGAGCGAGGGGTGGACGGGGGGCGGGGGCCCGGGCCGGGGGTCAAGGGCGGCGGTCAGGGGCGGCACGTGCGGAGGCGCGGGGACCGGCCGGACACAGGTGGCCCCGACCGGCAGCGGCGCGCGAGCCCACCGGTTGGTGCCGGCAGGCCGTCGTCCGCGGGGCAGCGCTGGCCCGGTCCGACACTACGACCCGACCAGGATCGCTGGCGGGTCAGCCGGAAGAGTACACAGCCGTAACACCGTCCTGACACGTCCGAAGCCGATCCGTGACGGTGCACACGCCCACCGGCCGCGGGTCGTCGCACCGGACCGGCGGTGCCGCCGTCAGCCCGTGGCCGGCGGTCGGTGATCGTCGTCACGCGCCCCGGCCGCCGAGGCCCCGGACGACTCGCCGGACGCCTCGGCCGCCGGCCCGGAGGACGGGCGGGGACCGCGGTCGACGACCTCCCGGGGGCGCCCGCGCTGCCAGACGAAGTAGGCGACGGCGAGCAGGCCGACGACGATCGAGGTGAAGACGTTGACCCGGACTCCGAAGAAGGTCTCCGCGGGGTCGGTGCGCAGCAACTCGATCCACAGCCGCCCGGCGCAGTAGGACGCCACGTAGAGCGCGAACGCGCGGCCGTGGCCGAGCCGGAAGCGGCGATCGGCCCAGATGACCAGCGCCGCGGCCGCGAGGTTCCACAGCATCTCGTAGAGGAACGTCGGGTGGAACGTCCCGAGGACGACCGGCTCACCATCCGCGCCGGTGACCGCCTGGCCCCCGCTCCACTCGTAGATGGTCAGCGCCCAGGGGAGGTCGGTCGGGCCGCCGTAGAGCTCGTTGTTGAACCAGTTGCCCAGCCGGCCGATCGCCTGGGCGACGAGCAGCCCGGGCGCCAGGGCGTCGGCGAACGCGGGCAGCGGGATGCCGCGCCGCCGGCAGGCGATCCACGCCCCCACCCCGCCGAGCGCGATCGCGCCCCAGATGCCGAGGCCGCCGTCCCAGATGGCGAAGGCGCGCAGCGGGTCGCCACCCTCGCCGAAGTACGGGCGGGGGCTGGAGACCACGTGGTAGAGCCGGCCGCCGGCGATGCCGAAGGGGACGGCCCAGATGGCGATGTCCAGCACGTCGTCGGCGTGCCCGCCCCGGGCGACCCAGCGCCGCTGGGTCAGCACGATGGCGGCGACGATCCCGGCGATGATGCACAGCGCGTAGGCGCGGATCGGCAGCGGACCGAGGTGCCAGACGGCCTGGGTAGGGCTGGGGATGGCCGCGAGGACGCTCACGCGCGCACCTCCGCCCGGCGGACGCCGTCGGCCAGGTCCCGGGTCAGCACGCGGACGCCCTCGGTCCCCCGCCCCTCGAGCAGCTCCCGCACGTACGCGGAGCCGACGATGACCCCGTCGGCGAACGCGGCCACCTCCGCGGCCTGGTCGCCGTCCGAGACGCCGAGGCCGACGCAGACGGCGAGGTCGGGCGCGGCCTCCCGGGTGCGGGCCACGAGCCGCTCGGCGGCGTCGCCGACGGTGGCACGGGTGCCGGTGACCCCCATGGTCGAGGCCGCGTACACGAACCCGCGGCAGGCGGCGGTGGTGGACCGCAACCGGGCGTCGGTCGACGACGGGGCGACGAGGAACACCCGGTCGAGGTCGGACCGCTCGGCGGCGGCGATCCACGCACCGGCCTCGTCGGGGATGAGGTCGGGGGTGATGGCCCCCGCTCCCCCGGCCGCGGCCAGATCGGTCGCGAACCGCTCGACGCCGTAGCGCTCGATCGGGTTCCAGTAGCTCATCACCACCGGGACGGCGCCGGCCGCGGCCACCGCCTCGACGGCCCGCAGGACGTCGCGCATGCCCACCCCGGCCCGCACGGCGACGTCCACCGCCTGCTGGATGACGGGTCCGTCCATGCCGGGGTCGCTGTACGGGACACCGACCTCGATCACGTCCGCCCCCGCCTCGACGGCCGCCACCATGGCGGCGATCGACCCCTCGACGTCCGGGTAGCCGACCGGCAGGTAGGCGATCAGCGCCGCCCGGCCCTCGGTCCTCGCCGCGCCGAGCCGCTCGGCCAGCCTGCTCACGCCATCTCCCCTGCGTCCGGGCCGGCCACGGCCTCGTCGTTGGTGACCCCACCCTCGGTGGGCTGCTGATCGGTGTCCAGGCCCGGGCCCGGAGCGGCGTCGTCCCGGTCGCCCAGCCCGAACCACCGGGACGCGGTCTCCACGTCCTTGTCGCCGCGGCCGGAGAGGTTGACCAGCAGCAGCGAGTCCGGACCCAGCTCGCGCCCCAGCGCGAGCGCCCCCGCGAGGGCGTGCGCCGACTCGATCGCCGGGATGATGCCCTCGGTCCGGCAGAGCAGCGCGAAGGCCTCCATCGCCTCGGCGTCGGTGACCGGCCGGTACTCCGCCCGCCCGATGTCGTGCAGGTAGGAGTGCTCCGGGCCGACGCCCGGGTAGTCCAGCCCCGCGCTGATCGAGTGCGACTCCACGGTCTGGCCGTTCTCGTCCTGCAGCAGGAAGGACCGGGCGCCGTGCAGGACGCCGGGCGAGCCCCCGGTGATCGTGGCCGCGTGGCGGTCGGTGTCGACGCCGTCGCCGCCGGCCTCCAGGCCGATCAGCCGCACCCCGTCGTCGGGGACGAAGGCGGTGAAGATGCCGATGGCGTTGGACCCCCCGCCGACGCAGGCCAGGACGGCGTCGGGCAGGCGCTCCTCGCGCTCGAGCACCTGGGTACGGGCCTCGTCGCCGATCACCCGCTGGAAGTCGCGGACCATCGCCGGGAACGGATGCGGCCCCGCGACGGTGCCGAAGACGTAGTTGGTGGTCTCGACGTTGGTGACCCAGTCGCGGAAGGCCTCGTTGATCGCGTCCTTGAGGGTGCGCGAGCCGGTGGTGACCGGGACGACCTCGGCGCCGAGCAGCCGCATGCGGGCGACGTTCAGCGCCTGGCGTCGGGTGTCCTCCTCGCCCATGTAGACGGTGCAGGACAGCCCCATCAGCGCCGCCGCGGTGGCGGTGGCGACGCCGTGCTGGCCGGCGCCGGTCTCCGCGATGACACGGGTCTTGCCGATCCGCCGGGTGAGCAGGGCCTGGCCCAGCACGTTGTTGATCTTGTGCGAGCCGGTGTGGTTGAGGTCCTCGCGCTTGAGCAGGACCCGCGCGCCGCCCGCGTGCGCCGCGAACTTCGGCACCTCGGTGACCGGGCTCGGCCGGCCGGTGTAGTCGCGCTGCAGGCGGGCGAACTCGCTGAGGAACGCCGGATCGACCCGCATCGCCTCGTAGGCCTCGGTCAGCTCGTCGAGGGCGGCGATCAGCGCTTCGGGGACGAACCGGCCGCCGAAGACCCCGAAGTGCCCGGTGGCGTCCGGCCAGCCCGGTCGCGCCGGGAGCGAGAGGTCTCCGGTCTGCGGTGGGCTGGTCGTCGTCATGCGCACAGTGTCCCGCGCCGGGGACCACGAGCGGCGCAGGGGTGCGCGGGACGTCACCGGATCGGTCGAGTGCCCCGGCACGGGATCAGAACGGGGGTGGGTCGGCGTCCGGCTCGGGTGGTGGCGGTGGTGGTTGCGGTGGTGCGGTGAGGACGCGGTAGCCGGGTGGTCGGCTGGTGCGGGTGACGCCGGACGGGGTGATGACGGTGAGGACGCCGTCGTCGCTGAGGGTGTGGGTCCAGCCGGGGGCGAAGGTCTTGAGCCGGTGGTGGTGGCGGCACAGGCAGCACAGGTTCTCGCAGGCGGTGGCGCCGCGGTCGGCGTGCGGGATGACGTGGTCGAGGTCGGCCCAGCCGGCGGGCACGGTGCAGCCGGGGTGCCGGCAGGTGCGGTCCCGCGTTGCGAGGAAGCGTTGCTGGGCGGCCGAGGGCCGGTAGCGGTCGATCGGCCCGGGAACGCCGAGCAGCGGGCAGCCGCAGGACCGGTCGGGGTCTTTGGGGTCGGCGGGGTGGTCGGCGCAGCCGTGGGTGGCCAGCTTCTCCAGCTCGCGTCGGCCGGTGACCGCCCGCAGTCTTCCGGTGGCGTCGGTGAGCGCGATGGTCAGGCTGCCGGCGGGTGGGGCCTGCACGCCTGCGGCATCCAGGGCGGCGAGTAGTTCGCGCAGGTGGGCGGCGGTGATCGGCTCCCCGTCGACCTCCCCGACCGGCGCGGGCGTGCCGGGCCGGGTGAACGCGGCCGGCAGTGATGCACCAGAGGCGAGGAAACCCGCCGGGGTGAGCGCGGGCAGCGGCGCCACCACGGTCAGGTGCGCGGTCACCGCCGGCTGCTGCTGCCAGGGGCGCAGCAGCAGATCGATGAGGGCTCCGGTGCGCAGCATGCCGATCGGCCGGGCATCGCCGGCGTCCTTGGCGGCGCGGGCGTGGGCGTCGACGGCGTGCCGGCAGGCCCGGG
>NZ_JBJHAL010000006.1:0-181939 GCF_054050995.1 Blastococcus sp. SYSU DS1021 | reverse complement strand
CCCCCCCCCCCCCCCCCCCCCCCCCCCCCCCCCCCCCCCCCCCCCCCCCCCCCCCCCCCCCCCCCCCCCCCCCCCCCCCCCCCCCCCCCCCCCCCCCCCCCCCCCCCCCCCCCCCCCCCCGGAGCCGGAGGCGGTGCTCACTGGACGAGCCCGATGTCCTCCAGCACGCCACGGACGCGCTGGCGCTCCTCGGCCAGGAATGCCTCGAACTCGTCACCGGCGAGGTAGGCGTCGGACCAGCCGCGCTCCTCGACCTCGCTCTGCCAGGCCTCGGACTCCTGCATCTCCGCCACCAGGGCGAGCAGCCGCTCGCGCGCCTCGTCCGAGATGTCGGGCGGACCGACGACACCGCGCCAGTTGGTCAGCTCCACGTCGTACCCGGCCTCGGTGAGGGTGGGTGCGTCGATGCCCTCGACGGGCTCCGCGCCGGTCACCGCCAGGGCCCGCAGCTCCCCCGCCTCGATCTGCTGGGCGTACTCGCCGACGCCGGAGATGCCGGCGTCCACCTGGCCGCCGAGCAGCGCGGCCAGCGACTCGCCGCCGCCGGAGAACGCCACGTAGTTGAGGTCCTCGATCGGCAGGTCCGCGGCCTGGAAGAGCAGCCCGGCCGCGATGTGGTCGGTGCCGCCGGCCGAGCCGCCGGCGATCGAGACGCCGCGCCCCTCGGTGCGGACGGCCTCGACCAGGTCGTCGACGCTCTGGTACGGCGAGGCAGCGGGGACGACGATGACCTCGTCCTCGGTGGTCAGCCGGGCCAGCGGCGTCACGTCGTCGAGGGTGGCCTGCGACTGGTTGGTCTCGACGGCGCCGACCATGACCAGCCCCATCACCATGAGGAAGTCCTCGCTGCGCTCGTTGGCGAGCTCGGCGAGGCCGACCGTGCCGCCGGCGCCGCCGACGTTCGTCACGCGGGTGCTGCCGACCAGCTGCTCCTCCTCGAGCGCCGCCGCGATGGCCCGGGCGGTCTGGTCCCACCCCCCGCCGGGGTCGGCCGGTGCCATGACCGCGAGCCGGTTGATCCGGTCGGCGCCGCCTCCCGAGCCGCCACTGCCGCCCTCGCTGCCGCAGCCGGTCAGGCCGACCGCCAGGGCGGCCGCGGCCGCGACGGATGCCGAACGCACGCGCCGGCGAACCGGCCGATGGACCGCGCGATGAGTGACTGTCATGGAGGACCTCCTCGTCCCGGAGCCGGACGGCTCGTGGTGCGCCGGACGCTAGGAGCGCCGGGACGGCGGGAGAATCCTGCGGTCGTACCGGTCGTATTGGTCGTTGTGGTCGCAGTCACATCCGACCTGCGGGCAGCGACAATGACCCGGTGCGCCGGACCATGACCCTGGGAGCCCAGCTCCTGCTGCTGCAGGTGGGCATCGTGCTGGTGACGCTGCTGCTCGCCGGCGCCGTCGCCGTGCACCACCAGCAGGAGCAGATCCGGGACGCCTATCGCCAGCAGGTGCTGACGGTCGCCAACAGCACCGCGCGGCTGCCGAGCGTGGTGGACGCCTACGGCACCGCTGACCCGAGCGAGACGCTGCAACCCCTGGCGGAGCTCATCCGGGAGGCCTCGGCGGTCACCTTCGTCGTCATCACGGACGCGAGCGGCATCCGGCACTCCCACCCCGATCCCGACCGGATCGGTCAGCGCGTGTCGACCGATCCGAGCACCACCCTGGCCGGTGAGGTCTTCGTCGGCACCGAGACCGGCACGCTCGGGGAGTCCCTGCGCGCCAAGGTGCCGGTGCGCGGCCCGGACGGCGCGGTCATCGGTGCGGTGTCGGTCGGCATCCTGGAACGCGAACTCGCCGCCGAGTTCGGCCGCGAGGCCCCCGCCCTCGTGGCCTGGCTCGGCGGCGCCGCGCTCGTCGGCGCCCTGGGGTCGGTGCTCGTCGTCCGGCTGCTTCGCCGCCGCATCTTCGGCCTCGAACCGGAGGAGATCGCCCGGTTGCTGGAGACCCGCGAGGCGATGCTGCACGGCATCCGCGAGGGGCTGGTGGCGGTCGACCAGAAGGGGCGGGTGGTCCTGGTCAACGATGAGGCGTCGCGGCTGCTCGACCTCCCGCCGGACGCCGTCGGCCGCCCGGCCGCCGAGGTCCTCGACACCGCCATGCTCCCGCTCGTGCTCGGTGACCGGCCGGTCACCGACGAGCTCGTGCTCTCCGGGGAGCGCTTGCTCGTCGCCAGCCGCACCCCCGCGGTCGTCGGCGGCCGCCGGATCGCCGACGTCCTCACCCTGCGGGACCGCACCGAGCTGTTCGGCGCGATGCGGGAGCTCGATGGCCAGCGGAACCTGACCAACACGCTCCGCGCGCAGGCGCACGAGTTCAGCAACCAGCTGCACGTCGTCCAGGGGCTGATCGAGCTCGACCGGCGGGACGAGGCGGTCGCCTTCATCGAGCGGATCGGCGGCGGCCGCCTGCTCGGTGGCGCCCCGCTGAGCACCGTCGTCGATCCTGGGGTGACGGCGCTCCTCCTGGCCAAGGCCGCGGTCGCCCGGGAGCGGGGCGTCCGGCTCGTGCTCGGGGCGGACAGCCGGCTGCCCGCCGGGCTCGGCGACGACGTCGTGACCGTGGTCGGCAACTTGGTGGACAACGCGGTCGACGCCACCGGGCAGGGCGGCGAGGTGCAGGTGCTCGTGCGCCAGGAGGACGACGGAACGGTGCTGGTGCAGGTCGACGACGACGGGCCGGGGGTGGCCCCGGTCGACCGGTCCCGGGTCTTCGACGTGGGCGTGACCACGAAGGGGCGGCCCGACGGCGACCACGGGCGCGGCATCGGGCTGGCCCTCGTCGCCCGCGTCGCGGCACGCCGGGGCGGGACGGCGGTGGTCACCGACTCCCCCACCGGCGGCGCCCGGGTCACCGTGCGGCTGCCCGGCTCGCGACAGCCCTCCCCCGGCGCGCTGGTCGCCCCGTGACCGGCGAGGTGCGGGTGCTCGTGGTCGACGACGACTTCGCCGTCGCCTCGGTCCACCGCGGCTACGTCGAGTCCCTCCCCGGCTTCACGGTGGTGGCCGAGGTGCACCGCGGGGTGCAGGCGGTGGAGGCGGTGCAGGCGCTCCGACCGGACCTGGTGCTGCTCGACGTCTACCTTCCCGACATCTCCGGCCTGGAGGTGCTCCGCCGGATCCGCGCCGCACCCGGCCCGCAGCCCGACGTCCTGGCGATCACCGCGGCGCGCGAGGTGGACACGGTGCGCCAGGCCATGACCGGCGGCGTCGTGGACTACCTGGTGAAGCCCTTTTCCCTGGCGACGTTCCGGGAGCGGCTGGAGGTCTACCGCGCCCACCGCACCGATGTGCTGCGGCGCAGCGGCGACACCGGAGGCCTGGAGCAGAGCGACGTCGACCGGCTGCTGGCCGGCCGGCGCCGCGGCGGTGTCGCGGGCTCGGTCACCGACCTGCCGAAGGGTCTCTCACCGAGGACCCTCGAAGCCGTGGCGCGCACGCTGCGCAGCGACCCCACCCGGGACCTGTCCGCCGGGGAGGTGGCCGAACGCTGCGGCCTCGCCCGCGTCAGCGCCCGCCGGTACCTCGAGCACCTGGAGCGCACCGGCCGGGCCGCGGTCTTCCCGCGGTACGGCGGCACCGGGCGGCCGGAGAACGGCTACCGGTGGGTGGACTGAGCGGCGTCAGCCGGTCAGCATCGGCCCCTCGTCCTTGAGCGCCACTCCGGAGGCCCCCAGTTCCCTGGCCGCCGTCAGCAGCCGGACCACGACGTCGGCCGCCTCCGCGTAGCCGAGCCCGTGCGGGGGGCGGACGTTGGAGACGCAGTTGCGCTCGGAGTCCGCCCGGCCCGGCCGCGGGTCCCAGGTGAGGTAGATGCCGAGCGAGTCGGCCGAGGAGAGACCGGGCCGCTCCCCGATGAGGACCACGACCACCCGCGCCCCGAGCGCCGCCCCGATCTGGTCGCCGAGGGCCACCCGCGCCTGGGCGGCGAGCACGACCGGGCCGACCGACCAGTCGACCAGCCGGTCCAGCAGCGCGGTCGCCAGGGCCGGCCCGTGCTCGTGCACCGCCCGCGGCGAGAGCCCGTCGGCGAGCACCAGCGCCACGTCGGCGTGCGCGCGGGGCAGGGTCGTCCCGGGGGCCAGCCGCCGGCCGAGGTCGGGTCGTTGCAGGTACTCGGCGCGGTCCGCGGCGGCCGAGTGGACCTCGAGCACCGGCAGCCCGCCGAGCCCGGCACGCACGATGGCGGGATCCAGGGCCGTGTGGACGGCGTCGCGCGCCACCGCGTGCGCCAGCCGGAACTCCAGCTCCCGCGCGGTGGGCAGGCCGTCGCCGGCGCGCCCCAGGGCGACCCGTGCCCGGGTCGCGCCGCGCAGCACCGCCCAGGGGTCGTTCCCGGCGATGCTCACGACTGCGCCGCCGCGAGCAGGGCCCTCGCCGCCGGGGCGTCGGCGGTCAGCGACCGCACCCGGCCGGCGTCGTCCAGCAGGTCCATCCGGGTCAGCCACGCCTCGAACTCCGGCGCCGGCCGGAGATCGAGCACCTGCCGTGCGGTGAGCACGTCGGAGAACGACAGCGACTGGTAGTGCAGCATGACGTCGTCCGATCCCGGGACGGCGATCACGAACGAGCAGCCCGCCGCCCCCAGCAGCAGCGTCAGGGTGTCGGTGTCGTCGGCGTCCACCTCGGCGTGGTTGGTGTAGCAGACGTCGACCCCCATGGGCAGGCCGAGCAGCTTGCCGCAGCAGTGGTCCTCCAGCCCAGCCCGGATCACCTGCTTGCCGTCGTAGAGGTACTCCGGCCCGATGAACCCCACCACGGTGTTGACCAGCAGCGGCTCGAAGTGCCGGGCGACGGCGTAGGCCCGGCACTCCAGGGTCTGCTGGTCCACCGGCCGGCCGTCGACGCCGCGGTGGGCGTCGGCCGACAGCGCCGAGCCCTGGCCGGTCTCGAAGTAGGTGACGTTGCGCCCGACCGTGCCCCGGCCGAGCTCCAGCGCGCCCGCCCGGGCCTCGGCGAGCAGGTCGAGCGTGACACCGAACCCGCGGTTGGCCGCCTGCGTGCCGGCGACCGACTGGAACACCAGGTCCACCGGCGCACCCTTCTCCAGGGCCCGCAGTGTCGTCGTCACGTGCGCCAGCACGCACGACTGGGTGGGGATGTCGTACCGCTGGATGACCGCGTCCACCAGCTCCAGGAGCGCGATCGTCCGCCCCGGGGAGTCGGTGGCCGGGTTGATGCCGATCACCGCGTCGCCCGAGCCCTGGAGCAGCCCGTCGACGATCGACGCGGTCACGCCCACCGGGTCGTCGGTCGGGTGGTTGGGCTGCAGCCGCGAGGCCAGCCGCCCGGGGAGACCCAGCGTGCTGCGCAGCCCGGTCACCACCCGCGCCCGGCGGCCGACGGCGACCAGGTCGGCGTTGCGCATCAACTTCGAGGTGGCCGCCACCATCTCCGGGGTGAGGCCGCGGGCCAGCCCGCTGATCGCCGCCTCGTCGCCGGCCGCGGCCCAGCCCAGCAGCCGGTCCCGGAACTCCCCCACGGTCAGGTCCGCCACCGGGGCGAAGGCGACCGGGTCGTGGGTGTCGAGGATCAGCCGGGTGACGTCGTCCTCGTCGTAGCCGACCACCTGCTCCTCCAGGAAGGTCGCCAGCGGCACGTCGGCGAGCACCGTCTGGGCGGCGACCCGCTGTGCGGCCGACTCCGCCGCGCACCCGGCCAGCACGTCGCCCGAGCGGGCCGGCGTCGCCTTGGCGAGCAGGTCGGACAGCGACGGGAACTCGTACGTGTGCCCGCCCAGCGTCGTGCGGCGGACGGTCATCGCACCTCCTCCTCGGCGGCGGCGAGCAGCTCGAACTCCTCCTCGGGCGCCGACGCCACCAGGTGGTGGCGGCTGTAGAGGGCGAAGTAGCCGAGGAAGACCGCGTAGGCGGCCAGCGTCCAGAGGGCGGCGACCTCGTCGACCAGGAAGGTGGCGACGACGGCGGCCGCGGCCAGCACCAGGGCGACGCCGGTGGTGACCGTGCCACCCGGGGTGCGGTACGGGCGGGGCAGCTCGGGCTCCCGGCGGCGCAGCACGATGTGGCTGACCATCATCAGCACGTAGGAGACCGTGGCCCCGAAGACGGCCATGTTCAGCAGCATCGCGCCCTGGCCGGTCAGCGAGAGCGCGAAGCCGATGGCGCCGGGCACCAGCAGGGCGAGCACCGGGGCCCGGCGGCCGTTGGTCACCGACAGCGCCCGCGGCAGGTAGCCGGCCCGGGACAGCGCGAACGTCTGCCGCGAGTAGGCGTAGATGATCGAGAAGAAGCTGGCCACCAGGCCGACCAGCCCGGCGTAGTTGATCAGCGTCGTCAGCCAGCCGGCGGCCCCGGCGACCTGGAGCGCCTCCACCGGCGGGTTGCCGCTGGCCGACATGGTCTCCGCGCCTCCGGCGCCGGCGGTGAACACCAGCATCAGCACGGCGAGCACCAGCAGCACCCCCATGGCCGCGACGATGCCCCGGGGCATCGAGCGGGCCGGGTCGCGGGCCTCCTCGGCGGCCAGCGGCACGCACTCCACCGCGAGGAAGAACCAGATCGCGAACGGGAACGCCGCCCAGACGCCCATCAGCCCGAACGGCAGGAAGCCCGAGGCGCCGGCGGCGTCGGTGGGCGCGATGTCGAGCAGGTTGGCCGAGTCGAAGGCCGGGACGGCCCCGACCAGGTAGACGACCAGCCCGGCGACGGCGATCCCCGCGATCACCAGCATCACCCTCAGCGCCTCGCCGACCCCCATGAGGTGGATGCCGATGAACAGCGCGTAGGCGGCCAGGTATACCCACCAGCCGTCGGTGATGCCGAACAGGCCGAGCGACTCCACGTACGCCCCGATGAAGGTGGCGATCGCCGCGGGGGCGATCGCGTACTCGATGAGCACCGCCACCCCGGTGGCGTACCCACCCCAGGGCCCCAGCGCGCGCCGGGCGAAGGTGTAGCCGCCCCCGGCCGTCGGCAGCGCCGATCCGAGTTCGGCCAGGCCGAACACCATCGCCGAGTACATGATCGCCATGAGGACGACGGCGATCAGCAGGCCCCCGAAGCCGCCCTCGGCCAGGCCGAAGTTCCAGCCCGCGTAGTCACCGGAGATGACCGCCGCGACCCCCAGCCCGGCCAGCAGCACCCACCCGGCGGTCCCGGTCCGCAGCTGCCGCTTCTGGTGGTAGCCGGCATCGACCGTCTCGGCCTCCACCCCCTGACGGTGGACCGGCCGGCCTGGACGTACTCGGGGTTCCGCGGTCATGCGCCGGCCTTCCGGTGAGCCCCCGCAGGTCGGGTGGGGTCAGCCTGGCCCCGCCCGGCCCCACGGGCAATGCCTTGCGACAGGACGGAACACGCTGTTCACACGGCCGCTCCCCCACCTGCGCCGCCGTCCGCGGTGCCGGCAACCCGCGTGATCACGGGCAGCCGGGGTATGACCCAGCTCCGACCTCTCCCAGGGAGTCCTCATGGCTCGTCACACACTGTCCCGCTCGCTGCACGACCTCGGCCTCTCCGCCTGGTTCGGTGGCACGCTCGCCAACGCCGTCGCCCTGAACGCGGCCGCCGGGGAGGCGGGGAGCGCCCCCGCCACCGGCCGGGTGGCCAACGCCGGCTGGGACCGCTGGACGCCGGTCAACGCCCTGGCCATCGGCGCCCACCTGATCGGCAGCGTGGGTCAGCTGCGGGCGGACAGGGAGCGGGTCGCGCAGCAGGAGGGCGTGGCCTCCATGTCGGGGATCAAGACCCTGCTCACCGTCGCAGCTCTCGGCGCGACGGCGTACAGCCGGGTCCTCGGCCAGCGGGTGTCGGCCGCAGGGTCGGTGCCGTCGCGGTCCGGGACCCGGCCGAGCAAGCGCACCAAGGCGGCCCGCGCCGACGTCGCCGCAGCACAGCAGCAGCTGGACACCCTGCAGTGGGTCATCCCCGCCCTGACCGGCGCGCTCGTCGCGGTCACCTCGTACGCGGGTGAGCAACAGCGCCCCAGCGAGGTGGCCAAGGGAGTCGCCGGTCGGTGAGCATGCGCTGACCCGGCCGGGCGACCCACCCGGTGCTCCGGGTCCCGGGGCCGACGCCGCACGGCGCGGGGGGCCTGACCCGTTCGGGCGGGCCCCTCCCGGCGCGCGGTGCCGGGCTGCGGGCTCACCCCGTCGAGCGCGGCGGCTGGGTGCGGTCGAGCCAGCTGACGGCCAGCACGTGCGGCAGCGTCAGCGCCGCCAGCAGCGGCAGGCCCGTGGCGACGAGTCCGCGCCAGCCGTCCGCCCAGGACCAGAGGGCGGCGAGCGCCAGCAGGACGGCGGCGGTCGGCGGGCCTGCCGCCAGGGCGAACCGGCGCAGCGGCAGGACCAGCCGTCCCGCGACCAGATCGGGGCCGCTCGCCGGGTCCTCGGCCAGCACGCGCGCCACGTGCCGCAGGGAGTGCCAGGCCCCGAAGTAGACACCGAAGGCGGCCAACGGCGGGACCACGAGGACCACCGCCGCCAGGAGGCCGACCTCCCCCGCCTCCAGCCACCGGCGGCGGCGGGCCAGGACGAACGCGAGCACTCCCCCCGCGCCGAGGAGCACCGCGACGGCTCCCGTCGCGACTCCGGGCGGTACGCCGCCCCAGCCCGGGGCCACGGCCTCGGTGAGCGCGCCGGTGTCGCTGCCGGGAACGCCCAGGCCGCGGAGCAGGGGCACCAGCAGCACGAGGCTCCCGAGGACAAGCGACGCCGCCGGCCGCGGCCGCACGGGGCGACCGGCGCGCAGATCGGCGAAGGCGGTCTCGCCGGTGCCGAAGTGCCATGCCGAGACCAGGACGAAGATCAGCAGCGCCGGGCCGGGCACGGCGGTGAAGGCTCCGTAGGCCCCGGCGGCCAGAGCGGCGTACGCGGCCCCGAAGACGGCGAGCCGGGTCGGCCGCCAGCCGAACCGCCACGCGGGTAGGAGGTGATCGACGGCCCCGTGCGGCAGCCCCAGGAGCAGCCCGGCGACCAGCACCGCCGCCGAGCCGGTGGCTCCCCAGCCACCGGGGGCGGCGACCTCGACCGCCAGGGCCGCCCCGGCCGCCACGCACGACCACCGGGTGGCGGCCCGGGCGGGAGCCCCGAACGGGGCCACGGGGGCGCGCCCGGTCGCCGAGGCGGCGACGCCCCCGGACACGCCGTCAGCCGCGGGCGGGGCGGACGCCCTCGCCCCGGGCCCGGCCGATCACCGCCGTCGAGATGCGGGTGAGCTCCGGGAGCACGGCGTCGCTCTTGTGCACGTTGCTCGACCACACCGGCTCGGTGTGGGTGTCGACGCCGGCGACGACGTCCTCGGCGGTCCGGAGCTTTGCGACCTTGTGGATCAGCACGCCGAAGCCGACCTTGGCCACGACATCGGTCACCGAGTAGCCGACCTGCATGGCGGTGAGCCAGGCCGGGGTGACGTCGACGAAGACCGGGACCGAGTAGATCAGCGGGTAGATGCCGAAGCTGCCGAGCAGGACGATCGTCGCGTTGCGGAGGGTGGTGGCGGCCTCCGTGCCCATGGTCGGCAGGGACGCCCGGACCGCCCCGATCAGCGCGACGTAGAGGTAGACGAGGAAGACCGTGCTGATCAGCCCCCACACCACCAGGGCCGTGGTGTCGCGGCCCTGGGCGATCACCTGCGACCCCATGTACCCGGTGACGATCATGAGGAAGGCCGCGGCCATGGTCGAGAAGCGCAGGTTGCGCGCCCTGGCGCCGGCGAGCGAGCACACCGCCAGCAGCTCCACCATCAGCAGCGGCACGGTGATCGACCAGTCGATGTAGCGGCTGCTGATCGTGTGCAGCGCCTCCGGGTTCGGCACGTACACGCCGCCCTGCAGCGTGAACCCGGCGTCCCACTTGCTGACCATGCGGGCGTAGGCGAGGGCCGCCACCGCCGCGAGGCAGAAGCCGGCGTAGGCCGAGGGGCGGTACCGCGCCGACACCTCCTCCCGGCTGGTCAGTGCGTAGAGGAAGTAGGCGAACAGCGCGAACCCCGCACCGAGGAGCGCCAGCTGGACGACGTCGTAGAGGCCCGGGGGCATCGTCTGCAGCTCGGGAGCGGGGGTCTCCATGCGCACTCCTGGATGTCGCGCGACGGCGACTCCCGGACCGGGCCGCCGCTTTCCGCCCGGTGCCGGGACGGTGCCGGGCCCCTACCCGCACCGCCCGTCCGCAACCGGACGGCGGACGACCCAGGGGCGGCGGCTCAGATGCTGCGCCAGCGGCCCTCGATCGCGTTGCCCTCGGGCCGGGACCGGAAGACGTTCCCCTCGGTGGGCTCCGTCTCGTCCCCGGCCAACGCCAGCCGCCGCAGCAGCGGCTCGACCAGCACGTCGTAGACCCCCGGCAGCAGCCGGAAGCCTGCCGTGACGACGTGGTTGAGCACCCCCGCCTGCACGACCCGGCGTGGCCGGTCGAGGGTGGACAGGACCCGGCGGGCCACCCGCTGCGGCGAGTAGACCGGCGGCGGGGGCCGCCCGGTGCTGCCCGCCCATGTCGCGCCCTGGGAGTAGATGGGAGTGTTCACGCCGCCCGGCTGGACGATGGAGACGGAGATCCGCGGCTCGTCCCGGGTCTCCTGCTGCAGCACGCGGGCGAGCGCCAGCTGACCCCACTTGGCGACGGCGTAGCTGCCCATGACCGGCGTCGTCACGTTCCCCAGCAGGGAGTTGACGACGACGAGGTGGCCTGCGCCCTGCCGCCGGAAGACCGGCAGGACGTGCCGCGCGACCGTGGCCGTGCCGTGCAGCGAGGTGTCGACGACCCGCTCGAAGACCTCCTTCGGCACGTCCTCGATGTGCCCGTAGGCCATCACCTGGGCGGAGTGCACGACGACGTCGAGGTGGCCGAGCTCGCGCACCGCGCCGGCGACCACCGCGGCGATCGCCTCCTCGTCCAGCACGTCGGCCGGGCAGACCATGACCGCGGCGGCGCCGGCGGCACGGAGCTCGTCGGCCGTCTCCTCCAGCGACGACCGGCCGCGCGCCACCAGCACCAGCCGCGCACCGCGGCCGGCCAGCTGCACGGCCGTCGCCCGGCCGATACCGCTGGACGCGCCGGTGATGAGCACGGTGAGCGGTGCTCCGCCGGAGTCGGGGATCGGCACGGAGTTCTCCTCGCTGGGGGTGAGTCCGGCGTCGCGGGCACCGGTTGTCCGCAACCGACTACCCGACCGGCCCGGCGGTCATGCGGTGCGCCGGTCCAGCTCGGCCAGCAGCCAGCCCGGCCCGCTGACGTCGACGCCGTCGGGCAGGCGGGCGCGCAGCCCCCGGTCGGCGGTGACCACCAGCACCTCGCGCCCGTTGCCGGCCAGCTCGGGCACGACGTCGGCGAGCGCGTCGTCCCCGCTCCCGCGGGCGCGCACCACCCGGACCCCGTCGGGCGCGGGAACGTCCCGGGCCTGCCCCTCCACGACGGCCACCACCTCGGTGCAGGTCAGCTCCTGCCCGCCGGGCCCGGGTACGGTCTGCCCGGCCAGCTCGGCGAGGCGGTCCAGGAAGCGGCCGGCCGCCCCCGCCCGGTCCCGCCACCAGCCGTCGGGACGGGCGCCGACCGCGTTGGCGACGTCCACCACCAGCACTGCCATCTCGTCCTCCCTCCGTGGGCGCCGCGCGAGGCGTGCTCGCGGCCCGTCCCGTGCGTCTCGCCGGGCCCTACGCTCCCGGCATGTGCCGGAACATCCGCCCGCTGGCGAACTTCGCGCCGCCGGCGGCCGACGAGGAGATCCACGCCGCCGCGCTGCAGTACGTGCGCAAGATCAGTGGCACGACCAAGCCGTCGCGCGCGAACGCCGAGGTGTTCGAGCGGGCGGTGGCGGAGGTGGCCGCGGCCTCGGCCCGGCTCCTCGACGCCCTGGTCACCACCGCCCCGCCCAAGGACCGCGAGGCGGAGGCAGCCAAGGCGCGGGCCCGGGCCGCCGCCCGCTACGGCGGCTGACCACTCGGCACGGCGTTCCCGGCCGTCGGGAACGCCGTGCCGCGCCCGGTCGCCCATCGGGCGGGCCGGTCAGTTCTCCGACGCCGGGCCGACGTCGTGCGGGTCGGGGGTGCGGAAGGTCGGGTCGTCCGGCGGGTCGGCGTCGTCGTTGCCGGCCCCCGTCGCGGGACGGTCGGTCTCCGGCGAGCGGTCGGGTTCCTCCCCGCCCTCCCCGAACCCGTCGGCGGGCGGGGGGGCGCCGGCTCCCGGGTCCGCGGCGGGGATGCCTTCGTCGGGTTGGCCGAGGTTCGGTTCCAGCGGGCTCCACATCGACATGCCGGTCCCCTACCCGGGCTCGGCGCCTTACTCCCCTCCGATCGCCGCCCGGCTGCCTGGGCTAGAAACGTCGGCATGACCTCCACCGGGACGTCCGTCCCCGAACTTCTGCTGCGCCGCGCCCGGTTCGCCGAGCTCACGCCCTTCGAGGTCTACGCCCTGTGCCGGCTGCGCGTCGACGTCTTCGTGGTCGAGCAGGAGTGCCCCTACCTCGAGCTCGACGGGCGCGACGTCGAGCCGGCCACCGAGCACCTCTGGTTCGAGGAGGCCGGTCAGGTGCTGGCGACCATCCGCGTCCTGGATGACGGCGCCACGCGCGCCATCGGCCGGGTGGCCACCGTGGCGGCGGCGCGCGGGCGGGGGTTGGCCGGGCGGCTGATCGAGCAGGCGCTGGCCGACCACGGGCACGGCCCGCTCACCCTGGGCGCGCAGGCGCATCTGGAGCAGTGGTACGGGCGGTTCGGCTTCCGCCGGAGCGGTCCGGGCTACCTCGAGGACGGCATCCCGCACGTCCCGATGCGCCGGGAACCACGGTGAGCGGCGCGCAGGTGCCGGCCGCCGCGGCCGACCTGGTGCGCGAGGCCGCGGACCGGCTGGAAGCGCTGGCCGCGTGCACCACGCCCGGTGACTGGCGTCTCGCCGGCCTCCTGGCCAGCCGGCCGGAGGTGGTCGCCCACGGTCCCGGCGGGGCCACCGAGCACGTCGCCGACGCCCGCGCGCGCAGCGCCGGGTGGATCACCGCCCTCTCCCCCGCGCTCGCCGGACCGCTCGCCGCCTGGCTGCGGGCGGCGTCCGCCGGGCAGCCGCCCCCGGAAGCGGTCGCGGTCGCCCGGCAGCTGCTGCACCGGCTGCCCTGACCCGCCTCCGCGCCGGCCCCGCCGTCTCCCCTGCGACCGTTCGTCGGCAGGACGGGGGCGGGAGCGCTCGTCGCGGGTATGGGGCGCGGATGCAGCCGCGCACGGGACCCGATCCCCTCGAGAACCCCGACGACCGGGACCCCGTCGAGGCACCGGACGCCCCGGAGCGGGAGGGCCTGGCCCGGCGGCTGGACAAGCCGATGGGTGCGCTCGGGCTGGTCTTCGTCCTGGTGGTGCTCGGCCAGTCCCTCGCCCGGCAGCCGTGGCTGACCACGACGCTGAGCGTCGTCGGCTGGGTGCTGTGGGCCGTCTTCGTGGCGGAGTTCATCCACCGGGCCGCCACGGCCCGCGACCAGCGCCGCTTCTGGACGCGCAACTGGTGGCAGGTGGTCTTCCTGGCGGTGCCGTTCCTGCGGTTCGCCCGCGCGCTGACGTTGCTGCGTGCGGCGCGGGTCGGCGGCGTCGTGTCGGCCGCGGTCCGTGGATCCCGCTCGGCGGGGCGCCTGCTGAGCGGCCGGATCGCCTGGCTCGGTGCGGTGACCGTCGTGGTGGTGCTGGCGTCCAGCCAGTTGCTGTACGTGCTCGGCGCCTACGACTCCTACGGCACGGCGCTCTACGACGCGGCCCTCGCCACGATCAGCGCCCGGCCGCTCACCGCCGACGCAGACGTCGCGCGCGTCCTGGACATCGCCCTGGCCACCTACTCGGTGGCCGTGTTCGCGACGCTGGCCGGTGCGCTCGGCGCGTTCTTCCTCGAGCGGCGTGACGACGGAAACGTGGCCGCCCGGGGAGCGTGACGCCGGGCACCGGGCGTGCGACCGCGGCCCGCGGGGTAGCCGCCCCGCCATGAGCGACGACGTGACCACAGGTGGGTACGCCGAACGGCTGGGCGCCCGCCCGGAATCGGCCGGCGAGGGCGCGGCCCGGATGGAATTCGAGGTGACCGAGGAGCACCTCAACCCGGCCGGCACCCTGCACGGCGGGGTGCTGGCGACGCTCGTCGACACCGCGATGGGCCAGGCGGTGCGGACCACCACCGGTGACGGCGAGGTGCCCGCGACCAGCCAGCTGACGGTCACCTACCTGCGGCCGGGGAAGCCAGGCGCCCTGCAGGTCACCGCCCGGCTGCGGACGCGGGGCGAGCACCTGACGGTCTGCGAGGCGGACGTGGAGCAGGACGGCAAGGCGCTGGTCCACGCCGTCGCGACCTTCGCGCTGCTGGGTTCCTGACCCAGGGTCACCCGGGCAGCGGCGCGGGCACCTCCTGGACGACGGACGGGACCGCCGCCCCCTGGTCGTCGTCCTGGTCGTCGGTCCTGGTCTGGGCGACGACGAGGATGTAGGTGAAGATCCCGGCGATGACGAGCAGGATGCCGAGCGGGATCAGGATGCGGCCGAGCCTCCTGCCCTTCGGGGTGCCCTCCCCGGCGCTCCGGTCGTCGTCGCCGCGGTGGTCGGGGTGCGCCATGGGTGGTCTCCTGGGGTCGGTGGAGCGGGGTGGGCCCGCCCGGGGGCCGGCCACCTCCTTCATGCCCGCGCTACCGGGCGTCACTCCCCGCGGCCGCGACCGGCGCAGCGACCGCGGGCGGAGGACGATCGGGGTATGACCACCGCCACCTGGAACGGCGTCGTCGTCGCCGAGTCCGACGACATCGTCACCGTCGAGGGCAACGCCTATTTCCCCCGCGCAGCCGTCCGCGACGACGTGCTGCGCCCCTCGGAGAAGCAGACCGTCTGCCCCTGGAAGGGCACCGCCTCCTACTACAGCCTGGAGGTCGACGGGCAGCGCAACCCGGATGCCGCCTGGTACTACCCGGAGCCGAAGGACGCCGCGAAGCAGATCTCGGGCAGGGTGGCGTTCTGGAAGGGCGTGGAGGTGCGCTGACCTCGTCGGTCAGCGGCCGGGGCGGGTGCCGGCGAGCTCGCGGGCCGACGCGGCGGCCTCGGCGTCGAGCTGGCGGTCGATCGACTCGGTGAAGGAGTCCCAGGCCTGCTCCGGCGTGATCCCCAGCGCGGCAGCGATCTGGTCCCACTCCGCACCCCCGCGCAGCGCGGCGCGGATCCCGACCAGCTGGCTGTCGTGCGCGCGGCGCGAGACGACCTCGCCCAGGGCGAGCAGCTCCAGCGCCTCGTACACGTCGAGCTGGGTACCGGTGTCGCGCAGGGAGGCCGACCAGTCGTCGGCGTCGTCGTCACGGACGGTGTTCAGAGCGGTATCGCCGTTGTCGCGGCGACTCAGGAAGTCGAGCCGCGTGGCGGCCGTCGTCAGCGAGAACTCCGCCTCGAGGGCCTCGGGTGTGATGGTCATGGGTCGAGCTTCCCCTTCGACGTAAGAGCGCCAAACCCGGCGCAGGCGGGATTTCACCCACGCGGAGGGCCCGCACCCCCCGTGGGGATGCGGGCCCTCCGCGTGCTGGCCCCGTCCCGAGGCTCACCCCGAGCCTGCGAGGGGTGAGGAGGACGGGGTCCTCTTTCACTTGTCGACGCCGACGGCTTCCTTGGCCAGGGCGGCCAGCTGCGTCTGCGCGGCGCTCGCCACGTTCGACCGGTTCTTGTGGGTCTCCTCGTAGCGGATGATCACGTTGACGTCGTGCGGCGTCTTCAGCTGCTTGATCGCCTTGACGGCGTCCTGCACCGACATCGAGTCGTAGGCCTTGATCGGCAGCTCGTCGGCGGTGACGTCGCCCAGCTCCTCGCGGGTGGCCCGGGCGGCGTCGGCGGCGTCCTGGTTGCCCTCGCGCTGCGCGATCCGCTCGGCGCGGCGCAGCGAGGCGGCGCGGCCGACGGTGAGGGTCTCGCGGACGGCCCCGGTGAACGCCGACGCGCGGTCACCCGCGGCGGAGAACCGGTCGGAGGTCTCCTCACCGGCGTGCCGCACGGTGTCGACGGCGTGGTTGACCGTGTTGGCCCAGAAGCGGACCGGCGCGTTGACGCCACGGGCCACGGCACCGGCGACCTTCTGCACCGGGGTGGCGACGAGCGCCGCCGGGCCGCCCAGGGCCTCCTCGGCCAGGACCACGGTGAGCCACTCGACGGTCGCCTGGTGCGCCTCGACGAGCTTCTCGGCCAGGCGCTGGGTCTCGACGTCACCGGCGGTCTCGGCGAGCACCTTGAGGTAGGTGGCGCGGTCGAGCAGCTGGTGCTCGAGCTGCAGGTCCTGCAGGAGCGCCTCCTCGATGGAGGTCGACTGCTCGAAGGTGGCCTTGAGGGCGGCGGAGAGCCGGCCGACGACCGGCGTCACGACGTCGGGGACACCACCGAGGGCGCGCAGCCGCTCGGTGATCTCGAGCGTGCGGGCCGCGGCGTTGTCGGCGTTCTGGGTGAGCTCCCGACGGACGGCGTCGGTGCGGGCCTGGCTGATCCGCGTCCGTGCGATCTGCTCCTCGGTCTGCGTGAGCAGGACGAGGGCGCGCAACTGGTTGATCATCTTGGCGTTGTTGTCGGTCATGGGGGATGCAGCTCCAGAGATCGAGGATGACCTGACGTCTCTGTGTGTGCCCCGGATCCTCCGCGTGCTAACAAGAGCAAGCGGATTGCTAGCAGTGAGCCTCGTCACCCGGACGGGTGACGAGGCCCTGACCGCGACGGCCGCTCGGCTCAGCCGGCCTGGGCCGGCAGGTTCTCCTGGGCGTGCGCGCGCCGCGGCCGGACGTCGAAGCGCAGCACCGGCTGGGTCATGTCGTCGGTGACCTCGTAGGGCGGGCGCGGGGCCAGGCGGACCGGGCGGGGCGGCAGCGACGACGGCGGCATGGTCTTGCCGCAGCCGACGCAGTAGCGGCCTCGCTGGTGCACGGCTCCGCAGTGCGCGCAGGTCATGTCGTCTCCTCGGGGTCGGTACCGGCACGGACAGACGGACCCTCGCAGGCCGCAGCCCCGGGTTGCAGTCGGATCTGACGGGTGGGACGAGCCGTTACCCGAACGTCATGAGCGACCCGTTTCCGAATTCCGCTCCCCGGACCTGCCTCGTGCGCGGATCGGCAGATCCCGGCCGCGGATCTGCCCATCCGCGCCCACGGTCGGGTTCAGCGGCCGGTCCAGCGGGGCGGGCGCTTCTCCAGCCGGGCGGCGATCCCCTCGGCGCGGTCCTCGCTGAGGTAGGGGTTGGGGCCGACGTCGAGCCGCAGCCCCTGCCAGAGCGGCAGCTCCAGCGCCTTGATCGCGGTCTCCTTCATCCGCCGGACGGAGATCGGCGCGTTGCCGGCGATCCGGTCGGCCAGCTCCAGCGCCGCGGGCAGCACCTCGTCGGGCGCGACCAGCCGGTTCACCAGCCCCCAGCGCTGGGCCTCCGTGGCGTCGATCGGGTCGCCGGTGAACAGCAGCTCCAGCGCGATGCCGACCGGGATCCGCTTGGGGAGCACGACCGAGCCGAAGTTCGCTCCCATGCCGATCGCCGCCTCGGGCAGGGCGAAGCGCACCGCCGGCGAGGCGATCCGCAGGTCGCAGGCGAGCGCCAGCTCGAACCCGCCGGCGACCGCCGGGCCGTTGAGGGCGGCGAGCACCGGGACGGGCGTCTCGGTGACGACCTCGAACACCGACCGCGCCGGCCGGTTCATCGGCGGCCGGAACCGCTCGCCCCGCTGGTCGGCGGCGCGAATCTCCTTCAGGTCGAAACCGGCGCAGAACGCCGGCCCGGTACCGGTGAGCACGACCGCGCGCACCCCTTCCTCGGCGACCCGCAGCAGCTCCTCCACGAGGTCGGCCTGCAGCTCGGTGGAGAGCGCGTTGCGCCGCTCGGGCCGGTCGAGCGTGAGCACGCGGACGTGCCCGCGCTCCTCGACCGCCAGCCCGGAGTCGTGCCGTCGCGGAGTGCTCATGACGGGCAACCTGCCGCGCCGGGCCGCCCCTCGGCAACCCGGGGACCGGCACCCCTCCGTCGATGCTCTGCCTCTGAGTGCTCCTGCACTCAGAGGCAGACGATCCGCATGCCCCTGTCCGGCACCCGGCGGGACGGCGGCCCGCCATCGGCAGGACCGGCTGGGATCGGAACCGTCGACTGGCCGCGGATCTGTGATCCCCGGCAACGATCGGGCTCTCCTGTCACATCCGCCCCTCCCGTCGGGGACCATGGGCGGACCAGTCCGTCCGACCCGGTAGACAGGTGACATGGAGAGCCCTGCCGACATCCAGCTCGGTGATGTCGTCGCGCCGCCGACGGTGGTCTCCATCGAGCTGACCTCCACGCCGGTGCTCAGCTACGCGCTGGCGCACAACCGCATCCCGGTCGTCTCGCGCCTGGCGCTCACCTCGCAGCGCTCGCTGCGCGGGGTCACCGTGCGCCTGTCGGTGCGCGACGCCGAGGGCCCGATCGCGCAGGCCGTCGAGCTGCTGGCCGACGTCGACGGCGGCCGCACCACGGTGCTCACCGGGATCGGCCTGGTCATGGACCCGGCCGCGATGCTGCACGTCGAGGAGCAGCGCCCCGGCGTCGTCGACGTCGAGGTGTGGCTCGACGACACGCTGATCGGCGAGGCCTCCGCGCCGGTGCAGGTCCTCGCCGCCAACCAGTGGCTGGCCACTCCCCTGCCGCTGGCGCTCGAGATGCTCGCCGCGCACGTCATGCCCAACCACCCCGCGGTGACCGGGCTGGTCACCGAGGCCGGCGAGCTGCTGGCGGAGCGGACCGGCAGCGGCGCCATGGTCGGCTACGCGGCCACCGCCGAGCGGGTGGACGAGGTGGTCGCGGCGCTGGCCGAGGTCGTGCGCCGCCGCGGGGTCCGCCACTCCGAGCCGCCGCTGAGCTGGGCCGACCTCGGCCAGCAGGTGCGCTCCCCCGGCGACGTCCTCACCTGGCGGGTGGCCACGCCCCTGGACGCCGTCGTCCTCCTCGCGGCGGCGCTCGAGCAGGCCGGCATCCGGCCGCTGCTCTGGCTGGCCGAGGGCGCCGGCGGGGTGCCGGCGGGCGGGGCGATGGCGGGCGGGGCGCACGCCTTCCTCGGCTACTGGCGGGAGGAGCGCAGCTCCGAGTCCGCCGCCACGACCGACGCCGCGCCGCTGGTCAACCTGGTCGACCTCGGGCTGATCGGCCTGGTCGAGACCACGCTGCTCACCGGCGCGGGCGAGCCCGGCGCCGACCTGCACGCCCCGGCGTACGAGCGCTGGCTCGCCGGCGAGCTCGAGCGCGTCCTCGGCGTCACCGACGTCCACCGCGCCCGGCGCGACGGCATCCTCCCGCTGCCGGCGCGCGCCCGGACGCCGGAGGGCCTGCTGCAGGTCGTGGAGTACCGGCCGGCCGAGCACAGCACCCCGGCGTTCCCCGCCGGGCCGGTGCCGGCCCACCAGCCGAGCCGTCCCGAGGCGCCGCCCCGGGTGCAGCAGTGGAAGAACGCGCTGCTGGACCTGAGCCTGCGCAACCGGCTGATCAACTACACCGAGCGCGCCGGGCTGCCCCTCACGCTGCCGGGCACCGCGCTGCCGATCCTGGACAACTTCATCCACGACGGCACCCCGATCACGCTGCTGCCGGGCGACCGGCTGGCGGCCGTGCAGACCGAGCGCGGGCTCGCCGGCGCCGGCGACCTGCCCGCCGAGCGGCTCACCGAGCTGCTGGTCGAGCGGCGCGAGGTGCACGCCGACGTCACCTCCGGCGGGTACCTGCCCCGGCTGCGCAACCTCGCCTACCGGGCCAAGACGGTGCAGGAGGAGACCGGCGCCAACAACCTCTACCTGGCGCTCGGCTCGCTGGTGTGGGAGCTCGACGGCCGACCGCTGCGCTCCCCGCTGCTGCTGGTGCCGGTCGTCCTCGCGCCGGTCGGGCGCACCGGCTCCTACCGGCTGTCGCTGGACGAGTCCGGGGCGAGCACCCCGAACTACTGCCTCCTGGAGAAGCTGCGCCAGGTGCACGGCCTGGTGGTCCCGGCGCTGAGCGACACCGCGGAGAGCACCCCGGACCTCGAGCGCGCCCTGGAGGCGGTGCGGGTGGGCCTCGTCGGCCACGGCCTGCCCTACCGGGTCGAGGCGACGGCGGACCTGGCGATCCTGCAGTTCGCCAAGTACCGCCTCTGGAAGGACCTCGACGAGCACTGGGGCGACTTCAGCCGGAACCCGCTGGTGCACCACCTCGTGCACGAGCCGACCGAGCCCTTCCTCGACCCGGCGCGCGACTCCGCCGCCCACGTGGACCTCGACGAGCTCGCCGGCCGGCTGCCCGTCCCCGCCGACGCCTCCCAGCTGCGCGCGATCGCCGAGGCCACCGCCGGCCGCACCTTCGTGCTGGAGGGCCCGCCCGGCACCGGCAAGTCACAGACCATCACCAACCTGCTCACCCGCGCGGTCGCCGACGGCAAGCGCGTGCTGTTCGTCGCCGAGAAGCGCGCCGCGCTCGACGTCGTGGCCCGTCGGCTGGACGCCGTGGGCATGGGCATGTTCGCCCTCGACCTGCACGACAAGGGGTCGCGCGCGTCGATGGTCCGGGCGCAGATCCGGCTGGCGCTGGAGCACGCGATCGCCGTCGACGAGCAGGGGCTGGCCACCGACTCGGAGACGCTGCGCTCGGCCCGCCGGCAGCTGGCCCGCTACGCCGACCGGCTGCACGCCGAGAACGCCGTCGGCCTGTCGCTGTACACCGCGCGCACCGCGGAGCTCACCGCCGGCACCGACGTCCCCGCGCTCCCGGTGCCCGAGCCGTTCGTGGCCAACGCCCCGGCCGAGGTGCTGACCGCCGTCCGCCGGGCGCTGGCGCTGCTGCCCGACATCGCCGACCTCACCCGGCCGTCGCCGCGGCACCCGTGGGCGTTCGTCGACTCCCCCGAGATCGACCTGCCGGCGGCCCGCGCGGCCGCGGCCGAGGTCGACGCGGCGGTCCGCGAGGTGTCCGGGTTCCCCGAGCTCGGCGGCGTGCTCCGCCACGTCCGGACGCCGGAGGACCTCGACGCGCTGGTGCACCTGCTCTCGGGCCCCCCGGTGGGCCTCGACGTGCTCGACGAGACGTTCAGCGGCCGCTGGACCACGGCGACCGGCGCGGTGCTCGGCGAGGTCGCCGCCTTCACCGCGTTCCGGCACCCCGGCCTCGACGTCGCGACCCCCGAGGTGCTCGCACTGCCCCTGGCCGAGATCTACGTCCGCGCGCAGACGGCCGCGGCCTCCGGGTGGTGGGGCCGCCGGAAGCGGCTGGTCGCGGTGCGCGACGAGATCGCCGCCGCCCTGCGACCGGGGGCGAAGGTGCGGCCCAGGGACGTCCCGCTGCTGGTGGAGAACCTGTGGCGGGTGCAGACGGCGGTGCAGGCGATCGCCGGCCGGGTCGGCTCCGTGCCGGGGCTGACCGCGCCGCCGAGCTGGAACCCCTTCACCGACCCCGGGCTGCTCGAGCGCCAGGTCGAGTGGCTCCGCCGCGCCGGCATCGCCGTCGACGGGTCCTCGCCCTTCCACGTCGCGCTGCGCAAGCTGATCGTCGCCGGCATGCCCGCCGCACCGGAGCCCGCCGGAGCCGTCGCGCGGCTGCGCGACGCCCTCACGTCGCTGCTGGCCGTCTGCCGCAGCTCGTCGGACCAGCTCGCCGCCTGGGCCGGTGAGGACGGCCTGGTGCTCCGCTGGTCGATGACCCGCCCGGAGCGCGGCCTGCTGACCCCGTCCGGGTCCGGCGCGGAGCGCTCGGTGCTCGTGTCCCTGCGCCGCTGGGTCTCCTTCCTCGACACCCTGGAGCCGCTGCGCTACGCCGGGCTCTTCGACGCCCGGACGATGCTGATCACCGGCGCCGTCGCGGCCGACGACGCGGTGCGCGCGCTGGACCGCGGCCTGGCGACCGCGTCGGTGGCCGAGCGGCTGGTCGCCACCGGGCTGGACGCCTTCGACGCCGAGGCCCACGAGGCGGCGATCGCCCGGTTCACCGAGGCCTCGCGGGCCGTCCGCCAGCACCTGACGGCCGCGCTGCCGGCGTCGGTGCTGGCCGCGAGGCCCTTCGACGCCGCGATGGGCACCGGCCAGGTCGGCGCGCTGCAGCGGGAGCTGGCCAAGCAGCGGCGCGGCCTGGGCGTGCGGCAACTGCTGGCCCGGTACGGGGAGCTGATCACCGCCGTCATGCCGTGCGTGCTGGTGTCGCCGGACTCGGTGGCCCGGTTCTTCCCGGCGCGGGCCGACCAGTTCGACCTGGTCGTCTTCGACGAGGCCTCGCAGATCCGGGTGGCCGACGCCATCGGGGCCCTGGGCCGGGCCCGGGCCGCCGTGGTGGTCGGTGACTCCAAGCAGATGCCGCCGACGTCGTTCCTCGAGCCGACGACCACGGCGAGCGACGACTCGGTGGAGCTGGTGGAGACCGCGGTCGAGGACGAGGAGTCGATCCTCGGCGAGTGCGTGCAGGCGCGGGTGCCGCGGCACTGGCTGTCGTGGCACTACCGCAGCCAGGACGAGTCGCTCATCGCCTTCTCCAACGCCCAGTACTACGACAGCCGGCTCTCCTCCTTCCCGGCGCCCACGCACGGGCGCGCCTCGGCCGAGCCCGACGGGCGCGGGGTCTCGCTGGTGCGGGTGCCCGGGACGTTCCACCGCTCGGGTGCCGGCCGGCTGCTGCGCACCAACCCGGTCGAGGCGAAGGCGATCGTCGCCGAGATCCGCCGCCGCTTCGACGCCGTTCCGCAGTGGGAGGGCATCGACGCCGTCCCCTCGATCGGCGTGGTCACCTTCAACGCCCAGCAGCGCTCCTACATCGAGGCGCTGCTGCGCGACGCCGACGACGACCGGCTCTCCGCCGCGCTCGACCGCACCGACGGCGAGGGCCTGTTCGTCAAGAACCTGGAGAACGTGCAGGGCGACGAGCGCGACGTCGTCTTCTTCTCCACCGGCTTCTCCCCCACCGCCGACGGCACGCTGCCGCTGAACTTCGGCCCGCTGAACCGGCAGGGCGGCGAGCGCCGGCTCAACGTGGCGATCACCCGGGCCCGGCGCCAGGTCGTCGTCTTCACCTCCTTCGACCCGGCGCAGCTGCGGGCCGAGGAGACCTCCTCGGTGGGCATCAAGCACCTGCGGGCCTACCTCGACATGGCCGAGCAGGGCACCGACGTGCTGCCGCGCTCACCGCGCTCGGCGGCGGTGGTCGACCGGCACCGCGAGCAGATCGCGGCCGCGCTGCGCGAGCGCGGGCTGGTCGTGCGCACCGACGTCGGCCTCTCGGAGTTCCGGATCGACCTGTCGATCAGTCGAGCCGCCGACCCGGAGACCCCGCTGATGGCGGTGCTGCTGGACGGGCCGGCGTGGGCGCGCCGCGGCACGGTCGGCGACCGGGACGGGCTGCCGCCGGAGGTGCTGGGCGACATGCTGCGCTGGCCGGTCGTCGAGCGGGTGTGGCTGCCGGCGTGGCTGGCCGATCCGGCCTCCGTCGTCGACCGGCTGGTCGCCGCTGTGGACGCCGCCCCCGCGGTCACCCGGCCGACGCCCGACCCGGTGCCGTTGCCCACCGCCGCCGTCGAGTCGTTCAAGGGCGTGGCCGCGCTGCGCTCCTCGGTGACCTCGATGGCGGTGCCGACAGCGACCGCCCGCCCGGCGCCCAAGGCGGCCGCGAAGAAGCCCGCCGGACCGACCGCCCTGGAGGGCGAGACACCGTTCGTGCCGTGGATCCCCAAGACCGCCGGCGAGAAGTCGGTGCTCGACGAGCTGCCGGCCTCGAAGGCCGCGCGCGCGGTGCGCCGGGTGATGGTCGCCGGCATCAAGGCCGAGGGGCCGGTCCACGTGGACCGGCTGGCCAAGCTCACCGTGGGCGCGTTCGGGCTCAACCGGGCCACGGAGGCGCGCAAGCAGATGCTGCTGTCCCTGCTGCCGCCGTCGGCCGTCGACGGGGAGCACCTGTGGCCCGAGGGGATCGACCGGGCCACCTGGACCGGGTTCCGCCGGCAGGTGTCGAGCACCGACCGGCCGCTCGAGCACGTGGCACCGGAGGAGGTCGCGAACGCGATGGCGGCGCTGTGCCGGGCCGCCGCGGGGATGCAGCGCGAGGAGCTGCTGACCGCGACCGCCACGGTCTTCGGCTACAAGCGGCGCGCCGCCTCGGTGACGCCGGTGCTGGAGAAGGCGCTGGCCTGCGCACTGGACTCCGGCCGCCTCACCGAGCAGCCGACCGGCCTGCTGACCGCCTGACCCGGACGGGGGATGCAGCACGGAACCGCTTCGGTCGATTCCTTGAGAGCACAACGATTTCAAGGAGGAACGTCTTGCGCATCGCCTGCCGGGCCACGGTGCCCGCCACCGAGAACCAGGTCATGACCGCCGTCCAGGAGGTCCTCGACCGGCGCGGGTCGATGGCGCACGCCCCGGTCACCATCGCGGTGTCCGACGCCGTCGCGCTCGGCATCGCCGGCTTCTTCACCAGCCACACCGACTCCGGGCAGGTGCTGGACCGCTTCTTCCGGGGTGGCGACGTCGACAGCACCGCGCTGCTCGAGGCCATCCAGTTCGAGCAGGGGTATGCCTCGGCCGAGCAGCACTCCGCGCTGCACTGCCTCGCGGGCTGGGTGCACGCCCGGGTGCACGCCCGCAGCGCCGCCTGAACCCGCGGCCGGCCCCTCGCCGTCGGCTCAGCCGACCGTGACCGATCCGGTCCGGACCGGCACCAGCTCCACCCAGGTCGTGCCGGGGGCGAGGAACACCGGGTTGCCGTCCGGCCCGGTCAGCGCGACCGGATCCGCCGGGCCGCCCTTGGCCCAGGTGGCGGCGAGCGTCTTGCCGCCCGTGGCGACGAGCGCCTCTCCCCCGCCGACCATCACCGTCTCCGGCACCGGGTTGCCGGCCGGGTCGGTGAACGCGGTGTCGACGACCTCGACCCGCAGGACCACGACGTTGGTCGCGCGCAGCGGCGTGCCGTCGGCCTCGACCGCGGGGACGCCGGCCTCCGCGCGCACCCAGCGACCGTCGGGCGGGTTCCACGTCCAGCGCGGCCGGCTGATGCCGGAGAGCTTCAGGTCCACGACGCCGGTGGGCACACCCGCCAGCACCGCGCCCGCCTCCTCCGGGGTCCGGGCCAGGAGGAACTGGCCGCCGGGCGGCTTCCCGTGGGCCTGGTCGGCCTGCGCCAGGAACGCGTGCGGATCGGCGTAGGTGTTGTGCGGGGCGGACCGGCCGGGCAGCCGGTGGAAGCCGCCGGCGCCGGCGTCCTGGCTGACCACCTGCAGCCCCGAGGCCGCAACGGCGTCGACGAACGGCCGCTGCCCGCCGGAGAAGGCGAAGAGCCCGCCCAGCGGGGCGGCGATGGCGGCGTCCATGGGCCGCACCGAGCGCACCGGGCCGATCTCGGCCGGCACGGTGGAGTGGTAGACGGCGACGTAACGGGGGATGCCGCCCTCGACGACCTGCTCCCACACCATGTCGGCGGCGTTGAGCCCCGTCTGCGGGCGGGCGTCGACCGAGTTCTCGATCTTCACCGCCAGCGCGGGCCGGTAGACGTCGGTGCCCTGGCTGTCCAGGCCGGTGAGCGGCCACAGCACCGGCGGAGGCGGCGGGGTGGTCGACGCGGGCGCCGCGGCCGGGGTGCCCGGCTCGGTACCGCAGGCGGCGAGCGCCGCGACGAGGAGCATCGCCGTCCCGAGACGGCGGGCGGGGGCAGCGAGCCGAGGAGCCCACCGAGTGGAAAGGGTCACGCTCGCACTCCTCCGACGTGGGCAGGTCCGGCTCCCGCACGGGGCCGACCGCCGACGCTAGGGCGACACCCGGCCGGAACCGGCCCGCCGCTCCGCCGCCCGCACCCTTCGTACTGCACCCGTTACACGGCTCCCGGCGGCGGCGGCGACCCACCCGCAGCCGAGCAGGGTGAGCGTTCCGGCGACGACCGTGGGCGCCCACGCCGGCTCCTGGCGCACGACGTCCCCCGTGCCCGGCTCGGTCCAGGTGCAGACCACGCCGATCGGCCAGGCGGACGCGGTCCCCGCCACCCGCCAGGACTCGTGGGGCGGGGAGTACGGCGCGCCGCGCGACGTGCACACCTCGTGGCGCCCGTCGCCCACGGCCGGTGCCCAGGCGACCGCGAGCGTGCCCACGGCGACGGCGAGGCCGAGCAACACCAGCACGAAGCCCGGCGCGCTGCCGGGCCGCGCCGGGCGGCCCGTCGTCCCGTTCCGCACGCGAGCAGGGTGCCTCAGCACGCGCCGCCCCCGCGGCACGGACACACGCGATGGCTCAGGTGCGGGCGATCCCGAGCAACGTCACGTCGTCGGTCCGCGGTGGGTCGAGCGCGGCGAGCACCGCGTCGAGCAGGGCCTGCGGTTCCACCGGCCCTCCCGCGACGGTTGCGCGCAGCTGCTCCAGCCCGGCGGTCAGCCCTCCCGCCCCACGCTCGACGAGCCCGTCGCTGACCAGCAGCAGGCGGTCGTCGCCCTGGAGGATCAGCCGTGCCTCTCGGTAGCCGGCGACGTCCAGCAGCCCCAGTGCCGGACCCCGGCCCTCGTGCAGGTAATCGGCGTCGCCGCCGCTCGCGTGCAGCACGGGCAGGTGCCCGGCGTTGGCGATGGCCACCGCGCCGGTGGCCGGGTCCAGCTCCACGACGACGGCGGTCGCGAGCTCACCGGGCAGCAGCGCGGCGATGAGCTGGTTCAGCCCGTCGAGGGCGGCGGCGGGGCCGGCGGCGCGCAGCAGGTGGGCGCGCAGCGCGTGCCGGAGCTGGGCGGTGATCGCCGCGGCGGCGAGCCCGTGCCCGGCGACGTCGCCCAGCACGATCGACACCCGGCCACCGGGCAGCGGCACCAGGTCGTACCAGTCACCGCCGACGACGTCGAACTCGCTGGGCAGGTAACGGGCGGCCAGCTCCACGCCGGGCACCGTCGGCAGCTGCTCCAGCAGCAGCGTGCGCTGCAGGGCGGCGGACAGCCGGTTGTCCTCCGTCGCACGGTTCACGGCGGTCTCGGTGAGCAGGCCGGCCAAGGCGCGCGCGGCGGCGACCTCGTGCGCGCGCCACGGCTGCGCCGTCTCGCGCACCGTCTCGCTCCAGGCGTCGAACGAGCGGCGCGGGCTCAGCCGCGGCCCGGCGTCGGTCTGCGCCGTCTTCGGGGTGTGCGGGTTGCCGCCCCAGGTCACCTCGCGCAGCGTCTCCGGCCGGAACCAGGCGACGAAGTCCCCACGGCCGCCGGCCACCTCGGCCACCTCGGCCACCAGGACGCCGCTGGCGGTGCCGGCGAGATCGGCCGCCTCGGGAGCGACCCGGCTGACGGTGTCGGTGGCGGGTACCCCGGCGTCGAGCAGCGCCCGCACGAGCGGGACCACCCGATCCGCCGGCGGGGTGGTGCCGAGCAGGTGGAGCTCACCACCGATCCGCACGGCCGCGCCGCCGGCGGGGATCAGGTCCAGCGCGGTGACGTCGCCCTCGGTGAGGGCCTTGCCCGGCCTGCGCGGGGCACGGCCGATGGCGGCAGCGAGCTCGGCCTGCCGCTGGGCGACCTCGACGACGCCGCTCTGCTCACCGGCGACCACAGTCGTGGGCAGCAACAGCGAGGCGGTGCGCCCGAGGAACTCGGCAGCGATCCGGTCGGTGTAGGAGGGGCGGCGCGGGCCGGCGTAGTGGTGGCAGGCGATGAGGCCCCAGAGCCTGCCGCGGTCGATCAGCGAGATCGACATGGAGGCGACCACACCCATGTTGGCCAGGTACTCCAGGTGCACCGGCGAGACGCTGCGCAGCATCGCTCCGGAGAGGTCCAGCGGGCGTCCCTCGACCGTCCCGGGCTCCAGCGGGACCGGCTGGTAGGTGGCGTCGGGGATCAGCCGCATCCAGTTGGCGGCGTAGAGCGCCCGGGCCTGGGCCGGGATGTCGCTGGCGGGGTACCAGAGGCCCAGGAAGGGATCGAGGTCCGCGCGGCGGTCCTCGGCGATCACCTCGCCGTTCCACGCGGAGTCGAAGCGGTAGACCATCACCCGGTCGAAGCCGGTGAGCGCGCGCAGGTCGCGGGCCAGCACGTCGGACAGCTCGTCGAGGGTGCCTGCGGCCGACAGACGCTGCAGCACGCTCGGCAGCCGGCGGTGCCAGGCGCTCCCGGCCTCCTCGGCGCCGCGGACCGGTTCCCACTCGGTGACCAGCAGCCCGTCGGCGCGGTGCGCGACGAGGTCGACGTCGGTGCCGGCCACCCGCACCCGCAGGGGGTTCAGCTCGGCGAGGTCGCCCGCCAGACCCGCGCGCAGCCGAGCGGCGTCGGCCGGCTGGAGCAGCTCGTCGAGCGAACTGCCGGCGACCGGGCGGCCGAAGAGGTGCGCGGCGTTGGCGGAGGCGACGACGACCCCGAGGCCGGGCTCGGCCACCGCGAGGAGCACACCGTGCGGCTGCACCGCGCCCGGGACGGCGATCGGCTCCTCGGCGCAGCGGGCGAGCGCGTCGTCGTCGACGGTGGTGGGGCCTGCTGGGGAGCTCGTCACCGAGGGGACGTTACGTGGCGACGGGGTCGGGCAGGTCGCCGACGGAATCCACGATCGGCACCACCGCCTCGAGCTTCAGCAGCTCGATCGGCAGCCGCACGGGGCGGTTGCTCCGGGGGGCGAGGACGTGCAGCTCGGCGCCGACGGCAGCGGCCCGGCGAGCGACGGAGATGAGGGTGCGGGCGCCGGAGGAGTCGAGGAAGTCCGTCGGCGTCAGGTCGACCACGACCGCCTCGGGCGCGGTGGCCAGCAGTGCCTCGGCGGCCTCGGCCAGCTGCGGGGCCGTGGCGATGTCCAGCTCACCCCGCACGGTGAGGCCCGGTCGCCCGGCGACCGTCGTGCGCTCCACGTCGAACAGCACTGTTCACCTCCCGCACCACGTCGTCCCCGGGGTCCGAGGGTAGGCCACCGGGGAAGGGGAGGGCGACCGTGAACATCGACTTCAGCGTGCGGTTGCCCACCGACGCGCACAGCGTGCCGCTGGCGCGCGGGCTGCTGCGGCAGGCGCTCGAGCACTCGGCGGTGCCGCAGACTGCCATGGACGAGATCCTGCTGGCGCTCACCGAGGCCTGCGCGAACGTCGTCGACCATGCCGCCGACCACGAGTCCTACGAGGTCGCCGTCTCGATCGACGAGGCGGTGTGCCGGATCAGCGTGCTCGACGGCGGCGCCGGCTTCGACGCCGACGCCACCGAGGACGCACCCACCTCGCCCCTGGACGACCGGGGGCGCGGGCTGGTGCTGATGCGCGCGCTCGTCGACCGGTTGCGCTTCGTGCAGGAGGACGGCCGGCACCGGGTGACCTTCGAGAAGCGGCTGGGCACCCAGTCGCACCTTCGGCTGCTCGACCCGCTGTGACCGGTCCGCGGCTCAGCCCCGCACCGGGATCGGGTGCGGCGCCACCAGTTCGCCCAGCGCCTGCCCCCACCGCCGGGCCCGGTCCTCCTCGCCGTCCAGCAGCGGGCCGACGACGTCCGCGACGAGGAAGTGCTCGGCCGGTGCGGCCAGGGTCGCGCCCAGCCGGCGGAGCAGCTTCTCCTCGGTCCGAGCCGCGTGGTCGAGCGCGGTGACCAGCACCGGGCGGTCCATCCGGGTGTCGAAGGCGGCGGCCTGGATGCCGCGCGGCAACCACACCGTGTCCAGCCACTCGTGCAGCCCGAAGGGGACATCGGGGACGACGGCCCCGTGCTCCCGGACAGCGCTCTCCCGGGTGACCGGCCGGGGCATGCCGAAGGCGTGCGTGGGACCGCCGACCACGAGCAGCCGCACGTCGGCCAGCACCTGGATGGGGGCCTCGCGCGCGCAGGCGACGTCGACCGACAACCGGCCGCACAGCCCGTGGGCGACCGCCATCGCCACCCGTTTCGCGTCCCCGGACACCGATTCGTAGACGACCAGGGCTCCGGGCATCGACCTCACCGCCTCGCGCGCCGCTTCCGGGGGCGCCGACCGTAGGCCCGCGCGGCCACCCGTGGGGCAGATCACCCACCAAACCGTGACCTCCCCGTCCGGGCACGGGGCGTGTCGTCGACGATGGGCGGTGTGAGCAGCACTCCTGGCGACGACGCGGTGCCCGACTCCTTCGCCACCGCGGTCCGGGAGGCGGGCCGCCGGCTGGCCGGGGTGGCCGAGCGGACGCCGTTGCAGCGCAACGCCCGGCTCTCCGGGCTCACCGGCGCCGACGTGTGGCTCAAGCGCGAGGACCTGCAGGTGGGCCGCTCGTACAAGATCCGCGGCGCCTACAACACCATCTCCGGGCTGGACGACACCGCCCGGGCGGCCGGTGTGGTCTGCGCGAGCGCCGGCAACCACGGGCAGGGGGTGGCCTACGCCTGCCGCGCCCTACAGGTGCCCGGCCGGGTCTACGTGCCCGGGACGACGCCGCGGCAGAAGCGGGAGCGGATCGCCGCGCTCGGCGGCGACATGGTCACGCTCGTCGTCGCCGGCGACTCCTACGACGAGGCCGCCGCCGCGGCCGCGGTGGACGCGGCCACCACCGGGGCGGCCCTGGTGCCGGCGTTCGACGCGCTGAGCACCGTGACCGGGCAGGCGACGGTGGCGGTGGAGCTCCTCGAGCAGCTGGGCGCCGCGCCCGACGTCGTCGTCCTGCCGGTGGGCGGCGGCGGGCTGCTGGCCGGGTGCGGCACCTGGCTGCGCCACCACTCCCCCACCACCCGGCTGGTCGGGGTGGAGCCCGCGGGGGCGGCCGGCATGGCGGCGGCGCTGGCCGCCGGGGAGCCGGTGGAGCTGCCGGAGATGGACACGTTCGTCGACGGCGCGGCGGTGCGGCGGGTGGGCACGGTGACCTATCCGCTGGTGCGCGACTCCGGCGCCGAGCTGCTCGCCGTACCCGAGGGCCAGATCTGCACCGAGATGCTCGACCTGTACCAGGCCGACGGCATCATCGCCGAGCCCGCGGGCGCGCTGTCGCCGGCGGCGGTGAGCGGTGGCCTGGTGGCCGTGGAGCCTGGCCAGACCGTCGTCTGCCTGCTGTCGGGGGGCAACAACGACGTCAGCCGGTACTCCGAGGTGGTCGAGCGGTCGCTGGTGCACCGCGGCCTCAAGCACTACTTCCTGGTCGAGTTCCCGCAGGAGCCGGGTGCGCTGCGCCGGTTCCTGGACGAGGTGCTCGGCCCGGACGACGACATCGTGCTGTTCGAGTACGTGAAGCGGGACAACCGGGAGACCGGCGCGGCGCTGACCGGGATCGAGCTGGGGAGCGCGGACGGGCTGCCGGCGCTGCTGGCCCGCATCGAGGCGAGCCCGCTGCGGATCCAGCTGGTGGCACCGGGCACGACGGCGTACCGCTTCCTCATCTGACCCGTCGGACGGTGCCCCTGGGGCGCCCGGGGTGGCCGGGGCGCCCTCCCGTGTCGCACCCTCTCCGCGCTCGTCCCGCCACCTAGCTTCCGAATCCTGGTCGTCTCGTTCCGGGGGGAAGCTCATGGGCACGCGTGTCTCGTTCCGGCCGCAGCGGGTGGTGCTGGGCCTGGTCGGGCTGGTCACCCTGCTCTTCGTCGTGGCCGGTGTCGCCACCCAGGGCATCGGCGGCGGCCTGCTCATGGCCGGCGTCGTCGCCGTCCTGATCGGCATCGGGGCGGCGATCACCGGGCGGGCCCGGTGGGCGTTCATCTCCAGCCGGCGGGTCGCGGGCATCGTCTGCGCCGCCGGGCTCGCCGCCGTCCTCGTGGGGACGGCGACGGGCACGCCGACCGCTGCCCTGACCGCCGCCAGCGGCACGGTTCCGGCCGTCCCGACCGACTCCGCCGCGCCGCCGACGCCGTCCCCGAGCGACGAGGAGGTCGACGCGGCGGTCGCGGAGGCGGAGACCGCTGAACGGGCGCACCCCGTCGACGCCCTCACCAGCGGCACGGCCGGACTGCTGGACGACGCCGCGGCCGACCAGGCCATCGACGCCGCCGGCCGCACCACGGCGCTCGCCGCCCTCGCCGCGGTGGAGGTGAAGGGCCGGGCCCCGCGCACGGGCTACGACCGGGACAACTTCGGCTCCGGCTGGGTCGACGTCGACCGCAACGGCTGCGACACCCGCAACGACATCCTGGCGCGCGACCTGACCGGCGAGACCTTCAAGGCCGGCACCCGCAACTGCATCGTGCTGACCGGCGATCTGGCCGACCCCTACTCCGGCCGGGGCATCGCCTTCCAGCGGGGGCAGGGCACCAGCGACGACGTGCAGATCGACCACGTCGTCGCCCTGTCCGACGCGTGGCAGAAGGGCGCGCAGGCCCTGGACCGGTCACGCCGGACCGCCTTCGCCAACGACCCGCTGAACCTGCTCGCCGTGGACGGCCCGCTCAACATGCAGAAGGGCGACGGCGACGCCGCCACCTGGCTGCCGCCGGACCGCGGCTACCGGTGCGCCTACGTGGCTCGCCAGGTGGCCGTGAAGGTGAGCTACGAGCTGTGGATGACCCAGGCGGAGAAGAACGCCATCGCCACGGTGCTCGCCTCCTGCCCGGGCGAGCCCCTGCCAGGCGGTGTGGTGGCCGTCCTGCCGGAGCCCGCGCCGACCACGGTCGCGCCGGCCCCCGCACCCCGGTCGACGGCTGCACCCGCGCCGAAGCCGGCGCCCGCACCGCTGCCCGCCCCGGCACCGGCACCGGCCCCGGCTCCTGCTCCGTCGCCCGCGCCGGCCCCTGCGCCCGCTCCCCCGCCGCCCCCGCCGCCGGCCCCCGCCCCGGCCGGCACCGTCCACCCGGGAGCGTTCTGCTCGTCGCAGGGCGCGACCGGGGTCACGAAGACGGGCACGCCGATGGTCTGCACGACGACCGCCACCGACGACCGCGCCCGGTGGCGGTCGGCCTGACCCGGACGACCCGAGGTCGTTCGCGCGGTCGTGTGCGATCCGGTGGCGCGCCGGACGACACGTCTGGCCGCCGCACCGGACGTCGAGCCGCGGGCTGACGCGGCTCGACGTCCGGCGACTCGGCTCGACCCGCGTGCCGACAGGGTGCTGCGGGCTGCGGCGCGGCGCTCTCGGCCGGGCGCGGGAACCGACACGACGGGCGGGGACACTCCCGCTCGGGGGTCAGCTCGCGGCGGCTCTCAGCCGGTCATGAAGCCGCTCTCGTAGGCGGCGATGACGGCCTGGGTGCGGTCCCGGGCGCCCAGCTTGAGCAGCACGCTGCTGACGTGGGTCTTCACCGTCTCTCGGCTGAGGAACAGCTCGGTGGCGATCTCGGCGTTGGACAGCCCACCGGCGACCAGCCGCAGCACGTCGGCCTCGCGGCCGGTGAGCTCCGGCAGCGCGGCGGCGCCGCGGGCGCGCGACGGCGCGTGCGAGGCGATCAGCCGCCGGGTCAGGTCGGGCAGCACCAGGGAGGTGCCGCGGGCGACCACCCGGATCGCGTCGACCAGCTCGTCGGGGTCGGCCCGCTTGATCGCGAAGCCGCTGGCGCCGGCCTGGAGGGAGCGGAACAGGTAGTCGTCGTCCTCGAAGGTGGTCAGCACCAGCACGCGCGGCCGCTGCGGATCGCGGGCGACCAGCTCGGCGGTGGCGGCGATGCCGTCCATGTCGGGCATGCGCACGTCCATGAGGACGACATCGGGGTCGGTGCGCGCGGCCACGTCGAGGGCCACCCGGCCGGTGCCGGCGTCGCCGACCACGGTCAGGTCGGGCTCGCTCTCCAGGATCACCCGCAACCCCGACCGGACGAGCACGTCGTCGTCGACGAGGACCAGCCGCAGCGTCACGCCGCGCCCGCCAGCGGGAGGGAGACGCACAGCTCGAAGCCGCCGGACGGCGTGGGCTCTGCGCTGAGCGTGCCGCCGGCGGCGGCGGTGCGCTCCCGCAGCCCGGCCAGCCCGCGCCCGCCGCCGGGGCCGGGCCGGCTGTCCAGCTGCGAGGCCCGCTCGTTGCAGACGCGCACGACCAGCGCGTCGCCGTCGCGGACGACCTGGGCGACGGTCAGCGGGGTGCCCGCGTGCCGGAGCACGTTCGTCGTCCCCTCCTGCACGACCCGGTAGGCGAGCTCCTGCACGCCGGGCGGCACGTCGTCGACCTGGCCGTCGACCACGAGGGCGACCGGCAGGCCGCCGTCGCGCAGGCCGGCGAGCAGGCCGTCGAGGTCGGCGAGGGTGGGTGCGGCGAAGGGGGCGGGGTCACGGCCCCCGTCCTCGGCCCGCAGGACGGTGAGCACCCGGTCGAGCTCGGCCAGTGCGCTGCGGGTGTTGGTTTCGATGTGCTCGAGCGCCTGCCGGGCGAACTCCGGCTGGGGCGGGCGGTCGTCGGCGGGGGTGAGCCTGCGCCGCGCGGCGGTGGCCTGCAGCAGGCTCGCGGTCAGCGCGTGGCCGATGGTGTCGTGCAGGTCGCGGGCCAGCTTGTTGCGGTCGGCGAGCCGGCGGCTGCTCTGCTGCAGCGCCGCGATCTGCTGCTCGGCCCCGGCGCCGAGCAGCCGGGGGGCGACCGAGGCGGCCAGCCGCACCACCAGGTCGAGCAGCACGAGGGTCACCACGGCGACGACGGCCATCAGCGCGAGCAGCGGCAGGGCGGTCACCACGTTCCAGCGGGCCTCGAACCAGAGGCCGGTGAGCGCCACGATGCCGAAGAAGAGGGTGGCGAGCGTGGCCACGCCCAGCAGCACCCGGACGCCCAGCCAGCCGACCGCCCGCCAGGTGCCGGCCGACACCACCAGCCGCCGCACCTTGGCCACGACGCCGGGGAGGTGCCGCACGCGCTCCCCCTCGGGGATGTCGACGGCCAGGAGGGTGCGGGTCAGCCGGCGCTCGAGCCCGGCGAACCCGCGGGCGGCCGCCAGCACGGCGAGGATGAGGAGGACCCCGACGCCGTAGATGACCGCCACGACCGAGCCCACCAGCGCGAAGTAGAAGGCCGCGCAGAGGAGGCCGATCGGCAGGGTCGCGAGCGCGTACAGGACGCGGCCGGGCCAGCCGGGGCTCGCCGCGGTGGCGACGACCGACCGCAGCCCGGTGGCGATCTCGGCCGTGGACCGCGGGAACGTCGACGGGGGCACGGTTCGATCCTGGCCGACCGGAGCGCCGGGCGATTCCCCCGCCGGTGTGCCCCGGTCCTCCCCCGCGCGGGGGACCCGGGTCGGCGCTGCGGGGTGATCCGCCCGGCCGCCCGCTGCCGGAACGCTTCCAGCCATGACCGATCCCCTCCTCCCTGCGAGCTCCGCATGATCCAGGTCCGCGAGCTGACCAAGCAGTACGGCGCCGTCCGCGCCGTCGACCACCTGACCTTCGACGTCCGGCCCGGCAAGGTGACCGGCTTCCTCGGTCCCAACGGCGCGGGCAAGTCCACCACGATGCGCATGGTGCTCGGGCTCGACCGGCCCACCTCCGGCCAGGCGCTGGTGGCCGGCCGGCCGTTCCCCCGCCTCGGCGAGCCGCTGCGGGCCGCCGGTGCGCTGCTCGACGCGCAGGCGATGCACCCGGGGCGCAGCGGCCGCGACCACCTGCGGGTCGCCGCCCGCACGCACGGCATCCCGGTGCGGCGGGTCGACGAGGTCATCGACCAGGTCGGGCTGGGATCTGCCGCCAGGCGACGGGTGAAGGGCTACTCGCTGGGCATGCGGCAGCGGCTGGGCATCGCCAGTGCGCTGCTCGGCGACCCCGCCGTCCTCCTGTTCGACGAGCCGATGAACGGCCTCGACCTCGACGGCGTCCGGTGGATCCGCCGGCTGGTGCGCGAGCTGGCCGACGAGGGCCGCACGGTGCTGCTGTCCAGCCACCTGATGAGCGAGATGGAGCAGACCGCCGACCACCTGGTCATCATCGGCCGCGGACGGCTGATCGCCGACGCCCCGATCACCGAGGTGATGCGCGGCCAGCACGCCGGCCGGAAGGTCGTGGTGCGGACGCCGTCGGCCGACGACCTGGCCGGCGCCCTCCTGCGCCGGGGGCTGCGGGTGCACCCCACCGGCGACGGCGATCTGCTGGTCGAGGGCGCCTCCGCCGAGACCGTGGGCGACGTGGCGCTGGAGACCGGCGTGGCCGTGCACCGGCTGGCCGAGCAGCAGCACTCCCTGGAGGAGATCTACCTCGACCTCACCGGGGACAGCGTCCAGTACCGGGTGGCGGCCGCCCCCGAGCCGGCCGGGCAGGTGCGGGCATGACCGCCGCGACCCTGCGGGCGGCCCAGCCCGGCAGTGCGACGGTGCTCGCGCGGGCGGCGGGCGCCGAGTGGCTGCGGCTGCGCACGGTGCGCGCGACGTGGTGGTGCCTGCTGGCGGCCGCGGTGGCGACCGTCGGCATCGGGACCATGGCCGCCGTCGACGAGGCGGAGATGTCGAACGCCTCGGGGACGACGGTGGCGGCGACGGTCGCCGGCGAGTTCGGCACGCTGGTCGGGCAGTTCGCGCTGCTGGTGCTGGTGCTGCTCGCGGTCACCTCCGAGTACGGCAGCGGGGCGATCGCGCCGACGCTGCAGTGGACGCCGCGCCGGGGTGTGCTGCTCGCCGCTCGGGTCGCCGTGCCGGTGGCCGTGGTGACCGTGGCGGGGGTGCTGCTCGCCCTCATCGCCGACCTCCTCGCGAAGCTGGTCGCGCCCGACCTCGTGCTGTCCTCCGGTGGCCTGACCGACAGCCTGGGGCGGGTCGCGGCGGTGCTCGTGGCCGGCGGCGTGCTCACCGCCGGCGTCGGCTTCCTGCTGCGGTCGACGGCGGGTGCGCTGGCGACCGTGTTCCTGCTGCAGCTGGTGCTGCCGCTGCTGCTCCCGGCCTTCGGGGCGTGGGCGGCCGAGGTCGGCGAGTGGCTCCCGGGGTCGGGCGCCGTCTGGACCCTGCTCGGGGAGCCGGACCTGACGGCCGGCCACGCGGCGGCGCTGCTGGGCGGCTGGGCGCTGGCGGCCCTGGCGGCCGGTGGCTGGTCGCTGCTGCGGCGGGACGCCGGGTGACGGGCGTGGGCGTCGGGGTCGGCCTGGGTCGGGCCGACCCCGGCCGGCCCCACCCGCGCCGGCAGAGGGCCTGGCGACGTCGGCTGGCGGCCTCGCGGCCGCTCGAGCAGGCGTACCGGGCGGGCGTCGGGTTCGTCGGGACCGTGATCGTCCTGGTCGGCCTGGTGACCGTCCCGCTGCCGGGCCCGGGCTGGCTGACCGTGCTGGCCGGGCTGGCCGTGCTCGCGTCGGAGTTCACCTGGGCCGAGCGGCTGCTGGCGGTCGCCCGTCGGCACGTCATCCGGTGGACCGGGTGGGTGGCCGCCCAGCGGCCGGCGGTCCGCCTGCTCCTCGCGGCGGCGACGACCCTGCTGGTCCTCGGCACGCTCCTGCTGACCATGGCGGTCGTCGGGGTGCCCGGATGGCTGCCCGGATGGCTTCCCGGAGGGCGGTGAGCGCGCGTCGCTCCACCGGGTGGGCGGTGCCCGCGGCGCGCGGCTCAGGGCTCCCGCAGCGATGTGTCCAGCACGTGCAGCAGCTGCCCCACCCGATCGGTGCCTGCGGGTGGGCGCGGATAGCGCCGGACCACGTCCGCGAGGTCCGGGATCGCGCGCAGCCGGGCCCGCCCGAGGTGCCGGTCCCCGACGCCGGGCTCCCCGCCGGCCGCGAGCTCGGCTGCGCGGGCAGCGTGCGCGGCAGCGCGCAGGATGTGCCCGACCTGGGACGCCCGGGCGGCGCTCGACGCCCAGCCGAGCACGGCGCCGGGCGGGTGGAGGTAGGCGGCCGCGGCGGCGTCACCGGCGGCGTGCGCCGCGTGCTTCGCGGGCCCGGTCGCGGCAGCCTTCGCGGCGCGGTGCGCGTCCAGCGAGGTGACGCGTTGCAGCGTCGACCGGTCCGCGCCCCGGACGAAGGCCCACGCCGCGTCGACCGCCGCGCGCGGTCGGTGGTCGTCGGGGTGCGCCCGCTCGAACAGCGGGAGCGCCTCCTCGGCGCACTCAACGGCGTACCGGGCGACCAGCCGCAGCTCGGCCGTCGTCAGCCCGGGATCACCCGATCCGGTCTGCGGCACGGGGCCATTGTGCCGACTACGCGGGCTCGATCACCCGGATCGGCCGGCCGGCCATCCAGGCCGCGACGTCCTCGACGGCCTCCCCGTAGAAGACCTCGTAGGTGCCCCGGGTGACGTAGCCCAGGTGCGGGGTCAGCACCGCGCGGCGCAGCTCGCGCAGCGGGTGCTCCCGTGGCAGCGGTTCGGCGTCGTAGACGTCCAGGCCCGCGCCGGCGATCGCGCCGCGGCGGAGCACGTCGACCAGCGCGGCCTCGTCCACGATCGGGCCGCGGCTGGTGTTGACCAGGACGGCGGTGTGCTTCATCAGCGCCAGGTCGTCGGCGCCGATGAGGCCGCGGGTCCGCTTGGAGAGCAGCAGGTGCACCGTGACGACGTCCGCGGTCGCGAAGAGCTCGTCCTTCCCCACCAGCCGGGCGCCGACCTCGGCGGCCCGCTCCTCGGTGAGGTGCTGGCTCCACGCGACGACGTCCATGCCGAAGGCAGCGCCGATGCGGGCCACCTGCGCGCCGATCCGCCCCAGCCCGATGACGCCGAGCCGGGCGCCGTGCAGGTCGGTGCCGATCGTGGTCTGCCAGCCACCGGCGCGCATGGCGGCGTCCTCCTGCGGCACGTGCCGCACGGTGGCCAGGATCAGCGCCCAGGTGAGCTCGGCGGTGGCGGTGCCCGACGCCGCGGTGCCGCAGACGGTGATGCCGAGCTCGGCGGCGGCCGCGACGTCGATCGACTTGTTCCGCATGCCGGTGGTGACGAGCAACCGCAGGTCGGGCAGCCGTTCGAGCACGTCGCGGCCGAAGCGCGTGCGCTCCCGCATGGCGACGACGACGTCGACGCCGCGCAGCCGGGCAACCAGCGCATCCGGATCGGCGACGGCGTCGGCGAACGTCACCACCTCGGCCGGTTCGGGCAGCCGGGACCAGTCGCAGAACTCGGCTGCGACGGACTGGTAGTCGTCCAGGACGGCGATGCGGTGCACGACCGCAAGGTCTACCGGACGCTCAGCCCTGCGGGCCGGTCGCGTCGGCGATGCCGCCCGGTTTGTCGCCGTCCTGGCCGCTCGGCGTCCGGGTCACGTCCCCGGACATGCCTCCCTCGGCCGCCCGGGGCGACTGCTCCCGTGCGGCGCCCACCTGGCCCTCCTCCGGGGTCTCCCCCGGCAGCCCCGCCTCGTTCGACGGGTCGTTCGCGCCGCCGTAGGGGCGGCCGGTCATGGATCCCTCGGTCATCTCGGCCCTCCTCGTGCCCGGCCGGTCGACGCCGCCCCGGTCAGCGCGCGGTCGTGCCGCCGGAGCCGGTGCCCTTGCCCTTGTTCCTGAAGTTCGAGACGGCGTCCTTGATCTTCTGCTGGTTCTGCGGCTTCCTGGCCTCGTCCATGACCTTCTTGGCCATGCCACCCTTGGCGATCTTGCTCATGATTCCCATGCCCCGGTGGATGCCCACTGCGCCGGCACGGGAACCCCCGGGAGGCGATCGGATCACGCGGCCCCGGGCGGGTCGGCCTCCGCGTCGGGCCCGGCGCCCGGGTCGCGGGCGAGCAGGTAGGTGGCCACGCCGAGGATGATCCCGGCGGCGGCGGACAGCGCCACGATCACCGGGGTGCTGATCTCGCCGAGCACGGCGGTGAGCAGGTCGCGGGAGCGGGACGTGGGGTCGGCGAGGACCACCCCGACGAAGACGGCGACCAGCACCCCGGTCCCGGCGGCGGCGACGTGGGCGAGCCGGCCGGTGAACCCCATGCGGTCGCTCACGCTGCGGGCGGCCTTGACGATCCGTCCGGCGCGCAGGATGCGCAGGGCGCCGACCGTGCGCACCAGCCGCAGGATCTGGACCGGGCCGAGCGCGAAGACGACGGCGACGACCACCGCGACGGTGAGGGCGACCAGCCCCACGTGCCCGCGCAGCCAGGCACGCTTGTTCTCGGCGACGACGAGCAGGATCACCGTCTCGGCGACCAGCACCAGCCCGCTGACGGCGTCGATCGCGTGCCCGGCGGTGCCCAGCGTGCCCTCGGCGACGGTGAGGAACATGGCCGGGATCGAGGCCAGCGCGGCCACCAGGACCGGCACGGCGAGCCGCTCCTGCCAGCGCTCCTCGCGGGTCTTCACCGGGGCCCGGGAGGCGGACCCGGGAACGGGAGCGACCCCCGGCCGCGAGGCGGCTGCCTCGGGACCGGGGGTCGCTCCGTGGTTCCGCACGGTGCGGGGGTCAGCGGGTGGCGCCGCGACCCTTGCCGCCGCCGCCGCCACCGCTCTTGTTCTGGAAGTCCGCGATGAACTTCTTGATCTTCGCCTGGTTCTGCGGCTTCTTGGCCTCCTGGAACACCTTCGCCGCCACCCCGGACGCGATGAGCTTCCGCATCATTCCCATGTCTGCCTCCTCGTCGTCGCACCGGCTCGCCGGCCGGCCGGCTGATCAGGACCATCCCTGCCCCGCGGCGGCCCCCGCCAACCACCGGGCGGCAAGTCTCACCCGGTCGGTCACCAGGTGTCGACGTGCGGGCGCACCTTGCCCGGCGGCCGGGGGGTGGCCGCCGCCTCGCGGGTCAGCGTGGTGATCCAGCGGCGGGTGTCGACGGGGTCGATGACGTCGTCGATCTCCCAGTGCGCGGCGACGTTGAGGCCGCGGCCCTTCTCGTAGGCGGCGGCGACGGCGGCGTCGAACGCCGCCGCCCGCTCGGCGTCGTCCTCGATCACGGCGAGCTCCCGGCGCATGCCGAGGCGCACCGCGCCCTCCAGGCCCATCGGCCCGAACTCGCTGGTCGGCCAGCCGACGGTGAACCGCGGCACCTTGGTGCTGCCCCCGGCCATCGCCTGCGCGCCCAGCCCGTAGGCCTTGCGGACGACGACGCTGCCGACCGGCACCGACAGGGTGGCGCCGGTGACGAACAGCCGGGAGAAGTGGCGCACCGTCGCCGTCTTCTCCGACTCCGGCCCGACCATGAAGCCCGGGGTGTCGCAGAGCGAGAGCACCGGCAGGCCGTGGGCGTCGCAGAGCTGGAGGAAGCGGGCGGCCTTGTCGGCGGCGTCGGCGTCGATGGCCCCGCCGAGATGCGTGGGCACGTTGGCGAGGACGCCGAGCGGCGCACCCTCGACCCGCGCCAGAGCGGTGATCATGCCGGCGCCCCAGCCGTCGCGGAGCTCGAGCACCGACCCCTCGTCGGCCAGCGCCCCCAGCACCGCGCGCATGTCGTAGACCCGCTTGCGGTTCTCGGGCACGAGGTGGCGCAGCAGCCGCTGGTCGGGGGCGGTCCACCCGGCCACCGGCCCCTGGAAGTACGACAGGTACTGCCGGGCCGCGGCGACGGCGGCGGCGTCGTCGGCCACCCGGATGTCGACGACCCCGTTGGCGTGCTGGACGTCGATCGGCCCGATCTCCTCCGGTGCGACCACGCCGAGCCCGCCGCCCTCGATCATCGCCGGCCCGCCCATGCCGATGTTCGCGTCCTCGGTGGCGATGACGACGTCGCAGGTGCCGAGCAGCGCGGCGTTGCCGGCGAAGCAGCGGCCGCTGGCGATGCCGACGGTGGGCACCAGCCCCGACAGCCGGCCGAACAGGGCGAAGGCCGCCGTGTCTAGCGCGGAGACGACCGGGTGGTCGACGTCGCCGGGCCGCCCACCGCCACCCTCGGCGAAGAGGACGACCGGCAGCCGCCGCTTCTCCGCCAGCTCGAACAACCGGTCCTTCTTCAGGTGCCCGCGCATGCCCTGGGTGCCGGCGAGCACCGTGTAGTCGTAGGAGACGACGACCGCCGGGTGGCCGGCGATGTCGGCGAGGCCGCCGACGACGCCGTCGGCGGGCGTCTTCCGCTGCAGCTCCTCGCGGCTGCGGCGGCGCTCCTGCGCGGCGAAGACCAGCGGCCCGTACTCCAGGAAGCTGCCCTCGTCGACGAGGTCGGCCAGGTTCTCCCGCGCCGTGCGCCGGCCCAGCGCGTGCCGCTTGGCGACGACCTCGGGGCGGTGCTCGTCGAGCCCCAGCTCGTGGCGGCGGCGCACCTCGGCGAGGTCGGGGCGGTCGGCGTCGAGGTCGATCGCCGCCGCGTCGGCCGCGGCGTCACCGTCGGCGTGCTGCACGTCGGCGAGCAGCTGCCCCTGCCGCACGGTGTCGCCGACCCGCACCGCGATCCGGCGCACGGTGCCGCCGGCCGGCAGCGCGACGACGTGCTCCATCTTCATCGCCTCGAGGACGACGACCGCTCCCCCGGGCTCGACCGTGCTGCCCTCGGCCGCCGCGACCGCGACGACGGTGCCGGGGACCGGCGCGCGCAGCCCCTCCCCCGCCTCGGGCGCGGGCGCGGGCGCGGCGCTGCCGGCCAGCTCGGCGAGGTGGTCGTCGACGAAGGTGGTGGTGGCGCGTGCGGCGTCCGGGCGCGCGAGCAGGGCGCGGAGGAATTCGGTGTTGGTCGGGACGCCGGCGACCTGCACCTCGCCGAGCGCCCGGTGCAGGTGGCGCAGCGCGTCGGCGAGCGCGCCCTGCCGCTCGTGCACCACCACTTTGGCCAGCAGCGGGTCGTAGCGCGGGCTCTGCTCGGCGCCGGGGCGGGCGGCGGTGTCCACCCGCACGCCCGGGCCGCCGGGAAGCGCGAGGGCGGTGATCGTGCCGGCGGAGGGGACGACGGCGCCGTCGGCGGTGAGGGTCTCGGCGAGGACGCGGGCCTGGACGGCGGTGCCGACCGGACGGGGCGCACCGTCGGCCAGCCCCAGGTCGGCGAGGGTCGCGCCGGCGGCAACCCGCAGCTGCATGCGCACCAGGTCCAGGCCCAGCGTCTCCTCGGTGACCGTGTGCTCCACCTGCAGCCGCGGGTTGCACTCCAGGAAGGCGAACCGCTCGGGCGCCCCGGCGGGCACGAGGAACTCGACGGTGGCCAGCCCGCGCAGCCCGACGTGCCGGGCGAGCGCCGCCGCCGCGTCGTGCAGCCGGCCGCGGACGGCATCCGGCAGGTCCGGTGCGGGGGCGATCTCGACGACCTTCTGCCGGTTGCGCTGCAGCGAGCAGTCGCGGTCACCGAGGACGACGACGTCCGCGCCGGCGTCACCGAGCAGCTGCACCTCGACGTGCCGGGCGTCCTCGACCAGCTCCTCGGCCAGCAGCGCCTCGGTGCCGAAGGCGACGCGGGCCTCGCCGGCCAGCGCGGCGACCGCGGCCGCGACGTCGTCGCCCCGGCGCAGGACGCGGGTGGCCCGCCCGCCCCCGCCGAACCGCGCCTTGAGCATCACCGCGCCGGTCGCGTCGAGCAGGTCGGCGACCTCCTGCGAGGTGGCGGCGTCGCCGGTGCCGTGCGGAACCGGCACGCCGGCGGCCTCGGCGGCCGCGCGGGCGAGCACCTTGTCACCGAGCGTCTCCAGGACGGAGGCGCCGGGGCCCACCACCGCCGGTGCCTCGCCGCTGACGCCGCACGCCCGGGGCAGCGCCGGGCTCTCGGAGAGGAAGCCGTAACCGGGGTGGATCAGCGCGCAGCCGGTGTCCACGGCGGCCTGCACGACCGCGGCGGCGTCGAGGTAGGCCGCCGGACCGCTGCCGGGGAGGAGGTGGACCTCGTCCGCGGCGGCGAGGTGCGGGGCGTGCGGCTCGTCGGCGGCGGCGACGGCGACCGACGTCAGCCCCTCGGCGGCGGCGGCGCGGGCGATGCGGACGGCGATCTCGCCACGGTTGGCGATCAGCAGGCGGGCCACCCGGCGATGCTCGCACGACCCGCCGACCGGCCTGTGGCGGTGGTCACCCCGCAGACGACGGTGCCGCGGCCGGAAGGCCCGGTCGCGGCACCGCCGTCCTCGCAGGATCGATCAGGGCTGCAGGCCCGTGAACGCACCCGAGCCGATGCGCTGCACCTCACCGGCGCCGGGCATGCCCAGGAAGCCGGCCACGCTCCACGCCGAGGCGTACAGGTGCCCGTGCGTCCACTCCAGCCCGGTCGGCATGGTCACCTGCGCGGTGGCCCGCTCGCCGGAGGGCGAGATGCGGGTGACCTCGCCGATCGTGGCGGGGTCGAAGTCCTCCGCCGGCGGGCCCTCGGGGAAGCCCTCGAGGACGTTGGACGCGTAGACGGTGCCGTGCGGGTCGACGGCGACGCCGGTGACCCCCGTCAGCCCACCGATCACGTCGACGACCTCGCCGTGCCGGTCCAGCACGTAGACCCGCGCCGCACCGGGCGCCTCGGCGCCCAGCGTGCCGACGTAGATGAGGCCGTTCGGGCCCTCGGCGATCTCGGTCGGGACCGAGTCGCACCCCACGGTGCCGGGGTTGTTCTCGGCCTCCGCGCACTCGGGGGTGTCGGTGACCGTCGGCGGCACGAAGAACGTGCTGATCTTCCCGCTGCGCAGGTCGATGGAGAGGACGGCGTTGGCGCCGGCGTCGCTGACCAGCAGCCGGTTGGGCTGAGCGAGCACCGCGAACGGGTTGGACAGCGTCTCGATCGGCACCTGCTCGCCGTCGACCTCCATGAACTGCTGCTGCCCGTCGGGGTTGTGGTCCAGCTCGTACTGGAGGAGGTCCCACGTGCGCAGGATCTGGCCGTTCGGCTTGGCCTCGACGACCACCTGGCTGGGTGTGCCGGGCGGCACGGGGGGAGCCCCCTCCTCCGCCGGCGGGGCTTCGCCCACCGCGACGAAGAGGCCGCCGTACTTGTAGTCGACACCCTGCGCGTTGCCCAGGCCGCTGAGCAGCGTCCGGACCCGCCCGTCGCGCAGGTCCACCGAGGACACCTCGCCGGAGTCGGCCTCGGCCACCACGAGCTGGTGGCCCTTGAACTCGCTGAGCTGACGCGGTCCGTCCAGCCCCGCCGCCACGGTGACGATGTCGTCCTCGCCGCCGTCCGCCAGTGCCGTCGCCGGGGACACCGCCACCAGCGCCAGCGCCGCGGCCGCTCCCACGGCCGCCCTCCCTGCCTTCATCCTGCTCCCCTTGCCTCGAGATCCCCCGTGGAACGTCCGGGAAACTGCCAGGCCTCTGCCACCGGGAAGTGAACCGTCGACGTCCGGTTCTCCCGCTCCCTGTGCGTCGTTGCTAGGTGTAGTCACTCCATCGACAGCGTCCCGGGAGGCTCCGGATCAGCCCTGTACGCGGCGGACACGGCGGAGCGCACAGCGTGCGGACCCGCCGCGACAGAGGAAGTAAGCGTGCGCTGACGATCGGTGACCGGCGAGGCCGCGCCTCGCGCCGTCGTCCGCGCGTCCACGGTGGTCGGCGCGCGAGTCGCCCGGGCCCGCCCCCGTGGTCGACACGCCGCTCGCGGGCCGGTCCCCCGCGTGTCGGCCGGTGGGTAGGTGGACGGATCCCGACCTAGCGTCGTCGCGGTCCGGACGGGATCCCGTCGTCACCGCTCCCGGTGACACCCGTCCGACACCGCCGAACCGGGCGTCGGATCCGACCGCCGCCCGGACCGGGGACCCACCGCAGCACTGGGGTGAAGCGTGGCCGCGAGCCGGTCAAGCCGGGCGAGTTCCCCGCCCGAACCCGTCAGCTAACCCGGTAGGCGGTCGATGGAGAACAGGAGAACCGTCGTCCATGACGACCACGCGCACGTCCACCACCCGCCGCTCCGTCCGCGGCGCGGCGCTCGCCCTCTTCACCGGAGCGGGCATCGCTCTCACCCCGTTCGCCGCCACCGCTTCCACCGGTGACGGCGGTGGCGGCGGCACGACGACCGTCGTCACCACGCCCGTCGTGGCGCCCACCCACGCCGCCCAGGTCGCCGTCGACACGGCCCTGGCGCAGCAGGGCAAGCCCTACGTCTGGGGCGGCACCGGCCCCGGCGGCTACGACTGCTCCGGCCTGACCTGGTCGGCCTACCAGGCCGCGGGCGTGGAGATCCCCCGGACCTCGCGGGCGCAGTCGACGGCGGGGGTCTACGTGGACCGGGCCCACCTGCAGCCCGGCGACCTGATCTTCTTCTACGACCCGGTCGGTCACGTCGGCATGTACATCGGCGACGGGCTGATGGTGCACTCCTCCACCTACGGCAACCCGGTGGCGGTCGTGCCGGTGGACTCGATGTGGGGCTACAACACCGCGCGTCGCGTCGTCTGATCCGGCGCTCTCCCCGGTGCCCCGGCCGATGCGGCCGGGGCACCGGGGCGTTCACACCAGGCGCAGCGTCGCCCGCTTGAGCCGCACGATCAGCCGCATGCCGCCGGACTCCACCAGCTCCCGCTGCCGTGCGCGCAACTGCTCGCCGAGCTGCTCGAGCCGCTCCTCGCCCAGGGCGTGCGCCTGGGGGAACATCCGCTGCTCCTCCTCCATCGTGTGGTGGCGCAGCGTCTTCTCCAGCATGCGCACCTCGGTGGTGAACTCCGGGTCGTCGGGTGCCGTGCGCATCACGGTGGCCAGCTGGTCGTCGATCTGCCGGTGCTCGGCGTGCGCGAGGGAGAGCAGCGGCGAGACGTCGACGACGGCCGGGTAGAACAGCTCGTCCTCGATCTGGGTGTGGATCTCCAGCTCCCGCAGCAGCCGGCCGCGCAGCTCCTCCCGCCGCTCGGTCTCCTCGCCGGTCGTCTCCGCCAGGTCGCGCAGCAGCCCGCGCAGCACGTCGTGGTGGGCGGTCAGAACCTCGTCGGCCTTCATCGGGATGCCTCCTGGACGGTGGTGATCGCGGTGGGCGTGCGCCAGTCGGCCCGGCGGCGCACCTCGACCCGGCCCTCGCGGACCCGCGTGTCGAAGCAGGGCAGCGGTGCGGTGGAGGGGCCCTGGGCCGGCTCACCGGTGGCCAGGTCGAACCGCGACCCGTGCCAGGGGCAGACCAGCTCGCCGCGGTGCAGCCAGCCCTCCCCGAGCGGCCCGCCCTGGTGGGGGCAGCGGCCACCGACGGCCTGCACGGCACCGCCGGTGGCGACGAGGACGACGGGCATGCCGTCGACGTCCACCGGCACCGGCTCGCCCTCGGGCAGGTCGGCCAGGGCGGCGGCGTCGGTGAAGCGCCGCGGTTCGTAGCTGCGGACGGCGTGGTCGGTACCCATCCCGTGCCGGTAGGAGAGCGCGCCACCGAGCCAGCCGCTGGCGACGGTGACCGCGTAGCCCGCGGCGGCGGTGACGCGCGCGCGGGCGGCCCGGCCGCGGGCCCGATCGGCCAGCGACCAGGTGTAGAGCGCGAGCGCGGCACTGTTCAGCCCGGCGTGCACCAGCCCGACGCGGCGGGCCTGGTCGTGGGCGTGCTGCCAGTCGGTCAGCCCGGTGGCCGCCGCGGCCACCGCGCCGGCGACGCCGACCCGCACCGCGGTGCGGGCCGCCGCCCCGGAGCCCGGCCCGCCGCGGCCCGTGGCGTCCAGGGCGTCGAGGGCCAGGGCCGCCGTCCACGACCCGATCGGCACGGTGACCAGGGCGGGGTGCAGCGGGTGGCCGAGCCAGACACCGTGCAGCAGGTCCTGCAGCGGCCGTGCATAGCGCCCGGCGAGCAGGAAGGTCAGCGAGATGCCGTGCTCGACCGGGTAGCTGGGGGCGTCGAGGACCTCCCAGCGCTCGACCGCCCGCAGGGTCCGCTCGAACACCCCCCGCACAATCACCGGCGCACTCTCCGTCGACGCATTCTTCGCATCTGCCCAGGTGGGGAGCGGTGAAACAGCGCGGGACCGGCTCGTGCGCCGCGCCGCGGCGTCGTAGCGTCCGGTGCCATGGCGACGCGAGAGTTCCGGACGGTGCTGGAGGGCGGTTCCTACTTCGAGGGGCCGCGGTGGCGCGACGGGCAGTGGTGGGTCTCGGACTTCTACCGGCGCACCGTCAGCCGGGTCTCGCCCGGCGGCGGGGAGAACGTCGTCCTCGAGGTGGAGAACCAGCCCTCGGGCCTGGGCTGGCTGCCCGACGGCTCGTTGCTCGTGGTGTCGATGAAGGACCACCGGCTGCTCCGGGTCGCCGACGGCGAGGTGTCCACGCACGCCGACCTCTCTGCGGTCTGCGGCGGGCACCTCAACGACATGGTGGTCGACGCCGCCGGCCGGGCGTTCGTCGGCGACTTCGGCTTCGACCTCATGGGCGGTGGCGCGCCCGCCCCTGCGTCGGTGAAGCGGGTCGACCCCGACGGGACGGTGACCGTGGTGGCCGAGGACCTGCGCTTCCCGAACGGCTCGGTGATCACCCCGGACGGCGGCACGCTGGTCGTCGGCGAGACGTGGGGCAACCGCTTCACGGCGTTCGACATCGCCGCCGACGGCTCGCTGGGCGGCCGCCGGGTGTGGGCGGAGCTCGGCCCGATGCCGGTGGGCGACTCGGTCGAGGAGCTCATCGGGCAGGTGGTGGTCGCCCCCGACGGGTGCACGCTCGACGCCGAGGGGCACGTCTGGGTCGCCGACGGGCTGAACTCCCGGGTGGTCCGGGTGGCGGCCGGCGGCGCGATCGTCGAGGAGATCGCCGCACCGGACGGCATGGGCGTCTACGCCTGCGCGCTGGGTGGGGACGACGGCCGCACGCTGCTGCTGTGCTGCGCACCGGACTTCTACGAGCACACGCGGGCACCGGTGCGCGAGGCGGTGCTGGTGTCGACGGAGGTCGCCGTCCCGCACGCCGGCCTGCCGTGACGCGATGTTGATCAGGTGACCTGATCGTTAGGGGTCCTGGCTCAGCGTCGACAGTGAGCCAGGACCACCGCAGGTGAGCCAGGACGCCGTGCCGGGGCTCACCAGGCCCGCGGCGTGCCCCGTCGGATCGCGCCGTCGACCGCCGGACCGGTGCCCTCGAAGAGCTCGGCCCGGCCGCGGCCGAGGACCTTCGCGTCGTAGAGGGCGCGGTCGGCACTGCGCATCAGCTGGGAGGCGCTCTCGCCGAACGAGTAGCCGGCCACCCCGCAGGAGAGCGAGATGTCGGGGTGCAGCGCGCAGATGCGCCGCACGAGGGCGAGCGCCGTCGTGGCGCGGACGCCGGGCAGCAGCAGCGAGAACTCGTCGCCCCCGTGCCGGGCGAGCACCGCCCCGGCCGGCAGCTGCGCCCGCCAGACGTCGGCGACCCGGCACAGCACGCGGTCACCGGCCTCGTGGCCGTAGGTGTCGTTGACCGACTTGAAGTGGTCGACGTCGAGCAGCGCCGCCGACAGCGGCTCGCGGGTGCGGCCGGCCTCCGACAGCAGCTCGTCGAGCGCTTCGTCGAAGCCGCGCCGGTTGCGCAGACCGGTCAGGGGGTCGCGGCTGGCGCCCGAGGCGCGGATGACCAGCCGCCGGATGACGACGCCGAGGCCGACGAGCACGACGTCCAGGCCCAGCGCGGTGGGGAGCGGCACGCCACCGGAGACCTGCAGGGACGCGGTGACGGCGGCTACCGCGAGAGCCTGGTGCGCCCACGCCTGGCGCCCGGTGAAGAACAGGTGCGCGTCGACGACGACGAAGCTGATGAGCGTGGCGGCGGCCAGCGCGGTGACCGGGTCGGGGCTGGCCACGACGGCCGTGGCGATGAGGACGTCCGCGGCACCCACCGCCACGTCGAAGACCCTGCGCGGCCACCGGGCGCCCCACCGGGCGACGACGACCGCCGCTGCCAGCGCGGTGAGCGAGAGCGCGAGCAGGACCGAGCGGAGGGCACCCGGCTGGGCCCCGGATGCGATGAGCAACCCGGCGGCGCCGCCGAAGCCGTAGAAGATGGCCAGCGTCTGCGCCATGACGCGCAGCGTCGCCACCTCGGGCGCTCCTGACCGGCTCACCTGGAGAACGTCGGCCGTTCCGCGCCCGACCTTGAGGCCCCGCCAGGGGTGACCCGCCTCGCACCGACTCGCCCGTCCGGTCGCTCCGGGGGCTCGGGACGCCGGACATCGACGGGGCTCACAGGAAACCTCCCTAGGATGACGGTTCGACGCCGACCTGAGGAGCACCGCCTCATGGCCCCCGTCCCGCCGGACCGCCGCACCACCCGCTGGCTCCGCCGCCGGCCCACCGAGCCGCTGCCGCAGCCGGAGCCCGCCCGGCGTCCCCGGTTCGACCGTCCACCGCCGGTGGGCAACGACTGGTACGGCGCTCCGCCGCCGGCCGGTGGCCCGCCGCGGTACGAGCAGCGTCCGTACGGACAGCCTCCCTACGAGCAGCCTCCCTACGGGCAGCCGCCGTACGGGCAGCCTCCCTACGGGCAGCCGCCGTACGGACCGCCGCAGTACGGGCCGCCGCCGCGCCCGTGGCCCGGGGAGGAGCCGCGGCGTGCCTACCCGACGGCCCGGCCGGAGGGCCCCTTCCCGCCCGCGCCCGAGCGTCCGCTCCCGCCGCCGCGCGGCCGCCGGGGTCGCCGGGACCGCCCTCCGCGGCGTCGCCGGGGGCTGGTCCGTCGCGTCGTCCGCGTGCTGGCCGTGGTCGGCGTCGTCCAGGCGCTGGTGGTGCTCTCGCTGCGCTGGGTGGACCCGCCCACGACGGCCTTCATGGTGGCCAACCCCGACGGCGCGATCCAGCAGTCGGTGCCGGTCGAGCACGTCTCCCGGAACTTCCTCGCCGCGGTCATCGCGCACGAGGACGCGCAGCTCCCCTACCGCTCGGGCGCCTTCGAGTGGGACGCGCTGTGGAGCCGGGCGACGGCCCACCTCTCCGGAGAGGACGACCCCTCGGGTTCCACGATCCCGCAGCAGATGGCCAAGAACCTGTTCCTCAACCAGGAGCTCAGCGCCTGGCGCAAGGGGGTCGAGGCCCTCCTGGCCGTCGAGCTGGCCGCGTTCGTCGACGACCGCCGGATGCTCGAGCTGTACGTCAACTACGCCCAGTTCGGGCCGACGATCTACGGCGTCTGCGCGGCCGGCTGGTACTACTTCGACTCCCCGCCGGCGGAGCTGTCCGCCGCGGAGGCCGTGCAGCTGGTCGGCCTGCTCCCCTCCCCCGGGCACGTGCAGCGGGCGCCCGGCGGCGGCATGGACTTCCAGGTGGACGACGGGCTGGGCTGGCTGTCCCGCTCGCACGTGGTGAACGCCCAGAACCGGGTGCCCGCGCACCTCGAGCGGCTCGGCTTCCAGCCGGTCGAGGACGTCGGCATCGAGGGGCTGGCCTCGGACCAGGAGCCGTCGGCCGACGACTGCTCGACGCCTCCGCAGGAGGTCACCGACCTGATCGCCGCCGAGGGCACCGGCTGACCCGACCGCCGGTCAGCCGGCGAGGTGCGCGCCCAGCCGGTCGAGGAAGGGCAGTTGACCGCGGACGATCTTCACCCGCGCGGTGGCGAGGTCGAACCAGGCCGCGCGGTCGATCTCCGGGAACTCCTGCACCCGGCCCGACCGCGGCGGCCACTCCAGCTCGAAGGTGTTGCTGGTGATCGCCCCGGCGTCGAGGTCGCCCTCGCCGGCCCAGACGGCGAGCAGCTTGCGGCCGCGCACCTCGCCGAGCGGCTGCAGCGACGCGGCCGGCACCGGGCAGCCCAGCTCCTCGGCGAACTCGCGGCGCGCGGCGGCCTCGGCGTCCTCGGCCGGGTCGTGCTCCCCCTTGGGGACCGACCAGGCGCCGTCGTCCTTCCGCGCCCAGAACGGCCCGCCCATGTGACCGAGCAGCACCTCGACCGCCTCGCCGGTGCGGCGGTACAGGAGGACGCCGGAGCTGCGGACGGGAGGCACCCGCTCAGCCTGGCATCCGGGCCGGGTGCGCGGACCCCGGGCCCGGACACGGCTCTGGCGGCTACCCGTGCGCGGTCAGCACCTCGGCGCCCGCGAGGTCGTGGTGCCGGCCGCGGGGCAGCATCAGCGGCTTCCCGGACACCGGGTCGGTGACGATCAGGCTGGGCAGCCCGAACACCGCCTGCACCGTCTCCGGGGTGAGCACCTCCTCCGCGGTCCCGGCCGCGTGCACCCGGCCCCCGGCCAGGGCGACCAGGTGGTCGGCGTAGCGCGCGGCCAGGTTGAGGTCGTGCAGCACCATGACGATCGTCGTGCCGCGGGCGCGGTTGAGGTCGGTGAGCAGGTCGAGGACGTCGACCTGGTGGCTCACATCCAGGAACGTCGTCGGCTCGTCGAGCAGCAGGACGTCGGTGCGCTGCGCGAGCGCCATCGCGATCCACGCCCGCTGGCGCTGGCCACCCGACAGCTCGTCCACCGGCCGGTCGGCGAGCTCGACGGTCTGGGTGGCCTCCAGCGCCGCGGCGACTGCCTCGTCGTCCTCCCGGCTCCAGCGGGACAGCAGCCGCTGGTGCGGGTGCCGCCCGCGGCCCACCAGGTCGGCCACGGTGATGCCCTCGGGGGCGATCGGCGACTGGGGCAGCAGGCCGAGGATGCGGGCCAGCTCCTTGGCCGGCATCCGGTGCACCGCCTTGCCGTCGAGCAGCACCTGCCCCCCGCGGGGGCTGAGCAGCCGCGACATCGAGCGCAGCAGCGTGGACTTCCCGCACGCGTTCGCGCCGACGATGGCGGTGATCCGGCCGGGCGGGATCGCCAGGTCCAGCGAGTCGATCACGGCGTCGTCGGTGTAGCCGAGGGTCAGTCCCTCGGCGACGAGCCTCCGGTCGCGGGTCACAGGCCGCCTCCCGTGCGGTTGGTGCGGACGATCAGGTAGATGAGGTAGGGCGCGCCCAGCACCCCGGTGACGACGCCGACCGGGAAGCGGGTGCCGAGGGCGAACTGGCCGACGAGGTCGGCGACGAGCACGAGCAGCGCCCCCACGAGCGCGGCGGGGACCAGCAGCGAGCCGTGCGGCCCCACGATGCGGGCGGCGATCGGGCCGGCGAGGAAGGACACGAAGGCGATCGGTCCGCACGCGGCGGTGGCGAAGGCGAGCAGGCCGACGGCGGCGACGATCACCACGACGCGGGTGCGGTCGACCCGGACGCCCAGCGCGGAGGCGGTGTCGTCACCGAGCTGCAGCGCGGAGAGCTCCCGCGACCGGGTCAGCAGCACCGGGCCGAGCACGGCGAGGGCGACCAGCGCCGGCAGGGTCGCCGCCCAGGTGGTGCCGTTGAGGCTGCCGGTCAGCCAGCGCAGCGCCTCGGCGAAGTCCCACGCCCCGGCCTCCGAGAGGACCCAGGAGGTGATGCTCCGCGACATGGCGGCGACGCCGATGCCGATGAGGATCAGCCGGGTGCCCACGACGCCGTCCTTGAAGGCCAGCCCGTAGATGGCCAGCGCGACGCCCAGCGCGGCGACGATCGCCAGCGCGGAGACCGCGGTGCCGCTCCACCCGAGGACCACGATCCCGAAGGCGGCGGCGGCGCTGGCCCCGGAGGTGATGCCGATGACGTCGGGGCTGGCAAGCGGGTTGCGCAGCATCGTCTGGAAGGTGACCCCGGCCAGGCCGAAGCTGAGCCCGGCCACGACCGCGAGGACCGCGCGCGGCAGCCGCAGCCGGCCGACGGTGAACGACGCGCCCGGCACCTCCTGGCCGAGCACGACGCGGAGCACGTCCTCGGGCGGGTAGAAGGTCCGCCCGACCATCAGCGTGGCGGCGAAGGTGACGACCACCAGCCCGGCGAGGACCGCGATGACGGTGCGCCGGCGGGCGGAGCGGCGCACCCGGCCGGCGGCGACGGCGTCGACGGTGGCCGGCCGGGCGGTGACGACGGCGGTCACAGCTCGCTCACCTTCTGCCGGCGCACGATCCAGATGAAGAAGGGGGCGCCGACGAGGGCGGTGAGGATGCCGACGTCGAGCTCCTCGGGCCGGGCGACGACCCGACCGATGACGTCCGCCGCGGTGAGCAGGGCCGCGCCGGTGAGGGCGGAGAACGGCAGCAGCCACCGGTGGTCGATGCCGACCAGCAGCCGGCACAGGTGCGGGACCACGAGCCCGACGAAGGCGATCGGCCCGGCGACGGCGGTGGCGGCGCCGCAGAGCAGCACCGAGCCCAGCGCGGCGACGCCTCGGGCGAGCGCGACCCGCTCGCCGAGGCCGGCGGCGAGGTCGTCGCCGAGCGCCAGGGAGTTGAGGCTGCGGGCCGACAGCAGGCTGATCGCCAGGCCCACGAGGAGGAAGGGCAGCACGGTGCCGATGCGGTCGAAGGTGGCGCCGCCGACGCCGCCGATCTCCCACGACTGGACGCTCTCGGCGATGTCGCCGCGCGGCAGCGCGATGGCGGTGACGAACGAGGTGAGCGCGGCGGCGGTGGCCGCCCCGGCCAGGGCGAGCTTGAGCGGGGTGGGCCCGCCGCGCCCCAGGGACCCGACGGCGTAGACGAAGACGGCCGCGACCGCGGCGCCGGCGATCGCCGTCCACACGATCGCGGTCTCGGAGAACAGGCCGAACCAGGCGAGCCCGACGACGACCGCGAGCGAGGCGCCCATGTTGATGCCGAGGACGCCGGGGTCGGCCAGCGGGTTGCGGGTGACGCCCTGCATGACCGCGCCGGAGAGCCCGAGCGCCGCGCCGACGACGACGGCGAGAACGGTGCGCGGGATCCGCTTGGTGACGGCGGCCTCGGCGATGGTCTCCGAGGAGCCGCCGAGGGCGGCGACGATGTCGGCCCAGCCGACGCCGCGGGAGCCGATCGCCACCGAGGCGCCCATCAGCGCGACGAGGACGGCGAGGACGACCAGCAGCCAGAGCAGCCGGACCGGCCCCGGACGCCGCCGCGGGAGGGCGGCGGCGTCCGGGGCCGGCGGGGTGTCGACCGAGGTCACGGGGCCTTGGCGGCGGCCTCGGCGAGCATGCCGACGTAGTCCTCGAGCACCCACGGGATGGCCAGCGGGGTCGGGTTGGCGGCCGTGCCGAGCGGGGTGTTGGGCAGCAGCACGATCGCACCGTTGCGGACGGCGGGCATCTGCGACAGCAGCGGGTCGGCCTCCAGCGCGTCGACCAGCGACTGGTCGCCGTAGGTGACGATCAGCTCGACGTCGTCGAGGGTGTCGATCCGCTCGGCGCTGATCGAGCCGGAGTACTCGTCCGGGTCGGTGGAGGCCGCGGCGATGCTCTCGGGGGTGGCCAGGCCGAGGTCCTCGAAGAAGGCGGCCCGGGTGTCGTGCGGCGTGTAGAAGCTGACCTCGCTGAGGTCGGTGGTGTCCACGTGGGTCATGAACATGGTGGCCGTGCCCTCGAGCTCGGGGTGCTCGGCGACGGCGTCGGAGATCTGCTGCTCGAGGTCGGCGATGAGCTCCTCGCCGTCGGCGGCCATGCCCATGCCGGCGGCGTTGACCTCGATCATGTCCTGCCACGGGGTCGCCCAGGGCGCCTCGGGGTAGGCGACGACCGGCGCGATCTCGCTGAGGGTGTCGTAGTCCTCCTGCGTGAGGCCGGAGTAACCGGCGAGGATGACGTCGGGGTTCGTGTCGGCCACGGCCTCGAAGTCGATGCCATCGGTCTCGTCGAACAGCACCGGGGTCTCGGCGTCGAGCTCCTCGAGCCGCTCCTCGACCCAGGGCAGCAGGCCGTCGCCGTCGTCGTCACCGAAGTTGGCGGCGGCCATGCCGACCGGCACGACGCCGAGGGCCAGCGGCACCTCGTGGTTGGCCCACTGGACCGTGGCGATCCGCTCGGGCATCTCCGGGATCGTGGTGGTGCCGAGGGCGTGCTCGATGGTGATCGGCGTGAACTCCCCCGCGGACCCGGTGGTCTCCCCCGCCTCCGACGAGGAGCAGGCGGCGAGCCCGACGGTGAGCAGAGCGGCCGCGGAGGCGGCTGCCAGGTGGGATGCGCGGGTCATGGTGTCCTTCCGGGCGCGCCACGGCGGCGCGGTGATCAACTAAGGATTGCCTAACCGAAGTCTGAGTGACCGTCCGGCCGGAGACAATCCCTCGATCAGGACACCCGATGTCGCGAATCGGACACCTACTGGGCGCGGAACCGCCCGGGGCTCATGCCGGTGACGCGGCGGAAGGCGGCGCCGAACGCGCTCACCGACCGGAAGCCGACGCGGCCGGCGATCTGCTCGATCTCCGCGCCGTGGGCCAGCATCGTGATGGCGTGCTGCGCGCGGGCGGCGGCGACCCACTGGCCGAAGCCGAGCCCCGTCTCGCTGCGGAAGGCGCGGGTGATGGTGCGGGTGCTGACGCCCAGGCGGGCGGCCCAGCCGGCGAGGGTGGTGTCGTCGGCGGGGTCGGTGCGCAACGTGTCGACGATGGGCGCGAGCAGCCGGGACGACGGCACGCGCAGCAGCAGCTCCCGCGGTGCGGGGCGCAGGACGTCGAGCACCATCGCCTCGGTCGTGGCGCGGGAGCCGGCGTCGAGGTCGGGGGCGTCGAGCCGGTCGAGCAGCAGCCGCAGCAGCGGGGTGATCTCCACGGCGACGGGCTGGTCGGCCAACCGGGGCGCGTCGTCGACGCAGAAGTGCACGGCGCGCATCCAGGTGCCGGCGGGCGCCCAGCCGGTGTGGCGGATGCCCGCGGGCAGCCAGAGCCCGTGCGCGGGGGTGATGGTCCACAGCCGGGAGTCGACGGTCACCGACGACGCGCCCCGGCTGTTCCAGAGCAGCTCGTGCGTCGGGTGCGAGTGCTCCTCCCACCAGGTGTCGGTGGAGAGCGCCGCCGACCAGCCCAGGGCGACGAACGGGACGTCGATCGACCCGGCCTCGTAGACCGGGAGGCTGATCCGCTCGACGGCCCGCGCCGCGAGCCCGGTGGCGGTCATCGGCTCGCGCCCCCGGCCGGGACTGCGGGCTGGTCGACGATCACGTGCACGGCTCCCGGGGGTCTCAGCGCTCCTGCGTGACGGGAATCGTCGCAGAAGCCGCCGAGCGGGCGCCGGTGGCCGCCCCGGCCCGGACGGCGGGCGTCGCCGTCCGGGCGGGGTGGTGCGGGCGGGCGGCGCCCGGCGGCTCAGCGCTCCCGGATGCCCTCGTCCGGCCGGGGCCGGTGCACCGGGCGCGGCCCGGCCGCGGGCTCCAGCCGCTGGGTGATCTCGAGCTCACCCGTCTCCGGGGCGGCGTGCCGACCGATGCGGGGCATCTTGAACTCGGCCGTCTCGTCCAGCAGGTGCTTGCTCACGTCGCCGTCCTTCCGTGGAGGTTTCGCCCAGCGTACGGAGCAGAACGGGCCCGCCACGGCACCCGCGGGGAAAGCCCAGGTCGACTGTTGCGTCCGGGACGTCTGTGGCGAACGGGTGCCCGCCTCGGCCCGCGCACGGTCCCGCGGGAGATGCTGGGACCGATTCCGCCGTCCGAGGAGTGCCCGTGCCGTCCATGCACCGCAGCCACCGCGTCATGGGCGCGCTCGCCGGCTCGGCGGTCGGTGATGCACTCGGGGCGCGGTTCGGAGCCGGCGCGCCGGGGCAGTTCTCGGCCCGCTTCCCGGAGCCGGCGCGGGGCTCGCGGACGGAGATGTGCGGCGGCCCCGACGACCGGGAGCCGGGCGAGTTCACCGACCGCACGCGGCTGGCCCTGCAGGTCGGCCGGTCGCTGCTGGAGCGCGACGGCCCGGACGAGGCCGACCTGGTCGCGGCCGCGGGGAACGGCTCGCTGGCGCCGGCGGTACCGGCGGCGATCTGGGGCGCGCGGTCCGGGGCGGCGGCCTCCGCGGATGCCGCGCGGCGGATCGCGGCGCTGGCGCACGGCGACCCGGCGGACGGTGAGGGGTCCGTGCTGTTCGCCGAGCTGCTGCGGGTGGCGCTGGACGGCGGCGACCCGCTGGCGGCGGTCCCCGCCGCGCTGTCGCTGGTGGCCGACGAGCAGCGGTGGGCGGCCGTGCTCGCGCCGGGCTGGACGCCGGCTGAGGACGGCGGGCCGGACGGCGCGGCGGAGCCGGCGCTCGGTGCGGCCGTGTGGGCGCTGCGGCGCGGGCGGTCCTTCGCCGAGGTGCTGCGGCTGGGGGTCGACCTGGGCGGGGACACCGGCACGGTGGCGTGCGTCGCCGGGGCGCTGGCCGGTGCGGTGTTCGGCATGGGGAGCATCCCGATGCGCTGGGCGTCGGCGGTGCACGGCCGGGTGCCCGGGTCCGGCGACCGGGTGGGGCTGGCCGACCTGCAGGAGCTGGCGACGCTGCTCGACAGCAAGCCGTGGGTGCCCAACGACCCGGGCGTGATCCCGCGGATCGGCCCGGCGGAGGTGCTGCCGGGCATCTGGGCGGGGAACCTCGACGGCGCCCGGTTCAGCGAGCGGGACTTCGCCGTCATCTCGCTCTGCAAGCTGGGCGAGCCGTTCGGCCACCCGGTGCACCGCGTCGCCCACATCGCGGACACCGAGCACAACCCCGGGCTCGACGCCGTGCTGGCCGACGTCCTCGACGACATGGCCGCACTCCACGCCGAGGGGCACCGGCTGCTCGTGCACTGCCACGGCGGGGCGTCGCGAACCGGGCTGGTGCTGCGCGGCTGGCTGGTGCGGGAGAAGGGGATGTCGGTCGAGGAGGCGACGGCGCACGTCGCCGAGCGCTGGCCGCACCTGGGGCTGTGGAACGAGAGCTTCACCGCCGCGCTGCAGCGCCTCGCCGCTGAGCGGGTCAGCCCGCCGGCAGGGTGATCGACGACGGCGCCGCGCTGCCATGGCAGATGCGGTGGGTCACCGGCACACCGCGGGTGCCCTCGCCGGGCGGTTCGCCGGTGCCGAGGTTGCGCGCGTAGCGCGGGTGGGCGCCGCCGGAGACCTGCAGCCGGATGCGGTGCCCGGCGCGGAAGCGGTGCGCGACGTCGGGCAGCGTCGTCTCCACGACCCGCTCCCCCGCCACCGGCTCCTCGCCGGGCGCCGGGTCGAGCCGCACCAGCCGGTCGGTGACGTTCATCGACGCACCGTCCGGGCCGACATCGCACAGCCGCACGAAGACGTCGGCGTACGGGTTGTCGGACTCGTGGAACAGCCGCACCCGCGCGCCGCCGAGCAGCTCGACCGGCCGGCGCAGCGGCGCGGTGGTGAAGGTGCGGACGTCGTCGCGCGCCTCCAGGTCGCGGTTGTCCCGCTGGCCGGCGCTGGCGGCGAGCACCCGCCCGCCGACCGACGGGGTCGGGTCCATCGGGTCGTAGGTGAAGGTGGTGGGCTCCTCCGGCCCGGTCGGGGCGTCGTCGGCCAGCCGCCCGCCCGCGGCGAGGTACCAGGCGCGGTCGGTGGTGGTCGGCGGCCAGTCGGGCATCGTGCGCCAGGTGCGGGCGCCGGTGACGTGCACCCGGACGCGGCCCGGCCGCTGCGGGACGGGCGCTGCGCCGTCGACGGGCAGGTGGGTGGCGAGCCAGGCGAGGCTTTCCGGCGTCGTCACGGCGGCGTCGATGGTGAGGTGCGCCCACGGGCCGAGGGTGAGGCCGACGTCGACGCCGCGGTCGCGCAGGACGGCGTACTGGTACAGCGTCTGCTCGACGAACCAGTCCTGCCAGCCGCCGATGAGCAGCGTCGGGACGGTGCTCGTGTGGACCGCGGGGGTGGCGCGGTAGCGGTCCCAGTAGGAGTCGGCGAGGTCGGGGTGGGCGAGCCACTCGTCGAACCACGGGGCCGGGGCGCCGCCGAACCGCTCGGCGAGCCCCTGCAGCGGGAGCTCGCCGAGGTGCGGGGCCAGCCGCCGCTCCGCCGTCATCAGCCGGTAGAGCCCGCGCAGGAAGCTGACCCGCTCCTGGTGGGCCACGAGCTCGGTCCAGATGGCGAGGTTGGTGAGCTGGAAGGCGCCGTCGACCATGCCCGCCTGGGCGAGGTCGTGCGGTCCGATGTGCAGCACCATCGCCTTCAGCTCGGGCGGCGGGTCGAGGGCGAGGGCCCACTGCGTGTAGCCGAGGTAGCTGGGGCCGAGGGTGGCGAGCCGGCCGTCGAACCAGGGCTGCTCGCGGAGCCAGGCGACGGTGTCCTGCCCGTCGTGCTCCTCGTGCACGACGGGGCTGAACTCGCCGCCGGAGCCGAAGGTGCCGCGCACGCTCTGCACCACCACCGCGTAGCCGCGCTCGGCGTACGGCACCGTCATCGCGAAGGCGAACCCGAGGCCGCGGCCGTAGGGCGAGCGGAGCAGCACGGTCGGGTGCGGACCGGCCGACGCCGGCAGGTAGACGTCGGCCCGCAGGGTGGTGCCGTCGCGCATCGGGACGTCGACGCCGCGCAGCACCCGCACCTCGTGGGTGGCCGGGGGCAGCTGCCACCGCTGGCTCAGCGCTGCGGCGGCCATACGGGCCGGCCGTGGGAGCGGCGTGGGGAGCGTGCGGTCGGTCCAGGGCACGAGAGCCTCCAGTTCGGTGGGCGGCGATCCGGGACCCTAGCCGCGGGCTCGGCCCACGAGATGCGCGGTCAGCCGGTCGAGGAAGGGCAGCCGCTCAGGTCCACACAGTTCTCTCACGGCGGCAGTTGGAAGGTGCACCGCGGCCCGGACGCGGCGGCGAGACGCCGGTCGAGGGTCCACAGCGGCGCGTCGAGCGCCTCGGCCAGCGCGACGTAGGCGGCGTCGTACGCGGTGACCCCGGCGTGCAGTTCCCACACGCGGTCGGCCAGCGGCTCGAACGGGAAACACGTCAGCGGTAGCTCGACGAGGTCACGGTGGGCGAGCGCGCCGACGTCCGCACCGAGCCGGCCGGCGAGGACGGCGCGCCGGAGCACGTTCGACACCTCGACGTACACGTGCGCCGGCGCTGCGAGGTCCTCGCCGCGCAGCCCGGCGCGCGCCCAGGAGCCGTCCGAGCCCCCATCGATCAGCGCGGCAGCGAGGACGGACGCGTCGACCACGACGGTCACCGTCGGTCGGCGTCGCGCAGTTCGAGGATCGCGTCACCGGACAAACGGCTGCCGGTGGTGAGCACGCGGTGTTGAACGCGGTCCCACAGGGCGTCCGGGCTGGGGCGCCGCGCGAGCGCCACCAGTTCTGCACGCAGGTACTCCTGCAGCGACTGACCGGCTCGGGCCGCGCGCGCCGCGAGCTCATCCCTGGCGTCATCGGGGACGCCCCGGATCGTCACGGAGACGGGCATGCATGCACATTAGCTGCAGAAGCAGCACTATGGCGGTGACCAAGCGGTGACCCGAGCTCAGCTCGCCAGGAGGCGCCAGGTGGCGTAACCGTCGTCGGCGGCGTCGCCGAGCCGGCGCCACTCGGGAGCATCCGGATTCCCGAGCACCTGGTCGAGCCGCTGCAGCCGCTTGCGGTCGCTGCCGGCGAACCGGTTCCGCTCGGCGAGCGGATCAGCGATCAGGCCGGCCAGGAAGGCGGCGTCCCCGCTATGCCGTTCCGCATCGCGGGCGTCGGTGGCCCAGGCGGCGGCCTTGAGCACCAGGGCACCGAGCAGGTCCGGCACCGGGACCGGCGCCGTCCGCTCGCCCTTGGTCACGTGCACGGGCATGGCCCGCCGCAGGGCCTGGGTGCCGCCCTCGATGCGGATGGTGTCCCCACCGACCGTGCGCAGCCGCCGCCGCGGGGGCGTGTGGTCAGGGGCCAGGACGTCGGCGCGGGCCTGGTCCCGGGCCCGGACGAAGCGGTAGACCCTGCCGGCCGAGTCCGGCTGCGGTTCGAGGTCCAGATCCCGCACTGCACGGACGCAGCGCGCCAGTCCGGCGTCGTCGGTGAGCAGGTCGGCGAGGACGTCGACGTCCTGACTGGCCCGCGTGGCCACCCGCCCGGCGACCAGCCCGTGCAGCATGACCATCTGGCCGCCGACGAGCACCCAGCCGGTCGGCGGCAGCTGCTCGGCGAGGTCGGACGAGGTCCCAGAGGGTGTCCAGCGGGCCGGCCAGCGCCGGCAGCTGGACCCGCGCCTCCGCTGCGGTCACCGGCTGAGGTCGCCCAGCGCGGCGGCGAGCAGGTCGAGTCCGGCTCGCCGGGTGCGCACGTCGGGCGACTCGGCGAGGTCGACGGCGACGACCGCGGCCGGCATGTGGGCGCGGCCGGTGAGGTCCACCTCGTACCGGGGCACGTGCACGACCAGGTTGGCCTCCCCCCGCTCGGAGAGGCCGAGCTCGCGGCGCAGCTCGTCGAGCGTGGCTTCGGCGCAGTACAGCTCGGCCGCGGCCTCGGCAGCGACGATGTCGGCACCGACGACGGCCGCCGCGGTCAGCCCGGAAGGGACGACGCCGTCGGCGTCGAGCAGCCGCTGCCGGTAGGCGGGCAGGACCCGCAGCTCGTGGCGCTCCGCCCGGTCCCGGGCTGCGGCGACCAGCCGCTCGGCGTCGTAGCCGCGCAGCCGGGCGAGCAGCCGGGAGCGGTCGGCGGGCGGCAGCCAGTCGACATCCTCCCCGGAGAGCTGCCAGAGCGCGGCCCACACGGTTCGCGGGGCGAGGGCACGTCCGGCCGTGATCGGCAGGCGGGCCCGACCCTCGACGGCGTCCTCGTCGAGCACGAGTGTGCGGCCCACCCGGTGGGCCGCCAGCTTTCCGGCGCGGATCAGCCGGCGGACCTGCTCCGGTTCGACACCGAGACGCTCGGCGGCCTGGTCGACGGTGAGCATGCCGATCCCCTCGGTTGCACAAATAGGCGTGTTACACGACCTATTGTGCCAACGGGCGGGCGCGCGCCGTCCGCGGCGCGCAGGAACGACGCCGGTTCCTCTGTCCCGGGACCTGATGGCGACCTGACGCTCCGCCGCGCCCGGCGATCGCCTCATAGGGGCTTCGGGCCCTGATCGCCGGGACCTGACGGCCTGCCGATCGCCGTGGCGAGGCCCTAGCGTCCGAGGGGACGTCGTCCCGGCGACGGAGGAGCAGCATGCGCGCGGTGCAGTACCGGACCATCGGCGGCGAGCCCGAGGTGGTCGACGTCCCCACTCCCGAGCCGGGCCCGGGGCAGGTGCGGCTGCGGGTCCCCGCCGCGGGGCTGTGCCACTCCGATGCGTTCGTCATGAGCCTGCCGGCCGAGCAGTACATCTACGGGCTGCCGCTCACACTGGGACACGAGGGCGCAGGCGTCGTCGACGCGCTGGGCGAGGGCGCCACCGGCGTCGAGGTGGGTGAGCCGGTCGCCGTCTACGGGCCGTGGGGCTGCGGGCTGTGCCACGCCTGCGCGCGTGGTGCGGAGAACTACTGCCCACGCGCTGCCGAGCTGGGCATCCAGCCGCCGGGGCTCGGCTCCCCCGGCGCGTTGGCCGAGTACATGGTCGTCGACGACGTCCGGCACCTCGTCCCGCTCGGCGACCTCGACCCGGTGGCCACCGTGTCGCTGACCGACGCCGGGCTGACGCCGTACCACGCGATCGTCTCCAGCCTCCCCGCGCTGCCGACCGGGAGCACCGCGGTGGTGATCGGCGCCGGTGGGCTGGGGCACGTGGGCATCCAGATCCTGCGGGCGATCACCGGCGCCACCGTGGTCGCGCTGGACATCAGCGAGCAGAAGTTGATGCTCGCGCGCGAAGTGGGAGCGCACCGCGCGCTGCCGTCGGACGAGTCCGCCGTCGCGGAGATCCGCAAGCTGACCCGCGGGGTGGGTGCTCAGGTGGTGTTCGACATGGTCGGGGCGCCGCCGACCCTGGAGATCGCCCGGAAGTCGGTGGCGCTGGACGGCGTCATCCAGATCGTCGGGATCGGCGGCGGGCTGCTGCCCACCGGGTTCTTCTCGACGCCGATGGGTGCGTCGGTGCGGGCGCCGTACTGGGGTACGCGGTCGGAACTCATGGAGGTGCTCGACCTGGCGCGGGCCGGGGCGATCCACGTCGAGGTGGAGCGGTTCACGCTCGACCAGGCGCCGGAGGCCTACCGGAGGCTGCACGAGGGCACGATCCGCGGCCGCGCCGTCGTCGTCCCCGGGGACTGACCGCCGGCCGGGGGCGAAGACGCCCACCACGGCCGCCTCCGCCCGGGGGCGCTCTCGCACGAGCACAGGCACGTCCATGCCCGCCGCCGGCCGGCCCCTACGGCGACGTCGCCCCGGGTCGCACCTCACCCACCGCCCCGGCGACGGGCGTGCGCGGCTCCTCCCCGGCCAGCACCGCGCGGACGTTGTCGACGGCGAGCCTGCCCATGGCGTCGCGGGTCGCCAGCCCGGCGCTGGCGATGTGCGGCAGGAGCACCACGTTGTCCAGCGAGCGCAGCCCCGGGTGCACCTGCGGCTCGTTCTCGTAGACGTCGAGACCGGCCGCGGCGATGACGCCGTTCTCCAGTGCGTGGACGAGCGCGGCCTCGTCCACGACGGGCCCGCGGGCGGTGTTGACGAGGATGGCGGTCGGCTTCATGGTCGCCAGCTTCTCCGCGTCGATGAGGTGGCGGGTGGCCGGCGTGAGCGGGCAGTGCAGTGACACGACGTCGCTCTCGGAGAGCACGCGCTGCAGGTCGGCGGGCTCGACGCCGTACGCCGCCGCCTCGTCGCTCGACGCGCGGCTGCCCGTGGCGAGGATCCGCATGCCGAAGGCCGCGGCGCGTCGGGCCACGGCCATGCCGATCCGGCCGAGGCCGACGATGCCCAGGGTGGCTCCACCACTGACATCGAGCCCGACGAAGGACTGCGGACCCCAGATCCAGTCGGCGCCCGTGCGCATGAACCGGTCGGCCTCGACGATCCGCCGCGACGTGGCGAGGAGGAGCGCGAACGCGCAGTCCGCGCTCGCCTCGTCGAGGACCCCCGGGGTGTTGGTGACCACCACGCCACGGGCGTGGGCCGCGGCGACCTCGACGTTGTCGTAGCCGACCGCGACGTTCGCGACGATCCGCAGGCCGGGTCCCGCGGCGTCGAGGACCTCGCCGTCCACCCGGTCGGTGAGCAGGGTGATGAGCGCGGAGGCACCCCGCACAGCGGACAGCAACTGCTCGCGCGAGGGAGGCCGGTCGGGGTCGTCGTGCACCACCAGCGGCACACCGAGATCGCCGGCCGCGGCCATGGCGGCAGGCGTCAAGCGGCGGCTGAGATAGACGTGCCCCATCACCGGCCGCCGCGGAAGGGCTGGATCCGGCGGGTGCCTTTGGGGACCTCCGCGTCGAGTGCGTCGGTCACGTCGTCGGCAGCTGTGGGAGGCACGGGGTCGGTCTACTACATCGCGGCGGCCGACGGGCGCCTGCGGAGTCGTCCGCGCGGGGACCTGGAGGGTCGCCGCGGCGCCGGAGGCCGACCGCAAGCTGCACAACGGCACGATCCGCGGTCGCGCTCGTCGTCCTCGGGGACTGACCGCTCGCTCCCCCGGATCGCCGGCTGCCCGCTTAGCCCGTGGCGACCTCTCCGGAGTTGGGTACCAGCTCGACCCAGGTGTTCCCGGGCGCCAGGGTCACGGGGTCGCCGTCCGCGTCGGTCAGCTCCACCCGGTCACCGACTGCCGGCTTGGACCAGGTCGCTACGACCGTGTGCCCGCCGGAGGCGACGAGGGCCTGCCCGCTGCCGGTCAGGATCGTCTCCGGCACGGGGTTGCCGGCGGGATCGCGGGCTTCGGTCTGGACGACGTCGACGCGCAGGACGACGACGTTGACGGCACCGATCCGTGCGCCGCCCGCCTCGACCGCCGGGGTGCTCCCCTCGGCCCGCAGCCAGCGACCGTCCGCGGCGCTCCAGGTCCACCGGGGACTGCTGATCCCCGACAGCGTGAGGTCCAGCGTGGTCGTCGGCTGCCCCGCGGCAACGGCGGTGGGCTGCTCCCCCGTCGCGGCGTGGTGGAACTGGGTGCCGGGCGAGGAGCGGTGCGTGGCGTCGGCCTGGTCGAGGAGGGTCTGCGGGACCGCGTGGACGTTGTGCGGCGCCGAGCGGGTCGTCGTCCGGAAGAAGCCGTCGGCGCCGGAGTCCTGACGGAGCACCTGCAGCCCGGCGTCCTCGGCGGCGGCGATGTAGGTCGGCACGCCGCCGGAGAACGCGAGCAGCCCGCCGAGCGGTGCGGCGATCGCGGGGTCCATCGGCCGGATCGACCGCACGGGGCCGATCTCGGGCGGCAGGGTGGAGTGATAGACGGCGACGAAGCGGGTGATGCCGCCCTCGACGACCTGCTCCCACACCATGTCCGCGGCGTTGAGGCCGGTCTGCGGACGGGCGGCGACGGAGTTCTCGATCTTCACGACGAGCGCCGGGCGGTCGGGGGTCGTGTCGGCCGGCACGCCGGTCAGCGGCCAGGTGGGCCCGGACGGCGACGTGCCGGCGAGCACGGAGTCGAGGAACGGCAGGGCTGACACGTGCGGCTTGACCGCCGGCCACACGACGACGCCGGCGACCACCAGCACCGCGAGCAGTATGAGCCGGCCGGCGCGGCGAGAGCGCGGACGGTTCTTCGCCGTCCTCCGCTTCGCCGGCCCCGATCGCCTCCCGGAGCCGTTCGTGGGCCGGGAGCGCTTCGCAGACCCGCGACCCGTCGTCGACCGGGAGCGGGGCCGTGATGCGGTCGACCTGGGCACGGTGAGCTTCCTGAGTCGGTGACGGCTTGCCTCTTCTGTATCGGCACGGTCGACCGGACCTACGACCCCACGGGAGCGCCCGAGCTACTCCGCCCGGTCGGCGTAGGCGGAGACGCACCGCTCGCACGAGACCTCGGCGGCGACGAACGACTCGGGCGCGGTGGCCCGGCGGCAGGTGCGGCACCAGCGGAAGGACCGGCGCCGCCGCGAGGCGATCCCCTCGGCCGCCTGGCTGACGTACCAGGGGTCGTGCAGCAGCTCGTCCCGGGTGAACCGCACGCCGTCCGTCGCGAGGGGACCGGGGCGACGGTCAGCCGCCGAGGTCAGCGGGCGGTCGAGAACGAACCACGGACCCTGCACGCCGACCGCGAGCTGCGCCGGCTCGCCGCTGACGAAGCACCGGACGCCGTCCGGCCCGTCGGCTGCGCTCTCCCGCCGCCAGCCGGCGCCCAACGCCCGGACCAGCTCGACGTACTCGACGTCCAGGAGCCCGGCCAGCTCCGCCTCACCTGCGGTGGGGTCGGACTCGCGCCCCCACTCGAGGCCGCAGCTGCGACAGACGAACGCCGTCTGCTCGTCCATCACCAGGCAGCCACCGAGCGCGACTCGGCCGCTCCCCGCCTGCTCGAAGAGGTCGGAGCCCGGCAACCCGTAGACCAGCGGGATCGAGTCCTCCCGCCCGCACCCGGGGCACACCCGCCCGCCTGCACACCGACCGACCCGCCCATGCCGCTCCCCTGCCCCGCGCCGTCCCCATGACGGCAGGGGCGGACCATGACAGGCACCACCGACAGCAACTGGCCGCCCGCGCAGGCATCCGCCGAACTGCCACCCGATCGGGCGACGGCACGTCCGCCCGGTCGCCAGCTGACCACCTCGGCCAGACTGCCGGTCATGAAGTTCGAGGCCTTCTACCTGCCGCTGGGCGACAACCGGTTCGCGCCCACCCGGGCCACCGAGAGCCCGTGGGACCACAGCGCCCAGCACGGCGGACCGCCGTCCGCACTGCTGCCCACCTGGCCGCCGACGCCGCCCGGGTGACGGGGGCGGGGCATCGCCCGGCGCGGATCAGCGTCGACTTCTTCGGCGCCATCCCCCGCCGCGAGCTCGCCGTCGAGGTGTCGCCCGTCCGCCCGGGACGGCGGATCGACCTGACCGAGGCGGTGATGACCGTGGAGGGCCGCACCGTCGCCGTCGCCCGCGTGTGGTCGCTCGCCGTCGGGCCCATACCGCCGGTGGTCACCGAGCTCAGCCCGCCGCCCGCCGTTCCCGACTCCTCGCCGCAGGAACTGTTCGGCCTGCCCGACTGGGGCTTCGGGCAGGCCATCGACTGGCGCTACACCGCCGGGTCGCCCCAGGAGCCGGGGCCGGCCGACGTCTGGACCCGGGTACGCGTCCCCCTGGTCGCCGGGTTGCCGGTCACCGGTCTCGACCGCGCGCTCATCGCCGCCGACGCCGCCAACGGCATCTCCGTGGAGCTACCCATCGACAGCTGGTGGTCCATCCCGCCGGGCATGACCACGCACCTGACCCGCGAGCCGGACGGCGAGTGGGTGCACCTGGCCTGCCGCACGCAGATCGCCTCCGACGGCATCGGGCTGTGCCACGGCGAGCTGTCGGACGAACGCGGTTCGATCGGCGAGGTCGCCCAGCCGCTGCTCGTCCAGGCCCGCTGACGGGATCACGAGCCTCATCCGGCGTCGCACGCACGCCCAGCATTGCCGTCGGCCAGGATGCCTGGGTGACCCAGCGCATGCACCGCTCCCACCGAGTGGCCGGCGCGCTCGTCGGCTCCGCCGTCGGCGACGCCCTCGGCGCCCCGTTCGAGTTCGGTCCGCCGGGGCAGTTCTCCACCCGCTTCCCGGTGCCGGCGCGGGGGTCGAAGACGGAGATGTGCGGCGGCGGCTCGTTGGACTGGGAGCCGGGCGAGTTCACCGACGACACCCAGATGGCGCTGCTGGTGGCCACCTCGCTGGTGGAGCGAGGCGGCCTCGAGGAGGCCGACGTCTTCGAGCGGTTCTGCGCCTGGGCGGCGGCCGGACCGCCGGACATCGGCAACCAGACGCGCGCCGTCCTCGGCTCAGGACGGCCGTGGGACGTCGCCGCGGCCGAGCACTTCGCTCGCTCCGGGCACGCGGCCGGCAACGGTTCGCTGATGCGGACGACGCCCGCCGCCATCCGGTTCTCCCGGGAGTGGCGCGAGGCGAGCATGGACGCTGCCCGACGGATCTCAGCGCTGACCCACGGCGACCCGTCGGCCGGCGAGGGCTGCGCGATCTTCCACGAGCTGATGCGGGTGGCGCTGGACGGGGGCGACCCGCTCGCTGCCATCCCGACGGCGCTGGAGGCGGTCCTGCCCGAGCACCGGGAGCGGTGGACGGCGGTGCTGGCGCCGGACTGGACGCCTGATCAGGCCACCGAGTCCAACGGTGCGGTGTGGCCGACGCTCGGCCAGGCGGTGTGGGCTCTCCGGCACGGCCGGGACTTCGCCGAGGTGCTGCGGTTGGTCATCGACCTGGGTGGCGACACCGACACGGTCGCCTGCGTCGCCGGCGGGCTGGCCGGGGCCGTCTTCGGCATGGGCGGGATCCCGAGCCGGTGGGCGTCGGTGGTGCACGGCCGGGTGCCCGGCCACGGCGACAAGGTGTGGCGGCTGGCCGACCTGCAGCAGCTCGCCGCCACGCTCGACGGCGGGGTGCAGCAGAACTACGACCCGGGCGTGATCCCGCGGATCGGCCCGACCGAGGTCCTGCCCGGCATCTGGGCGGGCAACCTCGACGGCGCGCGGTACAGCGAGGAGGACTTCGCGGTCATCTCGCTGTGCCGGCTGGGCGAGCCGTTCCCGCACCCGGTGCACCGGATGGCCTACATCGCCGACAACGAGCACAACGCCGACCTCGACGTCATGCTCGCCGACGTCCTGGACGACATGAAGGCGCTGCAGGAGGAGGGGCACCGGCTGCTGGTGCACTGCCACGGCGGCGCGTCGCGCACCGGACTGGTGCTGCGTGGCTGGCTGGTGCGCGAGAAGGGGATGACGGTCGAGGAGGCGACGGCGCACGTCGCCGAGCGCTGGCCGCACCTGGGCCTGTGGAACGACAGCTTCACCGTCGCGCTTGAACGCCTCGCTCGCCGTTCGCCCGCGTGACTCAGGCGGTGCTTCACTGCCGTGGTCCAGGGGCCGCGCTGATCAGCTTTCGCGTCCCAGTCGGTCCGCACGCTGCTGCTCGGCCTGCCGCCCCGTCACGACGGGGAACGTGAGGATCTGCAGCGTCTCCGGATCTAGGAACGAGAGCCGTCCACCAGCGACGAAGACCAGCCGGACGGGCACCCGAGGCATGGGGCATGGGACCATGAAGACGGCGGCACGGCGCCACCAGCCCACCCTCCGGACGTGGAGCCAGGAGGCGAGCCCGTCCCACCAGACGTCCTCGATCTCGTACGCCTGAGCGGGCGCCGACGCGTACCGCTGCCGGAACTCGAACCCGTATGCCGACTGCCCGGGCGTGGACCGCGTCGCGTACGCCGCGAGCGAGCCGACGCCACCCGGCGTCGCGTCCAGCCGAGCGTCGGTGCACGGGTGCTTGGGCCACGGCGGACCCATCTCGTCGAAGTAGACGCGACTTCCATTCGCGTTGGCCCAGAAGTACACGGCTGCCCCGCACACCGGGCATTGCGCATTGGGCTGCTGCCACCGCGATGAGTACGGCAGCACCACGTGTCGCGCGGGTGCAGGCCGGGGCGGCGTTGGTCGGCTCGGGGTGGACCACGTCGACGACGACCAGAAGGACGACGAGCTACTACGTCGGCGCGTGGCGGAACCCCTGGTGACCGAGTGCGCGGAGACCCAGTGCCTGCCGCCGTTCGGGCTGCGGCGCCAGTGCCCCTGGCGTCGGTACGTACCCAAGACAGCTCCTCTCGGCCGGCGACCGCGCGAACTGTGGCACGGCGCGGCGCCTGGCTCGCCCAGACGAGCAGCGTTTCTCACTCGAACGAGCCCGCCATCGCCCGGCTCGCCGCGTTGCCGGGCAGCTACGCAGCAATGTCACCACCGACATGGCCGCGGAGTACTCGGACATGCTCGACGTACCTGTGGACGAAGTCCTCTTTCGCCTCAGCCTGCCGCGGCGATCGACCGAGCCGCTGCAGCACATCGAGCGGGCGCGCAGGCAGACTGCGGGTGTGAGTACCGATCCACGGCAGGGCGGAATCGGGGCGACCTGGTTCATGCCCGCGAGCAATGCGGAGCCCCTGCTTGTCGACCTCCCCGGCGCGAACCTCGACTTCGCCGTCACGACTCGCGACAGCCTTTTCGCGTTGGACGACGAATGGAACGTGCCGGGGACGTACCTGCTGCTGGACCCCGTCGATGCCGACGGCTGTGCCGGGGTCTACGTCGGCAAGGCGCCGGGCGGCCTGACCACTCGTGTTCGCCAACACGTCCGCGCTCGGGAGAGCTGGCGCCGCGCGCTGCTCATCCGCAGGCCCTACCAGGGTTTCAACAGCGCGGAGGTCGGGTGGCTGGAAGGACGTCTCTACGACGTCCTCGATTCGGCGAGCCGGATCGTCCTCGGGAACGGCAATCGACCGAGCGACGAAACCCTCGCGCAGTGGCAACGCCAGCAACTGGAGGCGATCATCGCCCCCGTCCTCGGCGCGCTCCGCGTGCTCGGTCTTGACCCGGACACCCCCGACCAGACGGCGCCACTCCCGGCGACGAAACAGGGTGGGCGAGCACGCTACGAGGAGACTCTCTCCGCGCTCATCGAGGCAGGGCTGGTGAAGGGCGGAAGCGTTCTCCATCCGACCACCCCGTCGTACGAGGCCAGCGCGCTCGTCGATTCCGATGGCACCCTGACTGTTGGCGGTGAGCGGCACACGTCGCTCTCGTCGGCCGGCAGAGCCGTGACCGGACACAGTGTCAACGGCTGGGAGTTCTGGGGGATCCTGTCCGGAAGCGGCGAGCTGGTACCCATGAGCGCCTTGCGCGGTCCAGTCACCGGCGACGCTCCGCCAGCCGGAGCTGGTTCCGCCCCGGCCAAGGCCTCCGGTGACGACGCTGCATCACGACCCAAGCCGATCGAGAGGCCGCCCTCGGTCCAGGGCACGGGCGACGTCTTCGCCTTGCTGCGAGCGTCCCTGCTGTCGGTCGGGGATGTGCTCACGGTCCGCTACAAGGGCACGGACTACCGGGCCACCGTCACGAGCAACGGGCATCTGTCCCTCCACGGACGGGCCTACCCCAGCCCCACCGCCGCTGCAGTCGCCATCACCGGCGGCAGCGTCAACGGCTGGCAGTTCTGGAAGGTCGCTACTGGGGAGACGCTCGGGTCCCTGCGGGGTCGGCTCCCCCAGCCCTGAGCGAGCCTGGCGCCTCGTGCAGCACGACTGACCCGCGCTCGCGCGGCCTACGGGCACACGGGCGGGACCGGGCTCTGCACCCCGAGCCTCCGCACCAGCTCCTCAGCTCCCGGGAAGGGGCGGTTCTGCGGACCGTGCCGTACGGGCACCGCGTTCACGAATCCCCCTTGAGCCGCGAGAGCCCGTGGACCGACCAGCCCGGTGAGCCGGAAGTGGCGCCACCGCGTCCCGTGTTCCATGGATTCGACGACGAGCAGATCGGGTCGGTTCCAGGCGACCAGCGCCCAGGACCCCGAATCGGACGTAGCCCAGGCCCCGACCAGGGGTTCGGTCTCGGCCGCCCCCACGGCCTGCAGGGCGACCAGCGCGGCATGGGCGAACGGACCGGTGACGTGCAGGAGTGCGTTGCCATGACGATGGACATCGCGCCCTCGTTCAGCGATGGTCTGCACCGCCTCGGCGATGGGATCCGCCTGGACCAGGTCACCGGCCACGTCGAGGATGGCGGCCGTCTGCCCGGCCGTGCCGAACGCCCGGTCGAGCAGGATGGAGTACTCGTCGACGTACGCGGCGGTGGCCCCCGGCAGTAGATGCCCGACCGCGGTGGCCGCCTTGTCGAAGGCGACGGTGTGCTCGGTGACGGCGGCTCGGGGGATGTGCATGCGCAGCACGGCCAGTGCCACTGCCGCGAGACTGCCGACCTGGGGTTCGATCCGTTGCGGCAGATCGTCGCGGTCCAGCACCGCTGTCGCTCTCGCCAGCAGGGGCAGCCACGCCAGATCCGCGCGCGGCCACGCACCGGCCGCGACGGTCCACAGGGTCAGCCGGACGACCAGCATCCGCTCGGCCGGCCCGAGGGTCGCGGCCGCCTCGACCAACCGCTCGATCCAGCGTCGGTACCGGCGGCGCACCTCGGCCGGAGCATGCTCCAGATCAGGCAGGTGAGGTCGGGAGCGCTCATCCTCGACCGCGATGTCCGCCGTCTCGGCCGCATCGTCGTCGAGCGCTGCTTCGTCGTCGTCGGTGAACTGCTCGTCCCAGGAGACTCGCAGCAGGTCCTGGAAGGGCACGCTTCCGGTTCCAGCGGGAACCGGAAGGCCCAGCGCGAATCGCATCAGCGGCTGGCCGACCCGGTCGGCGCACTCGTCGAGGTACCGCTCCCACCCGTCGTCGTCGGCGTCCAGGGAGGCGGTCGCCCCGAGGTGCCCGGTCGAGCCGGCAGCGGATGCGGGAGGGGCTCCGGGACCGACGCCGGTGCGCAGCGTCTGCAGGTCGCTGAAGAACCGCTCGGCCAGCCGCGGGTCGTCGAAGAGGTCGCGTGGCTGGGTCGTCGGCGTCCGGGGGCTGTGGAGTCCCACCCGGCGAAGGACCGCATCGGCGTCCACCACGAAGACAACGTTGCTGTACTGCGGCACCCCGGCCGCGCTGACGACGAGGCGTAGCCGGCTGCCCGCGTCGGCGGGGACGGTGCTGGTGTGCGACTCCGCTCCCGCGGGGATCTCCGCGACCCGCTCCCACGACTCCGGAGGCGCAGCGGCAGCGGACAGCTGGAGTACCGCATCGGCGGCGAGGGGCGCCGCCAGCTGGACCTCCAACCCTTCCGGCACACGGAGTGCACCGAGCAGGAGTGGCCCTTCCTTCCGCCAGGGCCGCGGCATCGCCGGCACGGCCCGCAGCCCGGCGACTGGTTGTTCGTCCCCCATGGGCAGCAGGCTCTCCGGGACGGGCGCGATGAGGCCGAGCTCGCAGTTGCCGCCGTGCGGCTGCGACAGCAGCAGGGCGGCTGCGGAGATATTGGCGCTGCCGGTGAGGGCCCATCGCCGGCCGCCGGTGGCCCACTCCACGAGCTTGCCGTGCCGGTAGCGCTCCTCGTCGTCCCGCACGATCCGGCCGCCATGCTGCTCGACGAGTGCGGCGACGGCCGGTCCGTTCAGGTCCGTGAGTCCCGGCTGGTAGGCGACCGTGAGGCGACGCGGCGCGAGGCGGTCGACCAGCCGCCGCAGCGCGGCGGCCTGGGGGTCGTGGAAGGGGGCGAAGACGTTGAGCTCGTCCACCGGCCCCCTCGGTAGTTGGTCCACGATGGGCGCGCGCAGGCTGCTCACCAGGCGGACCGATTCGGCGGTCGGTCTGCCCGAGGAGACGAGGTTCGACAGCAACCCGGAGACCCGCTCCAGTGCCTGCGGCACCCCGGGCGAGAGCCGCACCTGGGCGGGAAGCCCGCGGAGCCAGTCCACCACGTCGGGGAGGCAGGCCGGATGCCGGTCGGGCGTGGCGCGGAGCACCGTCCACAGTTCGGCGTTGGCGTGCCAGCCCGCCACCGTCGTGTTGCCCGAGCCCAGCGCGATCGTCGCCCGTTCCGGGCCGACGAGGACGACGATCTTCGGATGGAAGGCACCTGAGGCTCGCGCCAGCCCGGCGAGGTAGCTGCGGCCCGCGCGCCGTACGGCCCGCGGATCGTTCTGCGACATCGCCACGTCACCGACGACGGTCACCCGCGCCCCGGTGGCCTGCGCGACGCCCAGCACGGTGGATTCGAAGAAGCCGAGGTCGGCCGTGAAGCTCAGCAGCAGGATCTCCTGGAGGCCGCCCACCCCCCTGCGCTCCTCCTCGAGGAGGAGGCTCAGTGGGGACGCCAGGCCGCCCGGTGCGTCGTTCTGGGCGCTCGTCTCAGCCAACGAGCACCTGCCCTGGCGGCGTCACGGCCCACCGGGCCGCCTCGTCGTCGAACTGCAGGACCCCCGCACTGGCCAGTACCGAGCCGAGCTGGTCGAGGCGCAATCCGACGTCCCCGCGCCCTTCCTGGCTGGTGCGGAAGAGGAACCCACCGCGCTCGTGCAGCCGGGTGGGCAACCACAACGAACCGTCACTGCGCCGGCGGGCTTTGGACAGTGCGACCCGCTGGGACCGGGCGAGCAGGTCGAACGTGAGGCGACGCGCGAAGTCGGCGAGCTGCTGCGGCTTCGCCTCGTCCAGGCGCCGGCTCACCCATTCCGGCCCCAGCTCGATCCCGCGCTGGCCGAGGAAGGCGTCTCGGACCCGGCCTTCCAGCTCGTCGACCCGCCGAGCGCTGGCCGCCAGCACGCGCAGTTCGGCGAGCGGGAGCGGGTCTCCGGACGTCCTCAGCGCCGCCTCGGCCGGAATCGGGAATCCGTCGCCGTCTCGGGTGGCAGGCAACGAGTCGAGGAAGGCCTGCACCGTGCCAGGAGGTAGCTCGGCGACGAACCGTTCCGCCAGATCCTCGGCGGCCATGAATCCGTCCACCTGGCTCACCAGCCACGACCACAGCCGCCGCCATGCTCCGACCGCGTAGTTGCGGAGGACCACGCCGCGCCAGACCGCCGCGGTGTCCACGCCGGAGGTCACCGGGTCATCGGTGAGGAAACGGCCGAAGGCCAGTACCTCTCCCACGTCACGGGTGAAGGATGTGACCTCGTGCGTGCTGACGATGCGGGCGAGCAGCCGCACGGTCTGCCGTCGCGCTTCCGCACGCGAGTCGGGCTCCCGATTTGCGCCGTCGGCACACATGAGCCGTGCCAACCAGCGGCCGTCGGGCTGGTCCCCGCCACGGCACACGCAGAGCCGCTCGGCGACTGCCGTCAGGTCGGCCACGTGCAGCGAGTCCTGAGCCGCCAGCTGGAGGATGTCCCCGAGGCCCTCCTGGACCGCCGCGACGTCGAGCCGCGGACCAGGGGCCGGTCGCGGGCCGGGAGTCAGGATGCCGAGGGTCGTCTCGGATCCCGCATACGGCCCCCAGAAGCCCCACACGCTCTGCACGTAGCCGTTACCGCCGTGGCGCGATGCGTCGTCGAGTTCCACGGTGCCGGTCTGCAGGCGCCGCGCGAGGGCATCGACGCCATGGGCCCGCGGGAGCCAGCCGATGTCGGCCTGGGAGTGGTGGGCGAAGGACACGGTCGCCAACGTCACTTCGGCCCGCCGTAGCAGGTCCTGAGCGGCCGGCACCGTGAGATCGCGCTTCTCCGCCTCGGCCGCGATGAGGCCGTGCAGCGCGTAATACCGTCCGTGCGGAGTCACCGCCGTGACGCCCGGTACCAGGTGGTCGACCATCCGCATCACGTGGCGCTCGACGGAGAGCGGATACCTGCCTGCAGCCACGTCGAGACCCGGACGGCTCCACGACGGACCGTCGAGCAGTTCATCGGAAGCGGTGTCGAGCGCCATGCCGCCGTTTCCCTTTCGTATCTCCTCGCGACTGACGGCCACTACGAGGGCCTGGCACCGGGCGAGGTCCGCGGCCGCGCCGTCGTCGTAACCGGGTACCGATCGCTGGAAGCGTTCGAACTACAGCTCCCAGACGTGATCCGGGTCGTCGAGCGCCTTGCGGACCTGTGTCAGGTCCCCCATCGCGGCCAGCGGCGAGGACTTGGCCAGGTCGACGATGCCCTGGAGCGCGGTCGCGGCCGCGGTCGAGTCGCCGCTGGTCATGGCGCCGTCCAAGTGCCGGAAGAGCCCGTCGATCGTCGCCGACCGCTCCGCGAACACCTGCTCGAAGTAGCCCTTGAGCAGCGAGCTGGCCTCCCGGATGCGGGTGACCTCGACCGTCGCGTAGGTCTCGATCGACGCGCGCTTCGTCCGCTGCTCGTCGCGCTGCCGGAGGTAGTCAAGCGTGCCGTCGACGACGTTGTTGAGGGCACCGAGCGCATCGAAGGAGGGCAGCGCCGCCTTCCCTGCGGCCGGCAGGACCTCTCCCTCGATCGGCTTCTTGGCGGCGGTCACGTCAGCTCCTTGTAGGTAGGGATGAGGCGGAGCATCTCGGAGTTGATCTGCCCGTCGTCCCCGAGCAGAGACACGGTGCAGATCTCCTTCACCGCCTGGGTCAGTCGCATGGCGCGGTCGAACTCGGTGGTGTGCGCCGCCGGGTCGAAGTTCAGCGGCTCCAGGTCGGACAGGGCGTCCTGTGCGCGATGCACCAGTCCGGCGAGGACCTCGCTGACCTCGGCGGTCCGCGCGTCCAGCGCGTCGAGGGAGGACCGGAAGGCCGCCTGGTCCTCGATGGCGACCTTCACCTTCGCCTCGTGCTCCTTGGCCTTGGTCATCGCCTTCTCCCCCTGGGAGCTGAGGGTCAGGCCGCCGACGAGCAGCGTGGGGCCGATCGTCACCACGTTGAGGGCAGCGGCGCCCACAGCGACACCGCCCCCGCCCGCACTCAGTGCTCCACCGCCCAGCCACGCCAAGGTGGCGTTCTGCGCGGCGGCGCCTCCCAGCGAGCTGATGGCGGTTCCGGTGCTGGCCACCCCCAGGGCGGAGACCGCAGTCGGGATGCCGGCTGAGGCGCCGGCACCCGTCAGGGCGGCCATACCGGCGCCCTTGAGCCAGCCCACGTCAGCGGTCAGGGCCCCAGCGAAGGCTTCCAGCTCTCGCTGCTCCGCCTCGACGCCGTCGAGCAACCGCGCCGTCCCCGGCTTGACGTGCCTGCGCTGGCGCTCGAGGAAGGCGACCATCCGCTTGATCACCAGCTGGCGCGCCTGCTCCTGCTGGCGGCCGTACTGCTGGATGCGCTCGTTGCTCTCGCTGACACGCTCCCGGGTCAGCACCAGCGACTCGTCGTAGCGCTTCTGGGCCGCGTCCGCGACTGACTGGGCGTCCCTCATCTTGAGGCCGCCCATGACGCCGGTGACTACGCCACCGATACCCGTGCCTGCGCCGAGTCCCATGAGGGCAAGAGGAATGAGGGGCAGGACCACCGGTTGGACCTCCGAGATGCGGGGATGAGCTCCAGGGAACGTACGGCCGCGTCACCCGACCGCTAGCGCACCGACACCCCGCGGAATCGCAATCTCGCCCTCTCCCGTTGCCGACGAACCCTTCCGTCACACCAGCCTCGTGTTCAGCCGGCCGTCAGGGTCATCGACGACGGTGACGCGCTGCCCGAGCCGATCCGGTGGCTCACCGGCACGGCGCGGGTGCCCTCACCGAGCGGCTCCCCGGTGCCTAAGTTGCGGGCGTACCGCGATGGGCGCCGCCGGAGACCTGTAGCCGGATTCGGTCCCCGGCCCGGAAGCGGTGCGCGACGCCCGAGGGCTGCCGGCATCTGGGCCGGCAAGCTCGACAGCGCCCGGTACAGCGACGAGGACTTCGCCGTCATCTCGCTGTGCCGCCTGGGCGAGCCGTTCCCGCACCCGGTGCACCGGATGGCCTACATCGCCGACAACGCCGCAACGCCGACCTCGACGTCATGCTCGCCGACGTCCTGGACGACATGAAGGCGCTCAGGACGAGGGACACCGACTGCTGGTGCACTGCCACGGCGGCGCCTCCCGTACCGGGCTGGTGCTGCGTGGCTGGCTGGTGCGCGAGAAGGGGATGTCGGTCGAGGATGCGACGGCGCACGTCGCCGAGCGCTGGCCGCACCTCGGCCTCTGGAACGACAGCTTCACCGCCGCACTGGAACGGCTCGCCGCCCGGGTGCGGTGACATCGCACCCGAGTTCCACCACTGAAGTGCTTCCCGGAGCTCGGAGGCACACGTTGCACTGCCGGCTAGTTGGCGTTGAGGCCGAAGCGCCGGGTGAGCAGCTTGAACTTCCAGTACGACTCGATCTGCTCGATGGTGTCGTCGGGGGTGTTGCCGTCGACGACTTCCAGCACCGACACCTGGTAGTGGCGGCGGCCGTGGCGGGCTACGGCCTTGAGGCGGACGTCGCCGCCGTCACCGCCGTTGGCGTACTCCAGCCAGCGGCCGAGCAGGCTGTCGGCACCCTTCGCCGAGCCGACGTACTGCTGTCCGGACTCGACGTCGACCAGCAGGTACACGCCCTTCACGGCGCGCAGCACCTGCTGCCAGCCGTGAGGGAGGGTGGGGATGTCGTCGACCGGCCGGATGAACTCGCGAAACCCGGGGAAACGGGGTTCGTACTGCTCGGCGATCTCGAGGACCGGCTTGGGCTGGTTGGCGGCTCGCTGGACCCAGGTCCGAGTGCCGGCGCCCCAGTCGATGACGACCTTGTCGGTGTAGTCGCCGAGTTGCTCGAGCAGCCGCAGGTCGTAGCCGTGGTAGCCCGACACGTCGCCGCTGGTCAGGACGTCGACGGTGCCCGCCGGGCAGGTGGTGATGCCGGCGACCTCGTAGAGGCCGACGAACACGGTCTTCCGGGCCTCGGTCACGATGAAGCTGGCAACCAGGTCGCCCACGTCGAAGAGGTTGCGCTGCTGGACGCTCTGGTACCGCTCGAACGTGGATCTGTCGTTGCGCCAGGCCTCGTAGAGCCGGCCGGGCTTCAGCCGGTTGTCCTGGTGCCGGACCAGGCGGACCTGCGCCGGGTCGACACCCTCGAGGGACAGCAGGTCGTTGAACGTCAGCATCGGCATCCCCCGGCTGAGCTGCGCATGGTCAGCGGCTCTCGTCGTCCCGGGGAGGAACCGGCACGGCCGGACGCCGGGAGAAGCCGGGGTCGAACTTCTGGGTGACGGCGAGCTCGCCGGTGTCGGCAGCAGCGTGCCGCCCGGGCAGGGGCATCTTGAACTCGGCGGTCTCATCGGTGAAGTGCTTGGCCACGCCTCCAAGCTACGAAGCGGAACGGGTCCGGCGCGGTAGGCGCGAGGCGCGTCCCATGCGTCTGCGACCGGAGGGGCACATGTGATCGGATTGTCGACTTGTCCCCAGATCGATCAGGCCAGCAGCAGCGTGACGGACGACGGTGCGGTGCCCCCGTGGCAGACCCCGTGGTTGGTCGGCACCACGTGCGAGGCCTGACCGACCGGCTCGCCGGTGCCGAGGTTGCGCGCGTAGCGCGGATGGGCGCCGCCGGAGACCTGGAGCCGGATCCGGTGCCCGGCGCGGAAGCGGTGCGCGGTGTCGGGCAGCGTCGTCTCGACCACCCGATCCCCCTCCAAGGACTCCTCCCCCGCTGGCGGATCGAGCCGGACCAGCCGGTCCATGATGTTGATGGACTGCCCGTTCGGCCCGACGTCGCACAGCCGCGCGAAGACGTCGGCGTACGGGTTGTCCGACTCGACGAAGAGGCGCACCAGCACGCCGCCCTGCACCTCGACCGGCTTCCGTAGCGGCACCTCGGCACTTTTCTCGCGGCCGCGCTCGCCCGGGCCGTCGCAGAGCTGGTGCTGGCTGCCGCGACCGGCCGATGACCACGGCCGCGCCTCCCCTTCCGTCTTCGTAGCTACTCGCAAGCCGTCCCGACGATCCGGCATGACCCCTAGGTGTAGTGCCCCAGGAGGTCGTTGACGGGGATCCGGCTGATCGGAGGACGTCCGCCGAGTGAAGTGTGGCGCGGTGATGGTTGTAGGTGTGCAGCCAGAGCGGCAAGGCCTCAGCCCGTTCCTGTCCTGAACGGAACGGCTGGGCGTAGGCCCATTCGGCGAGCAGCGTGCGGTTGAGCCATTCGACCTTGCCGTTTGTCTGCGGCCGGTAGGGCCGGGTGCGCTTGTGTTTGATGCCGGCGGCGGTCAGCTGCTCGCACCACTGTCAGGAGCGGTAGCAGGCACCGTTGTCGGTCAGCACGCGCTGCACGGTGATCCCGTGGCGGGCGAAGAACGCCTGCGCACGGGTCCAAAACGCAGTCGCGGTGGTGGCCTGCTCGTCGGGCAGCACCTCGCAGTAGGCCAGGCGGGAATGGTCGTCGACGGCGGAGTGCACGAACTCGTGGCCGACCCGTTCGCCGCGGTTTCGAGCAGCTCGTGAGCGGCGGTCGCAATCACTTCCGCGGCCGTGCTCCCGCCAGCCGCCACCGTCGCGCAGCCGGCCGAGCTTCTTGATGTCGACGTGCACCAGCTCGCCGGGGCGATCGCGCTCGTAGCGCACCGGCGTGCCGGTTGGGCGGTCCAGCCAAGCCAGCCGAGGCATGGCGTGCCGCGTCAGGATCCGGTGCACCGTCGAGGGCGCCAACTCCAGGATCCCGGCAATACGGGCCGGGCCCAGCCGGCGGTCACGGCGCAGCGCCAGCACTCGCTGCTCGATCTCATCCGGCGTCCTATATGGATTGGTGTGCGGACGGCTCGAGCGGCTCTGCAGGCCCGCAGGACCCTCCTCCCGCCAGCGCCGCCACCACTTGTAGCCGGTCGCCCGGCTCACTCCGAGCTCGGCGGCGACGTGCGCCACCGGCCGGCCTGACATGACCCGCTGTACGAGCAACCAGCGTCCGTAGACGGATAGCTGCGGCTTAACCTCCAAGACGAGACCTCCGGCGTGGTGAGTCCTAGACACACCCACTACGTCCGGAGGTCTCCTCCTTGATCAACCAGACACGCCGTCAACCAGGTCCGTGGGCACTACGCCTAGGGCTCGATCAGGTTTCAAAGCGTTGGGCCGATAAGAGAGGGGCGGCCGCAGGCCGGCCCACGACGACGGGAAGGATGTGCCGTGCCAGCGTCCAAGATTCAGGACGAGCGCGAGGGTCTTCGCTGGTTTGCCGAAGGACGCTCCTACGGCTGGATGGTGCAGGAGTACCGGCGGAAGTACGAGATTGAGACGCGTGAGTCGATGTGGGGAAACATCCGCATGCGGCGCGGCATCCCGAGGCGCATTGCGCGCGACGACGACCTGATTCCTTGGGGCGTCGAGCAGCGACACCGCCGGGCGTATCCGCTGTACATGCTCCGTCTGGAGGCACGGGGTCGCGGACGTCTAACACTGACCGACCTGGAGTGGTCGCGCCTCGCCGGGTGGGTGTCTCGTCTCGAGGACCGCGCTGAGGTCGTGCACTACGACCCCGCAACAGCCAATGGCTTCAGCTACGTGCCGCGGAGCCCCGAGGACGACGACATCATTCGGCGTCCGCCGCATAAGACGCGGGTTCGCGCGACTCTTGACTGACTGTGCAGCGCACGCACCGATGACCAGCAACCTGCCCGCCGATGTCGCGGAGTTCCTGTCGCCAGAGCGGCTGTGGCGTCGCGAGGAAGTGCTGAGCCCTCCATCGCCCATTCCCGCCGTCCCCGGCGTCTACGGATGGTGGTTCGACCGACTCCCTGCGCCGATAGATGTTTCTGCCTGCCGCCAGGTCGACGGCGTCACGCTGCTGTACACCGGCATCAGCCCGAAAGGGCCACCGCGCAACGGGCGCCCAGCGAGCAGAGGGCAGCTTCGGCAACGCATCGCGACGCACTACGCCGGCAACGCTGAGGGGTCGACACTTCGCAAAACCTTGGGCTGCTTACTCGCTACGGAACTCGGGGTCGGGCTCAGGCGTGTCGGATCTGGCTCGCGGAAAACCTTCGTCGACGGCGAACAGAGGCTGTCCCGCTGGATGTCCGAGCGCGCCTACGTCAGCTTCCTTCCACATGAGCGTCCCTGGGACCTCGAAGATCAGCTGATTGAGCTGCTGGACCTGCCATTGAACCTGGACGGCAACACGCACAACGCCTTTCATGCAGACCTCACTGAAGTCCGCAAGCTGGCGGTGACCGCAGCCAACTCGCTTCCGGTCGTCGCGAACCCGGGAGTCGGCGGTCGCTGAGCAGTGCTGGTGTACGGAGCCCGGCTTCGCGTCGCATCCGCCAGTCGCGTAAGCGTCCGATTACGTTCTGCGTATGACGGACGTGCGACCCGGGCTGTACGAACACCTGCTCACCGACCGGCTGAGCAAGGACCTCGCCGGGACGACGCCCGACCTCGTTCAGCTTGGTGGGCTTGACCCCGCGGACGCACACGAGATCCTGGCCCGCCACATCACGCAACTCGCCAGTCGCGCTCTGCGTGCGGCCGGTGGCAGCGACGCAGCGGCCATCCGTCGCCAGGTCAAATTGACCAACCGGATGATCGCCGCAATCGGTGAGCTCGCGCCCGATGCGACGGACATGGACGACGCGGTCGCCGATCCGGCCGGTACCCTATTGGCAATCGCTCCGCCGAGCGTCGTCCCGGGACCAGCGAAGTTTCCTGAACGCCCCGCCGTCCCACTCTCGTCGAGCGCGCTCCTGGTGAACGGTCGCGGTCAGCCGCGGATCGGCTACGAAGTAGCGCGCGAGCTTGCGTCAGCGAACGACGTCGACCTGCTCTGCGCCTTCATCAAGTGGCAAGGCCTTCGCGTGCTCGAGAAGGCGCTACTCGACCTGCGGGAGCGTGGCGGTCGGGTGCGTGTCATTACGACGACGTACATGGGCGCTACCGACCAACGGGCCCTCGACCGCCTCGTCGAGTTGGGTGCTGACGTCAAGATCTCCTACGAGACGCGCACGACGCGACTCCATGCCAAAGCGTGGCTGTTTCGCCGGGCGACGGGGATGTCGACGGCATACGTCGGCTCATCCAATATGTCTAGGACGGCGTTGACAGACGGGCTGGAGTGGAACGTTCGCCTCTCGAGCGTTGAGCAGGCACACCTCCTCGAGACCTTCGCCGAGACGTTCGACAGCTACTGGGCTGATCCGTCGTTCGAGACGTACGACCCGGAGCGGGACGGCGACCGCCTACGAGAGGCGCTCAGCGCGGAACGCGGCGGTCCCAGCGACCTCCCCATCGAAATCACGTCGCTTAACGTCCGCCCGTTCGGCTACCAGCGGGAGATTCTCGACGAGCTCGAAGCTCAGCGGACCATTCACAACCGGTGGCGCAACCTCGTCGTGATGGCGACCGGTACCGGAAAGACCGTGGTCTCCGCCCTCGACTACAAGCGCCTGCGCGACGCAGGAACCGTTGACCGGATTCTCTTCATCGCCCACCGCGAGGAGCTGCTGGTTCAGAGCCTGTCAACGTTCCGTCACGTGCTCAGGCAGGGCGACTTTGGTGAGCTCTATGTCGGCGGTCAGCGTCCGCGCGAGTGGCGCCACGTCTTCGGATCCGTTCAGTCCTTGACTCAGCTAGACCTCGCCGAGCTCGACCCGGCGCACTTTGACCTAGTGGTCGTAGACGAGTTTCACCACGCGATGGCCGCCACGTACCGCCGGCTCCTTGAGCACCTCACGCCCAAGGTGCTGGTGGGTCTGACCGCCACTCCCGAGCGAACTGACGGCGCCGACGTCCGGGAGTGGTTCGACGGCCGCACAGCGGTGGAGTTGCGGCTCTGGGAAGCGCTAGAGCAGGGACTGCTGGCGCCGTTCCAGTACTTCGGCATCCACGACGACGTGGCTCTCAACCAGGTCCGCTGGAAGCGCGGTCGTGGCTACGACACCGCCGAGCTCACGACCGTTTACACCGGTGACGACCACCGCGTGCGTCTCATTCTTCAAGCAGTGCACGACAAGGTGGAGAACCCGGGCAGGATGCGGGCGCTGGGGTTCTGCGTGAGCATCCAGCACGCCGAGTTCATGGCCAAGCGCTTCAGCGCAGCAGGCATCCCCAGCCAAGCGATCACCTCTCAGACTTCGCGGGAAGAGCGCGCAGCTGCGCTGGCCGCCCTGCGGGATCGAGCCCTCAACGTGCTGTTCACGGTCGACCTCTTCAACGAGGGCCTCGACATCCCGACTGTCGACACGGTGCTCTTTCTCCGGCCGACGGAGAGCGCCACCGTGTTCCTTCAGCAGTTGGGTCGAGGACTCCGCCTGGCCGAGGACAAGGCATGCCTGACGGTGCTCGACTTCATCGGCGCTCAGCACCAGGAGTTCCGCTTCGACCTCCGGTTCCGGGCGCTCACTGGCACCTCACGTCGCGGACTGCAGCGAGACGTGGCGCAGGGCTTCCCCACTCTCCCGGCCGGCTGTCACATCGAGCTCGACCGAGTCGCCGAGCAGATCGTGCTGGACAACATCAAGCAGTCCCTGAACGTCTCCTGGAAGGGGCTCGTGGCCGAGGCTCGCGCTGTGCAGCGGCCAACGATGGCCGAATTCCTCGAGGAAGCGGGCATCGAACTCGAGGACCTCTACCGCGGTAGTGGCCGCAGTTGGCTTGATCTTCAGCGCGCGGCAGGCTGGGACGACGGGCCCATAGGCCCGGACGACGACCTGTTGGGCGCTGCTCTTGGCCGGATGTTGCACGTCGACGACGTGGAGCGTCTTCGGTTCTTCCAGGCTGTAACCGAGTCCAAAGACCTTGACCAGACAGATCGAGTGCGTCGCCTAGCGGCGATGCTGCACTTCTCGCTCTTCGACGCTCGGACGCCGTTCAGCAGCGTCGAGGCGAGCCTGGCGCGGCTTCTGGCGAACCGGGGCCGGGCAGAAGAACTGCGTGAGCTGAGCGGGGTTCTCCACGACCGCATCCATCGCGTCGCACCGGCCGTGGAAGTCGCCGACTCCCGGCCGCTGCACGTACACGCTCGCTATAGCCGGAACGAGGCGCTGGCTGCCTTCGGGCTGGAGAACCTCAACGGCACCTTCGGCTCGGGAGTGCGCTGGGTCCCTCGAGACCAGGCGGACGTCTTCTTCGTGACGCTGGTGAAGTCGGAGGCACACTTCTCCCCCACCACCATGTACGCGGATCACGCCATCTCGCCGACGGTGTTTCAGTGGGAGTCCCAGAGCACCACGGCCGAGAAGTCCGCGACGGGTCAGCGGTACATCAACCACCGGGAGATGGGCTCGTCCGTGCACCTCTTCATCCGTGAGACGAAGACGGCAGACGGAACCCTGGGCACGCCGCCATACCTGTACGCCGGCCCGATGTCATACCTCACGCATACCGGCGAGCGCCCGATGCGCGTTCTCTGGGAGCTAAAGCACGCTCTCCCAGCAGATGTGTTCCATGCGGCCAAGGTCGCTTAGGCGCGTCGAATGCCCCGAGGGTTGTCTCAGGACCGGTCGGCCGCCTGCTCGGCCGACGCCGTCTCACTGGCGGATCCAGGCTCCTCAGGCGCCACCTGACGCTTGAACCACGAGAGGTGTCGCAGCAGCGGGTCGCGGACCGATCTGGGAGACGGTCACTTCGACGTGGAAGCCAGGACGCATCGACATCTTGGCGACCGGTAGGTCGACGCCCGGAACCTCACCTCGTGGACCGTTGCGAGCAGGATGCGATTGAGGCCCTGCGTGGCTCGTCCGACGATCAGCCGGCGAACCAGGTAGCTCTCGACGTAGAGGGCAGCCGCGGCGACCTGTTCCGACGTCGCCTCGCCTCTGTCTCTCAGGTCAAGCAGGCGCAGCAAGAGTGGGTAGACAGTCGTCGTGCCCCAAGCCAAACTTCCTCGCACTTGCTCCAGTTGGTCTGCGCACTCGGGGCATCCGCAATTGCAGGGCGTGCTCGACGACCAGACCCAGCTCAGCCGGCGGCGTGCCAGCCTCACGCGACAGCCGACCTTGTTAGCCAACTGTTGCGCAAGCTCTTCTGGCATGTAGTCACTGCCACGCAGGTAGTGGATCTGTGGGTGAAGCAGGTCCGTCGGAACCCGGACGTCACCCATCAGAACAGGCAGGACGTAACCGTCACCCTGCTGACGACCGTCATCATGGCCGCCGAGAACTCGTCCATCGGGATTGGCTTGGCCAGGTACTCCGTCGAGATGAGCGGCACGAAGAACCGCGTTTGTGAGCTATATACAGCCCGCTGTTCGCGAATGAAGTTGCCGCCCCACCAATCATTGTTCTCGTCCTTGTCGTAAGGGATTTTAGAACAAGCACCTTGCAGTCCTCGACAGTACGAGTCACGTAGTCGCGTTGTTGATCCGCAAAGGAGCTGTAAGATCCTAAGGCTTCTCACTCATATTGTCATTTTACCGCGACGCACGAGACGGCATGTTGCTACATCTATAACAACATGCGTGCATAATCAACCCTGTCAGCAAACGTCGAAGTCTATGCGTTTGGCCGATTAGTCCACCGCCACGGCACCGCTAGACAGTTGCCGCTCGAGGGACTGCCTAACGAGACCCAGAACATAAGGAATATCGTCGACGCTGGTGAGTCCGACCTCAACGTCACCATTGCCCCAGCGACCGAGATTCGTGACGTCCTTAGCGATCCCCTTCGGGTCGGCGAGCTCAGGGAATGGCATATTGAGCGACAGGCGGAGCCGTGAGGCCTGCGGCACGATGTCGACGACGTTGGTCTCAGCCTTATAGGCGATGTACAGTTTGAGAACTTCTTCGATGATGTTCGGGTCCAAGGCCAGCAACTCCGTGCGGAGGACATCGAAGAGGGCCCGCATCGGCTTTCCGGCCGCCAGGTGCGGGTGGTCGTCAAGCGAATACGCCGATGGCTGTTGCCCTGCCTTGGGGCGATACTGAGCCAACACCTCTTCGTCAATCAACGGGTGCGCCCAGACGGTCGCAGCCGTTGCCGACAGCTTTGAGGCCCGGGCATCGATGGCCGCCTCGTCCCAGCGGTCCAGCTGCCCAAGACCCTCGTTAAGCCGCAGCGGGCTCTCTTTGAAGCCGCCCTTCATGTCGCGCTTGTCGATGAAGGGCTTGTTGCTGTACTCGCTGTTGTAGCCGGTCAGGGTCAGGTTGCCCAGCGTGTGCAGCTTGGCCTCATGGATGCGCTGCCAATCAGGCCCGAGGTCCTCGCGCCAAGCCTCGGACATGTTTTCGTTCTGCGGCATGATGTGCTCAATCGTGTACTCGTCGACAAGTACCCGCTCCTTGCGATCATGGTTCTCAAGGCGGCGTAGCCAGTAGCTGCGGCGGGGCAAGTTGTACATGTCGCGGACGACCAGCTCCCGGCGGAACTCTTCGTCGTTCGGTAAGCGGCGATACGACGGCAGCAGCAGAAAGCTGGCCACCATGCTTTCCAAGTAGCGATCCTTCTTGAGCGATCGGCCCATGGTGGCAAACGTCTTGTTCAGCGAGTTCGTCGGAATCGCACAGATGGCCCGCCGGAAGACGTACGATTCGATGAGCCGGAGCGCCCGGATGAAATCCTCCCGTGGCAGCACGTCGGTGGCGTAGTCCCGGTAGAGCTCCAGTAGCAGCGGGTAGGCCACGTCGACCTTCAGGTCGCGCAGGTCGGCGAAGGCCTCGCTCAGGGCCTTGTCTGCTTCGCGGCTCAGTGCCATGGCGCAGTAGTAGCCGGCGTAGTCCTGGACGTCGGCCACCAGTGCGTCGACGCCCGCGGCTGCGACGGCCGGCCGGCGGGCGTATTCCTTGAACGCCACGTAGACGGCCCGGACATTCGGAATGTCTCCCGTCTTGACGGTCAGGTAGTGCCGCATGGAGGCATCAAAGTAGGCGCCGTAGCTCTCCTGACCGAAGCCCCGCTCCATCGGCCGCCAGTGCCGCTCGTACAGGTCCGTTTGGTGCTCCGGATCCAGGCCCATCAGGACGTAGTTGCGAATCAGGTCGGCCTGGCTGAGCTCCCGGCCGGTCGAGTTCATGCTCTCGAAGATCAGCTGCGGGTAGTCCTGAGCACGGTTCAGCGAGACATCGACGATAACCAGCTTGCTCAGACCGCGACAGAGCGCAGCCAGCTCGCCATTTAACGACGCGACTCGCTCCTCGAACAGCTGGAAGTTCTGCTGCACGCGGACTGAGCCGCCCGCCGGAAGGGGACGCTGCTGGATGAGCGCCGTCAGACTGTCCTTGTCAGTCTGAGTCAGCAGCAGCTTGAAGGCCTTCTCGCCTGACTCCAGGGGGTTCTGCAGGTAGTAGCTGCGTAGCTTCTTCGCCGAGAAGCCCTCAACCGGCTCGCTGTCGCCAAGGTGGCGTGACAGCGCCTCGAGCAGCAGCGTCACGGTCGTCAGCCGCTGCTGTCCGTCGATCACGAGCAGCGGTTCCTGGCTGGAGACTTGATAGAGGCCCTGCTCGATGTAGACCACCGAGCCGACGAAGTGGGCGTTGACAGCGTCGTCGCGCCCTGCCCGCAGGATGTCCGACCAAAGCTGCAGGCACTCGCGATCGGTCCAACTGTAGGTCCGTTGATAAATCGGAATGACAAACTGTGGCGACTTCTTCAAGAACTGCAGGAGGGACGCTTCGGTGGCCTTCATGCGAACTCAATATCCATTCAGGGTAGAGGCATTGTAATAAGTCTCACCCGACCAGAAAAGGACTTTCGTGCCCGTCCGTCCAGCCGCTGCTTCTAGATCTCTTGCTCGAGAATGTGCCCATACTCCCGAAGCCATCTCCTGGAAGACTCAGCTGAAGCAACATGCGCTCGGACGATTGACCAGAACCGTGCTCCGTGAGCGGACTCGAGCAAGTGGGCCAGCTCATGCGCGAGGACATAGTCTGACACTGACGTCGGCGCCTTTATGAGCCGCCAGTTTATGCCGATGCTTCCCGACGAGGAGCAAGAGCCCCAACGAAACCTGTCATCGGTGATTCGAGTTCGTGACGGACGTACGCCAAGACGAGTTGCCCAGTCCTCTAGGCGCGGCAGCAAGTGTTCGCTGGCCGCTGCCTGATACCAGGACCTGAAGGCCGCGCGGGCGTCCTCTCCGAGCGACCGCGGAACCAGGAAGGCACCCTCGAAGCGGATATCCTTCGTGTTCGTGTCAACGAGCTCAACGCGATATTCGTGCCCCTGGAATAGCATTGACTCGCCGGACACCAACTCCTTGCGGGGCGCCGGCGTCGGTGGGTACTTCTGCGGGTGGCTCAGCTTCTCGGCAATCCAACGCTCCCGAGAGGCAATCGCCCGAGACAGAGCCTCGTCATCGACGCCCGACGGAGCACGAACCACCAGCCTGCCGTCCCGCTCGACGGTGATCCCCACGGTCTTGCGGCGCGGCGAGTAGATAACCTCATACTTCAGCTCATGCCGCATAGCGGATCACGTCGCCATTTATCTCAGCGATTTCCATGAGTCGGGCGATGACTTCCTTCCTCTTCGCAGGAAGCCCAGGCAGCTTGACGAACTCCTCCGACAGCAGTAGGCGCTGGATGTCAGCCTGCAGCTTGTTCCGGGCTGGGATACTCTCCCAAAAGCCGGTCAGGCTCAATTCCCGCTCGACTGTCAGGAATATCTGCTGCGTTAGATCGACAAGACTCGCGATCTCGTCATCGCTCAAGTCCCGATCGCCGAACAACTCTCGTCGCAACGCTCGGAAGAAGGGCATTTGCTTCTTCCGGTGCAGCCCGTACGTCGGCTCCGACTCAATGCGCTTGATCCGTTCGCGCAGCCGCTCTAGTTCCACGTAGATCTGGTCCCAGTTGTCGCGGAACTGCTGCATGATGGCATCAAGTGCCGCGGCAAGCGAGGCTTGCAGCTCTGGGTCCTCATCCAGGTCGACATCCAAGTGATGCCGGATAGCATGCTCTACTTCGGCCGCGCGCGTTTGAGCCCGGGGATGCTGCGCTACTTCGCGCTCAAAGTCGTCGTCGAGGATAGATATCGGCTCGACCTTGACCTCAATGCCCTTTGACTCGAGATGCGCATCCGCGATGGCCCTCAGCTTTTCGGGCACGCCCTTCATGCTCATGCGCCCGTCCCGGAAGTGCTTTCCAGCCATGACGTTGATCTCGGACCAGGACACATAGTCGGGCAGGAAGCGCAACGCCTCACGGGAAGGAAGGACCACGTTGAGAGCCTTGGCGAACTGCCGATAGGCAGTGAGGAACGCAAAACGCACGTCCTCGTCATAGAAGACATCGAAGAAGGCATCGTGGTCAGTCACGTCGGTGAGGCCCTGCTGACTTAGGAAGGAAGTCACGACCGCATTGGCAGCCTCGAGGTCATGCAGCTCCTCGGCCGGCGACCGCAACGTCTCGAGTATCTCCTTTTGCTCCCGCTCGTCATAGCTGTCGATGGCCCGCTTCAGGTGGTGACCAATGCCGACGTAGTCGACAATGAAGCCAACGTCTTTGCCTTCACCGGCGACACGGTTTACGCGGGCGATTGCCTGCAGCAGATTGTGGGCCACCACAACCTTGTCGAGGTACATAACCTGCTCTTGAGGCGCATCGAAGCCCGTCAACAACATGCTATTGACGATCAGGATGCCGATATTGCCGCGGACGCCGTCCTCTTCGGCATGGAAGGCCAGCTTAAATCGCTTAATGGACGACTCATGACGAGCGGGGTTCGTAAACTCTTTAAGATGCGGCAAGTCATTGTGCCGGCCCGAGATGATGACATCCGTCTTTAGGTCGCGCAGCCGGTCAAGGTTCAGTCGATTCGGGTTACTCTCCTCGAGCCGCGTAAGATCCTCTTGCAGCGCAGCATCGATATGCCGCTTGTAGCGGACCGCCGCCTCTCGGGAGGACGCCACAATTTGCGCTTTGAAGCCGTTCGGGAAGACGTGCTCGAGATAGTGTCGAACCATGTCTTGCGCCTTGGCCTGGATGGTTGACTCAGCCTCCAGATAGGCTTCGCGCGAGCCAAAGCCGAGGACTTGGAGCCGCTGCTCCAGGTTGCAATCGCTAAAGACATCCTCGAAGTCGGCATCCAGTTGCTCCGAGTTAGCCACCTCTGCGTTATGCGTGCGGCCCTCGTAGACTATCTCGAGCGTTACCTTGTCTTCGATCGCTTCCCGCATGGTGTACTTGTCGATGTACTCACCGAAGACCTGCTCGGTCTTATCGATCGGCGTGCCGGTGTAGCCGATCTTGGCAGCATTCGGCAGCGCACGGTCGAGGTTGGCGCCGAGCAACTTGTATTGCGATCGGTGCGCCTCGTCTGTCATGACCAGGATGTTCGGACTGCTGTTCAGCTCTGGAAACGTGTCCGCGAGATCAGCTTCGCGGAACTTGTGGACCATGGCCATAACTAGGTCGGATGTGTCCGACCGCAGCAGGTCTTTGAGCTGCCGAATGCTGTCCGCCACCTTCACGGTGTAGCCGACCGCTCGACTCGTCTCGGCCAGCTGGTCCTCAAGCTGCGTCCGGTCGGTCACGAAGACAACCTTCCAGTTAGACAGCGTCGGATGGCGATACATCTCCCGCACCATAAACATCATGGTGAGCGACTTGCCCGACCCTTGGGTGTGCCAGACGATGCCACTTCGATCTCGGGGCGTCCGACCCTCCAAGAGTCGCGTCACCGCGAGCTTGACGGCTCGGAACTGCTGGTACCGGCCGACGACCTTGATGGTGCGCCCCTTGTCGTCGGTAGAGAACAAGGTGAAGGTCCGGATGAGATCGAGAAGGTTGCGCTTGTCGAGCATGCCCGCCACCAGACGCTGCTGCTCGTTCGGACTACTGGCGCCGTGGTCAAGCTCATCAAGCGTCCGCGGGTAAGGATCGGCCCAGCGATAGAAGTGCTTTTCCGAGTGTGTCGTGATGGTGCCAAACTTGGCCTCTTGCCGGCAGGTCGCGATGACGAACTGGTTGCAGTAGAAGAGCGGTGCGCTTCCCTCACCCGTCGCTCCCCTTTGCTCGCTATAGCGCAGCAGTTGGTCGATCGCCTCAGGGATGGCGTCGTTGACCTTCGGCGACTTGCATTCCACAACGACAATCGGCAGCCCGTTGAGGAAGAGCACGATGTCCGGCCGGATGTGGAATTCCGTGCCGATGATCCGCACCTTGAACTGACAGACGGCCGTGAAACGATTGTTGGCGACGTTGTCGAAGTCGGCGATGCGGACCGTCGGGCTCTTCTCGCCAGCTGTCCGGTTCTCGCTGACACTGGTGTTCTCAAGCAACAACTGCAGAAGGTGCTGATTGTTTTCAATTAGCCCCGTGCTGGGGAAGCTGGCCGTAACCCGTTTGACGACCTCCTCGACCTGGTCCTCCTCCAACCATGGGTTGATGACCTGGAGCCGCTCTCGCAGCACGGTCAACATGACAACTTCGGTGAAGGTCTCGCGGAACGAGTCAGCGGGTGCCTGTTGGGCATCCAGATCAAGGATTTCCCAGCCGAGTCCCTCAAGTTGGTCAAGGAAGGGCTTCTCGACGTGCTGTCGTTCGTCCAAGCGGATGTGCTCGGGCGTGGTGTCTCGTCTCATCGCTGTTCCCCCGTGATTTCTTCCAGCTGCTTTCGTCCACTGAGAAGGTCCTGGACCAAGCCTTCACGCATTGCGCGCAGCTTCGCCAGTTGCCGCGCAACCATGTCCACTGCGGCAGTTTGCTTGTGCAGGATCTCGACGATACGCAACTGCTCATCATAATCCGGGCGCGGAATCGGAAAGGCGCGCAGCTGGGTCGCGTTGATTGAGGCAAGGTTGGTCGACTGCTTGGACGCTAGAATAAAGAAGGACTTGCCGTACGACGACGCCGAAACCGCGGCCAGGAAGTCGGAGTCCAAGACGCCTGCATGCGGCCGCACCTTGAAAACGTGGTTCTGGTGCAAACAGCGGTCGATTTCGCCGCGCCAGACTGTGCCGCGCCCTAGTTTGTCGAAGTCCCCACCTTCATTCATGAGGACATCTCCGGGCTGGAGCAGGTACTTGTTCACGCTCGCGCTGGGTACCCGGATGGACTTGACTTCGCGCAGGTCGAGATAGCCGTCTTGGACGTTCGCGACGCGGAGGTATGGCAGCTCGACGGTGTTCGGACCGGTGGGCGGCCCGCCCAGGGTGGCGCCGCTGCTGATATCAGCGACTGAGCCCAGAGCACACACCTCCCACTCAGCTGGGATCCTGCCGACAGTCGAGTCCCGAAAGACGTGTGTGTGCTCCGTGCGAATCTCGCCGGCTTCATCAACTCCGTTCGTTAGGAGGTCAACCAGAAGGCCGGCGCGGATCAGGCCCGCCTTGGCGACCAATCGCTCGGTGGAGTCAATGGCCTGATCGGTGGCAATTAGTGTTTCGGCAATCCGCTGCTGAACTGGGGCCGACAAGTCGAGGATCTCGAGGTTTTCGAGCAATTCGCGGTCCACATGCTGGACACGAGAGCCCGATGTCTGCGCCTTGAGGTAATGCTCCCAACGCTTGAGCGCATAATAGAAGTACTGCGGAAGGAAGCGGGCATCGTGATTGATCCGTGCCATGGTCGAGGGGACCACGCCGGGTCGACCCAAGAGGATTTCCCCCGAGTTCGCGCCGTCCCAGATGATGATCGTGTCACCCTGTTCGGCGTGAACCGCGTTCGAACCGACCTTAACTGTCTCACCCATCGCGGTTTTTCCACGAAGTAGTTGGGGGCTGAGATACACCTCCGAGTCCGAGCCATGATAGGGCTGGATCAACGGCGGCTTGCCCTTCTCGATCGAGATGAGACCGCGAAGTCTGCGAGCCTTGACGCTGGCGCTCACTCCACATACCCCAATTGTGCAAGGAACTCGTTGAGCGACTTCAAAGACTCGTCGCGTTCGGCTTCCAACTGGCGGATACTCACCGCGTATTTTGCCCAAAGGTTGGCCACGCTGTCACTCAGTCGTCGTCGTTCCGCGCTTAGGTAGCGGTCTAGCTGAACCCATGCCACATCATGCAGTTTGCGGAGGATGAGCGCTCGAGCTTCCTCGGGCGTGAGCTGGCCCCCAACTTCCTTCAGCGTCTGGTCGATGCGGGTGATGCGCTCCTCAAGTACCCTGAGGTCCTTCGCGATGGCGTTGAGCTTGCGCTTGTCCGCACGATCAGTCGGGTCCAGCCCCTCCTTGCGCGCGTGGAGCTGCTGGATGAGGCCGGCGGCCTCCGCCGAAAATTCGTCGCCGCCGAGCCGCTTCAGCGTGAGCTTGAAGTCAAGGTCGGCGGACTTCTTCTTCAGGTCCGACCTGACCTGGCGGATTGCCGTTTCAGCGGCCTTGATCGCGGACTCATGGCGCTGCAGCTGGGTACGCTCCCGGGCGGCTGAATCGCCCTCGGTGAGCTTCAGGTCGTCGATGAGCTCCTTGAGAACCTTCTTCATGAGGGCAGCAGTGATTTGCTCTTCCTCGTCCGCTTCATACTGCACGGTGTCCTGCGCGGCCTCGATAGCCTCGCCCAGATCCTGCGTCAAGGTGTCGATTCGCTCGTTGAGGTTGCTAATCTCGTCGGCTTCAGCGCGGAAGTATTCAGCGACAAGGTACGTGTCGGGGATGAGGCTCTGGTGCCATCCGGTCGAGACGATCGTTTTGAGGTCGTAGCGGATTTTTTGCCACCAGTTGACGAATACGCCAGCGCTTTGGAACTCATCCAGGACGCCGGCCTCCACTAGCCGGTTCCGGAGCGAAGTCAGCAGTTCGAGGCGCACGTCAGGGATGCTTCGCCCGTCTGACAACTGACTGAAGTCATCGCGAGCCACCGTCCACCAGTCCTCCAACAGAGCCTTGTGCCGTTGGAAGGTGTTGTCGATGCCTGGCTGGGCTTCGAGGCGCAGACGAAGGTCCCGCAGGTTGGAGATGTCCTCGTGGAAGAGTCGATAACCAGGCCGAGCCGCAGCTAGCACACAAGCGTCGTCGACCGTGAACTTTCTGAGCTGTGGCTGCAGCGCCACGACCTCTACCTCAGGGACGCCACCGATGAGGTGGGCCTGGACGTCCTCCGGCTCTGCCTCGGGCGTGTTATCGACGTAGCGCCGGAGGTTGAGGTTGTAGTCGTGCAGCTTCTTGATGTCAGCCACCTCAACGAGACGTGAGTAGCCGTCGATCTCAACCTTGTGATTGAAAATATGCTTGATCTTCTCGATATCCTCGGGACGAAGACGGTTCTGATTCTTCCCTTCGGCAAATTCGCGATCCGCATTGATGAACAGAATTCTATCGGCGAGGTGTTCGGGCTTATTCTTGTTGCACACCAGCACGCAAGCGGCGATATTGGTGCCGTAGAAGAGACTGGGCGGCAAGCCGATGACCGCCTCAATGACGTCATCATTGACGAACAACTCTCGGATGAGCTTCTCCTTGCCGCCGCGGAAGAGTACACCGTGGGGCATGACGGTCGCCATCATTCCGCTTGGCTTCAGGCTCGCCAGCATGTGCTGGGCGAACATGAGGTCGGCCTTCTTGCCAGTCTCCGGGGCCCACTCGCGGAAGCGGTTGGTGAACTTCATATTGGCCCGGCTGTAATTCTGAGAGAAGGGGGGATTCGCCAGGACGCGATCGAATCGGCGGACTTGTCCGCCCTGCAGGATGAGCGGATCCTCGAGTGTATCGCCGTTTTCAATCGTGAAGCGGGTGATGTTGTGGAGGATCATGTTCATGTTGCAGATCGACCAAACGGTGCCGTTGGAGTCCTGCCCGAAGAGCGCTAAGTCGTTAGCGTCTTGTCCTTGCTCCTCGACGTACTGGTGCGACTGAATCAGAAAGCCGCCCGAGCCGACGGTGGGGTCATAGATTTCGTTGCCGGCCTGAGGGTTGGTTATCTCGACAAGTAGGCGCACGACTTCTGCGGGCGTATAGAACTCGCCGCCCTTCTTTCCGGCACTGTCTGCGAAGTACTTGATCAGGTACTCGTAGGCCGCACCCAGAAGATCCGGGAACTCGAAGTTGTCGTTGACGAGTACGAAATCGGGTTGGTTGAAGTGGTCGAGCAGATCCTTCCACTTCTGGTCCGGAATCTTAGTCTTACCCTTGACGGCATTGAAGTCAATGTTGTTCTTGAGTACGCCGGCGAGCGCGTCGTTCTCATCCTCGATTGCAGCAATAGCCTTGTTGAGCATGCTGCCGATGTCCTGCTTGAGGTCCTTCAGGGCCGGCACCACGTTGCCGTTTGCGTCGACCCACGATTCATGCCAGCGGGCCCGAGGCGGCACGAAGAAGGTGTCACCGTATGACGTTTTGTCCTCAAGCAGCTCTTCTATCAGTTCGGGCTGTTCTTTGAGGTGGGCGAAGTCTTGCGTCCTCAACTGCCGGCGCTTCGCATCGAATTCGTCCGACAGACGCTTCAGGAAGAGCATGCCGAAGATGAACTCTTTGAACTCAGAGGCGTCCATCTTGCCGCGAAGAATGTCGGCAGCCTTGAAGAGGAAGGACTCCAACTGAGCCAGTGTGATCTTGCGGTTTTCCATGCTCTGCAGTTCTCTTTCAGTGGTGTACGACTATTTTGCTCTACCGACTCAATTATAGCTCAGAATGGTCGCCCTTCCTATCGACCGATGGTGTGGGTGCGGCATTGCGGTCAGGAGCATTCAGTCGCCGAGCCTCGTCGAGCCTGAGGTCCGACGAGCGGGTCGAAGGCCTCAGGGACGCGGTTGACGCGTCCGGACATCAGTGGATCCTGCCAGTTGGGCTGCCTCGAAGCCCTGGGGCGCGCGACTACAGGCGGAGAAGGGCCAGCCGGAAGTGAGAGGAGTCAACTGCTGTTACGGGACGTTCTCACACTGTGGTAGCTGGTCCAACGCAGCCTGGTCGATGTCGCCGTAGGTGAGCGGCGCGAACTGCGTCAGCCCTGGTGAGCCGATGACCTGGATCCAGACGTCGGATTGTCGTGGCCGTTCCCCGACGCTCGGATCCGACACAACCAGCCGGCCCGTCGTCTTGCAGACGGCCAGCGCCGTCTGACTGTCCGTGAAGGTGCCGTTGCGGATCAGGTCGTCCGGCCCGACGCCCGGGAAGACACGGATGTACCGCGCCGCGTCGAACAGCGGGCCGGGCAGGCCTTCCTTCGGCGGCGTGCCCACCCGTGCGAAGAACAGGCGCTCGATCACCTCGGGTTCGCTCCGGCACCCCTGAGCGCGCCATGCCGCCAAGCCGTTGGTCAGCAGCAGCTCGATGAGCGGCACACGCGCCCCTGTCCAGGTGTCGCAGTAGCTGCGGGCCAGTAGATCGAGGATCGGCGTGATCACCGGGCCGTGTCCGCTGAGGCGTAGATCAAGGCTGTCCAGGCCGCGCGCCCGGACGTGGGCAAGCTCCTCACCGAAGGCGGCGATCTGCCCCTCGCCGTCCCGCCCGCCGTTCGCAGGCGTCCCAGCCGACCGCACCGCGCACGACCTCCTTGCGGTGCCGGCGCCTTCAGCAACGGCTGGGTTCAGCTGCCGGTGCGCGCGACCGGAATGCCTGGCCAACCGGGGCCGGGCCGGGAACTGCCACGGCGTGCGGCCGGCGGCGGAGCCACCGGAGCGGCGACCAGGCGGAGCGTCGTCCCGCTCGCAGCCGGCACCTCCCGGCGGCGCAGGTTGTCCCGGCACCAGCGTTCGCAGTCGGCCATCAGGTTGCCGGTGGTCATCGGGCGGGAGCTCCCGCTGGACGGCATGCCGGACAACGCTGCGTAGCTCCCTTGGTTCAGGACGACAGTTTCGGCGTCCCCACCGCAGGGTGCTGCCGGGCACGGTCGAACCCGGCCGAGAACGACCGAAGGACCTGCCGCGAGCGCGCCGGAAGACGGGGAAGGACGCAGGACCAACCGCAGGGGACGCCCGTGTCCGAGCCCGGCATCCCGATGACCGGCGCGCCCAGGCTCAGCCGGCCGCGCGGCGCTCCACGGCCAGGCCGCGACGGGCATTGCGGCGGACATCGATCACGGCCAGGGTGACCCCCAGTGGCGATGCCACCGGGGCGCCGCCACGAGCGGAAGGTGCGGCGGCATGCACGCTCGATCCACCACCATCAAGGCCGACCCCGACAACCTCGACGCCGGCATCGCCTTCACCCGTGACGAGGTGATGCCGGCGATCCAGCAGATCGACGGCTGCATCGGCCTGTCGATGCTCACCGACCGCGAGAGCGGCCGCTGCATCGTCACCACGTCCTGGGCCGACGCCGACGCCATGCGCGCCGCCACCCAGGACGTCCACCCTATCCGGCTCATGCAGGCCCTCGGCGCCCAGGGCCTCGACATCCAGGAGTGGGAGATCGCCGTCCTGCACCGGGAACGCCCCGCCGGGGACGGTGCCGGCGCCCAGGTCACCTGGGCCCGCATCCCGCCGAACCGCCTGAACGAACTCCTCGACGCCTACCGGCACAACCTCATGCCGCGATTGCAGGAGCTGATGGGCTTCGACAGCCTGAGCATGCTGGTCGACCGGCGCACCGGCCGCACCGTCAGCGTCACCGCCTTCGAGACCCGAGACGCACTCGCCCTGGTCCGCAAGCACGCCCGGCACCTGCGCGAGCAGTTCGCCCAGGCCATGGGCGCCCGCATCACCGACATCGCCGAGATGGACCTCGCCGTCGCCCACCTGCGGGTCCCGGAAACGGTCTGACGGGCGTCGCTGCCCCAGGAGGAGCGCCAGTAGCGTCTGCCCATGGCGATCGACCCCCGCGGTGCAGACCTCAAGCGCTACCTCCAGGACGACCCCGGCGGTCCGGTCGTGATGCTGAACCCGCTCCGCTTCGCCGAGGGCGGCCGCGAGTCCTACGACGAGTACGCCAAGGCCCTGTCCGAGACCTTCCTCCCCCGCTACGGGGGCGAGGTCCTCTACGCAGGCGACGGTGGCACGCCGCTCGTGGCCGAGCAGGGCCAGGACTGGGACGCCGTCCTCCTCGTTCGCTATCCCTCCCGCGAGGCGTTCAGCCGCATGGTCGCCGACCCCGAGTACCAGGAGGTCACGCACCTGCGCACCCAGGCGCTCACCGAGGCCGTCCTCCAGCCGACCACCCCCTGGTAGCCATGCCCGGTCAGGACGAGGGGACGCCGGCGCGAGGACGCCTCGCCCGGACGGCCCGTCTCGCCGCACTGCCGGCCGCGTACACCGGCCGCACCGCCCTCGGTCTCGGTAAGCGCCTCGCCGGCCGCCCCGCCGAACTCGTCGCGGAGCAGGTGCAGCAGCGCACCGCCGAGCAGTTGTTCGCCACGCTCGGCCACCTCAAGAGCGGCGCGATGAAGATGGGCCAGGCGCTCTCCGCCATGGAATCCGCACTCCCGGAGCAGCTGGCCGGCCTGTACCGCGAGACGCTCGTCCGGCTGCAGGAGGCGGCGCCGCCCATGCCGGCCGTCCGCGTCCACGAGCAGCTGAGCCTGTCACTCGGACCGCGGTGGCGGGAGCGGTTCCGCGACTTCGACGACCGGCCCGCCGCGGCCGCCAGCATCGGGCAGTTCACCGCGCCACCTGGTCCGACGGCACGCCGGTGGCCGTCAAGGTCCAGTACCCGGGCGCCACCGAGGCGCTGGTCGCCGACCTGGGCATGCTGCACGGACTGTCGCCGCTGGTGAAGGCCGCGGTCCCGCACCTCGACGTCCGCGACCTCTTCGCCGAGCTCCGCGGACGGTTCGTCGAGGAGGTCGACTACGCCCGCGAAGCAGAGGCCCAGACCGCCTTCGGCGACGCCCACCGCGGCGACCCCGACGTGCTCGTGCCCGAGGTGCTGGCCGTCGAGGGCGAGGTGCTCGTCACCCGGTGGATCGACGGCACTCCCCGGTCGCGCGTCATCGCCTCTGGCACCCAGGAGGACCGCGACCGCTGCGGCGAGGTCCTCGCGCGCCTGTTCACCTCCGGCCCCTCACGGGCCCGTCGGCTGCACGGGGACCCGCACCCCGGCAACATCCGGCTGATGGACGACGGCCGGCTCGGCGTCCTCGACTTCGGGTCGGACCAGCCCATGCCGCACGGCTGGCCGGCCCGGCTCGGCCCCCTGCTCGTCGCCGGCCGGGACGGCGACGCCGCGCACCTGCACCGCATCGCCGCCTCGGCCCACCTGCTGCGCCCGGACGACGTCACGCCCGCGGCCCTGCTCACGCTCCTGGACCCCTACCTGCAGCCGCTGCGCCGTGAGCGGTACACGTTCACCCGCAGCTGGCTGCAGGAGCAAACCCGTCGAGCCTCCGATCTAACGGCACCGCCCAGGGCAGAGGACGCCGACGGGCACGGACGCCACCCGCTGCGGCAGCAGGTGGCGGGCGGGGATCGACAGCTTTCGCTGGATATTCGCTGAACGCCACGGCCGCGGTGGACAGCGAGCTGCGGCGGTGGCTGCCCGGCTACTGAGCCGAGCGGCGCATGGACCACATCTGGGCGGGGCGCTCGGACTGCATGGCGACGTCCCAGGGGATCGCGCCGGTGACGGCCTCCTTGCGGAAGTTGCTCACCGCGATCCGCGCCAGCTCCGGGTCGGCGGCCACCCGAGCAGCCAGATCACGCGCCCGGTCCTCGACCGCGGCGTCGTCCGGCGCCTCCCAGGCCAGCCCGAGTTCCACAGCCTTGGCCCCGTTGATCTCCTCGCCGAACAGCGCCATCGCCGCTGCCGCCTCGCGGCCGATCAGCCGCGACAGGATGACGAAGTGCCCACCACCCGGATGCATCCCGCGCTTGAGGAAGCCGGCCAGCAGACGCGCGTCACGGGCGATGATCCGCAGGTCGGTCGCCAGCAGCATGTTCATGCCGGCGCCCACCGCCGAGCCGCGAACGGCGGCCACGGTGGGAACGCGAACCTGGCCCAGCCGGTAGAAGGAGTCGTAGATCTTCCCCATGCCCTCGTAGGCGTCCGGGGCCGCCGGGTCCTTGCCGGCCGAGGTCAGGGTCGCGACGTCGCCCCCCGCGCAGAACGACTTGCCGACACCGCGGATGACCAGCGCGCCGACCTCCGGCTTGGCGTCTACCTCGTCGAACGTCGCGATCAGCTCGTCGGCCATCCCGGGCGTCAGCGCGTTGCGCCGGTCAGGGGCGTTGAGCGTCACGATCGCGACGCCGCCGTCCACCTCGAGCTGAACCTCACCGGTACCGGCCACGAGCCCACCTTCCTGCCGAGCGGACCGGCCCCAGCGCCGACCCGGACATCACCTGACTGGCATCACACCACGCGCCCGCACCGGCCCGCGCACCGCGGTCGGGATCAGACGACGGTCGCCGACTCCACCAGCCGGCACAGCGCGTTGACCCGGCGCAGCTGCTCCGGCGTCCGCACCGGCGCGTCCAGCAGCAGCGGACTCAGCACCACCACGGCCAGCGCCTGCGCCCGCGACACCGCCACGTTCAGCCGGTTCAGGTCGTAGAGGAACGACACCCCCCGCGGTGCGTCGTCGGCGCTGGTGCTCGTCATCGAGTAGATGACCACCGGCGCCTCCTGGCCCTGGAACTTGTCCACGGTGCCTACCCGCGCGCCGTCCGGCAGCGCCGCCTTGATCAGCGCGACCTGCAGGTTGTACGGCGCCACCACGAGCACGTCCGCGGGCCCGATCGGCGCCTCCTCCCCCAGGTGGTTGCGCCACATCGAGCCCTGCACCGAGTGCCACAGCCGCGCGACGGCGTCGGCCTCCTGCTGGCTCTTGTCCGCCGCCGTCAGCACGTGCTCGACCGGGTGCACCCGCAGCCCGCTTCCGGACAGAGGCCCCTCCCCCAGCACCGCCACCCGCTCCCGGCCGTCCGCCGCCTCCAGCCGGCCCTCGTAGGCCAGGTCGGAGACAAACGCGGTGAGGTCCGGGTGCATCCGGTACGAGCGGTCCAGGAACACCCCACGGTCGGGCGGGATGGTGGCGTGGCCGTCGAGCAGGTGCTCGAGCGCCGAGGCCCCGGACTCAGCCGGGTGCACCGCCTGCGACGGCTGCGCGAGCTGCTGCGGGTCGCCCAGCAGCACCATCGACCGCGCGCCCCGCGCCACGGCGACCGCGTTGGCCAGCGAGAACTGCCCCGCCTCGTCGACCACCAGCACGTCGACGGCCTGCGCCACATCGGCCCGGGTCCAGAACCACGCCGTCCCGCCGACCAGCCGGGCACTGCCGTCCGCCAGCGCCCGGGCGACGACGCCGTTGTCCGCCGACCAGGCGACGCCGGGCGCCCCGCAGTGCTGGCTCTCGTCGCACTTCTGCAGCGCCGGCCGCCCCACCGCCTTGAGCAGGTTGCCGATGACCGCGTGGGACGTCGCGGTGACGCCCACCTTCTTGCCGGCGTCCAGCAGCTCCCGGATCAGAGCGGCGGCGGCCGTCGTCTTGCCGCTCCCCGGCGGCCCCTGGATCGCCAGCACCTCGCCGTCCAGCGCCAGGCCGAGCCGCACGATGGCGTCGGTCGTCGTCTCGCCCTCCCGCAGCCGCGTTCCCGCGGGAACGCGACGCTCGACCAGCGCCTGGCCGAGGCAGTCGCGGCCGGCCAGCACGTCCCCACCGGTGTCGGCGATCGCCGCCCGCAGGCCGGCGGTGTTGAGCGGCCCACCGGGCCCGAGCCCGCGCGGCCGCGGCGGCTCGGGAGCCGTCGTCTTCAGCACCAGCCGCCCGGCCGCGGCGTCCAGCTCGAAGACCGTCCCGACCTTCTTCGCGGTGTCCACGTCGAGCGCGTCGTCGCCGGCGGAGAGCTTCGTGTCCTGCACCGGGAAGGCGTACTCGTACAGCGAGCTCTTCTTCTCCGGCCCGAGGTACCCGACGAAGGAGAGCCCGCCCAGCGCCGTCCCGTCCCGCTCCAGCTCCTCGGCGTCGAGGTCCTGCAGCCGGTAGACCTCCCACCACGCCGGCCGATCCTCGCGGCGGTGCCAGCCGACCAGGTCACCCAGCAGCTCGTGCCCGGCGTCGTGCAGCCGCGCTGTCAGCACCAGCTCGTCGGCCTGCGCCTGGGTCACCCTCGCGTCCGGCGCCTTCACCTCGACCGTCGGCCGCGGCAGCGTCCCGTGCAGCGCCTCCAGCCCGGCGCGCTGCTCCTCGAGCCAGTCGTGCAGCTCGCGGGTCGAGTCGACGTCGTCCTTGTTGTAGGCCTCGATGCCGTCCAGCCGCGCCTGGTCGCCGTCGTCCAGCCAGGCCTCGTACTCCAGGACGCTGCCCAGCGCGCTGGCGACCGCGCCGGCGTGCGAACGCCCGTAGAACGCCTCGACCTTCTTGATCGAGTACGACTCCTTGCTGATCCGCATCGACTGCCGGACGACGGGATAGAGGTCGACGAACCGCTCCTCGCGCAGCAGCTGGTCGAGCTCCGCCTCGCGGACGCCGTAGCCGCCGGTCAGCTTCTTGAGCGCGGTCACCTCGTAGGGCGCGTAGTGGTAGACGTGCATCGCCGGGTCGGCCTGCGCGGTGGCGACGATCCGGTCGATCAGGTCGGCGACCAGCTGCTTCTCCGCGGGGCGGTCGTGCGCCCACAGCGCGGTGAACCCGCCGGAGCGGTCGCCGATGCCGGCGAGGTACTCGATGCCCGCGCCGTCCTCGAACCAGGGGTCGCCCTCGAAGTCGAGGTACAGGTCGCCGGCGCTGGGCGGCGGCAGCCGGAGCAGCCCGAGTCCCTCGACCGGGGTGAGCAGCGTCCGTGACGACTCCCCCGTCGTCCGCTCCTTGAGCTGCTCGGCGGCCTGCTGCTGCAGCCGGGTCCGCGCGTCGGCACCGATGCCCGAAGCCTTGAGCTGCTCCGGCGACGCGGCGGCCAGCGCCGCCAGCGTCCCGATGCCGACGGCGCGCAGCGCGTCGCGGTGGTCGCCGCGCATGCCCGCGACCAGGCCGAGGTCGTCGGCGTCCCGCAGTTCGCCATCGCAGCGCGATGCCCACCGGCACTGGTCGCAGTAGGCGACCGGCGCGGGAGTGGTGGACGGCGGCGCGGCGACGAAGGTCTCCAGCCGGGCCCGCGCGCGGCGGGCGTAGGCGGCGACGTCGACCAGCCGCCACGGCCGCGACTCGCCGTCCCCGGTGACGACGGAGATCCGCTCCGGTGCCACGCCCTGCAGCACGGTGAGCCGCTCGGCGTAGGTCGCCATCTGCAGCAGCGCGGCGACCTTCAGCTTGCGGGCGAGCTTGGTGTCGGCGATCTCGTACGACCAGTCGCCGAAGAGCGACGGCACCTCGGCCCGGAGCAGGAAGTCGGCCTGCCCGCCCCAGGCGCCGTCGAAGAACGTCCCCTGGTAGACGACGTCGACGCCGCTGCGCATCGCCTCGACCGTCGCGGCCTCGGCCTTCCGGCGGCCGTCGGCACCGGAGGCGGCCGCGATCTCGGCGACCGTCCGACCGGCCGCGACCAGCGACGCCAGGTACTTCCGCTCGTGCTCGAGACCGCGGTCGAAGACGAACTGCGTCTCCAGCGTCGCCCCGTCCGAAGGCGCCACCCACTCCCCCGCGGCCACCCCGAGGTCCAGCCGGGTCAGGTGCCGGCACTCCTGGTGGTGCGTCAGATCGGTCGGGCTGAGCACCAGCCGTCCGTCGAGTCGCTGCATCGCCCCGTGCCTCCCCGTGTCCCCGTCGCCGGCAGCCTGCCGGACGTCCCCGGCTCAGCGAAGGAGTAACGGACGCCACCGACACGAAAGGCGCGCTCCCGCCCCGGCAGACCCAGCCGTCACCCGGACGGACGACGCGGAGTCCCGGCGGTCCCGGACCTCCCGGCCGTCCGTTCGCCCGACGCACCCGCCCCGAGCTCCGCGGACTGCTGCCCACCGCAACGCCCGGCCGGCCTCGAGCGAGGCTTGCGTTCCGCAAGCAGATTGCTAGCATTGTGCGACATGAGGACGCTCTACCTCCGCAACGTCCCGGACGACGTGGTGGAACGCCTGGAGCGCCTCGCTGCGCGGAGCGGACTCTCCGTCAGCGCTCTCGCGATACGTGAACTGGCCGAGACCTCGCGTCGAGCGGACAACCCCTCGCTGCTCGGCGAGCTGCCGGACCTGGACGTCGACCCGGCCACGATCGTCGAGTGCGTGCAGTCCGGACGCGCCGCCCGGTGATCGTGGTCGACGCCTCGGCCGCACTCTCGGCACTGCTCAACGCCGGACCGGCTCGGGAACTGATGGCCGGCGAGCAGCTCCACGTCCCCCATCTCATCGACTCCGAGATCGTCAACGGGATGCGTCGGCAGGTCGCCGCAGGGGCGGTGACCGACGAACGGGCATGGGCCGCGTTGGACACCTGGCGCCGACTCGGCGTGGTCCGCCATCCGGTGGCCCCACTGCTCGAGCGCATCTGGCAGCTGGGAGACAACATGTCGGCGTACGACGCGTCCTACGTGACCCTCGCCGAGGCCCTCGGCTGCGCCGTCGTCACCGCCGATGCCCGGCTCAGCCGGGCCCCGGGCTCACGGTGTCCGGTCACCGTCGTCCCCCGTTAGCCGTTCCCGGTCAGGACGGCGGTGCGTCGGCCTGATCGTGGCGCGCGCCGTCGCCGCCGTCCGCGTGGCCTCGACGGTGCCGCCACAGGCGCGGCCCCGCACGCGAACCCGTTGACACCGCCGGGCAGCCGAGCACCATGACTCGCGCGGCGACGTCGCCGGGCGCCGCGCCTGCCCGCGGAAGGAAGTGCGCATGTACGCCCGCAGCACCACGATCACCGCCGACCCGAACCGCCTGGACGCCGGCATCGCCGACGTCCGCGACACCGTCATGCCCGCCGTGGGCGACATGGACGGCTACGTCGGGCTGTCGATGCTCTGCGACCGGAGCTCCGGCCGCTGCATCGTCACCACCGCCTGGGAGAGCGAAGAGGCGATGGCCGCGACCCGCGAGGCGGTCCAGCGGATGCGCGAGCAGGCGACGAAGCAGTTCGGTGCTCCCGCACCCGAGGTGCGGGAGTGGGAGATCGTGGCGATGCACCGGCTGCACCCCGCCGGCGACGAATCCTGCGCCCGGGTCACCTGGTCCCGCGTCGACCCGGTCACCCTCGACAAGGTCCTCCACGTCTTCCGCACCGACCTCGTCCCGCGGATGGACGAGATGCCCGGCTTCTGCAGCCTCAGCCTCATGCTCGACCGGCAGACCGGAGACAACGCCCTCACCGCCGTCTACGCCGACCGCCGCTCCATGGAGGCCTCCCGCCAGCGGGCCACGTACATCCGCGACGAGTTCCGCCGCGGGCTGCGCATGTCGGCCACCGATGTCGCCGAGTTCGACCTCGTCCTGCACCACCTGCGCGTCCCCGAACTGGTCTGAGCAGCCCGGAAGCCGAGGGGCGCGCGCCCGTCCGGACATGCCGCCGCGCTCAGGCTCCCCGCGGGGCTCGTCCTGACCGCAGCGCCGACGGGGTGCGACGCCCCTACGGTGGGGCATGACCTCGCCGCGACCCCTGCCGGCCGACCTGGTGCTCGAGGGCGGCGGGGTCAAGGGGATCGCGCTCACGGGCGCCGCCGTCGAGCTGCTGGGCCGGTACCGGTTCGAGCGGGTGGCCGGCTCCTCGGCGGGCGCCGTGCTGGCCGCGTTCCTCGCCGCCGGGCTCTCCGCCGACGGGATCCGGGCAGCAGAGTCCCGGCTGGAGTACGACCGCATCCCGGACTCCTGGGCGCCGGTGCCGCTGCTGGCGCCGGCGGCGGGGCTGCTGCTCCGGTCGGGGCTGCACCCGGGCCGCTACATCACCGAGTGGGTGCGCCGGGAGCTGGCCGACCTCGGCGTCGTGACCTTCGGGGACCTGCGCCGCGAGGACCCCGGGGACGACCCCGCGCTGGAGCCGTGGCAGCGCTACCGGCTGGTGGTGACGGCGACCGACGTCACCCGGGGCCGGCTGCTGCGACTGCCGTGGGACTACCGCGAGTTCGGCCTGGATCCCGACCGCCAGCCGGTGGCCGACGCCGTCCGCGCGTCCCTGGCGATCCCCTACTTCTTCGCGCCCCGGAGCCTGCGGGACCCGCGCACCGGGCGGAGGTCGACCCTGGTGGACGGCGGGGTGCTGTCCAACTTCCCGATCGAGACCTTCGACCGCACCGACGCCGCCACGCCCCGCTGGCCGACCTTCGGCGTGGGGGTGGGCGACACGCTCGCCGACGAGGACGTCTCGGTGTTCGGCGTCCGGCACCTGCCGCCCCCGCTGCGGCTGCTGGACTCCCTGGTCGCCACCACGGTCACCGGCCGGGACCGCACCTACCTGGCCTCCCCCTGCGTCCGCCGCCGCGCCTTCTCGATCGGCACCGTCGGCACCGGGCTCACCGAGTTCGACATCGACCCGGCCGAGCGGGCCCGGCTCGTCGCGGCCGGCGAGCGGGCCGCCCGCGGGTTCCTGGCCGGCTGGGACTGGGAGGCCTACCTGCGCGACTGCCGCGGCGTGGACCCTTCCTCGGCACCGTCCCGGCCGCGACCGGCGTAGCGGTCGAGCGACAACGAGCCGGCGGGCCGTGGACGCGATCACGGCAACGAGATCGGAGACGCCGCGCAGCCGATCGCGTGGTCGTCCGCGAGCCGGCCGGGGATCAGGCCGCGTCGAGCCGGTACAGCGCGGTGTGGTGCACGTGCAGCACCGGCTCGTCGCCGGCCAGCACCAGCGCGTCGTACCGCACCTCGTCGTGGCGGCCACGGCGCCCCACGCCGGTGACCCGCCCGTGCGCGGTCAGCACCACCGGCAGCCGGGCGACGCCGAGGAAGTGGCAGTCGCTGGACGTGTGGATCCACGGCCCCAGGGCGACGTTGCGCATGAGCAGCTCGTTGACCAGCCGCAGCAGCAGCCCGGGATGGACGAGCGCTTCCCGCCGGTACAGGTCCAGCGGCTCGCCGATCACGTCCAGGTACCAGTCGTTGCGCGCCACGGTGCCGGCCTCGGTGACGCTGCCCATCGGGCCGATGACCGGGTCGGCCACCGGCTCGGGCGGTGGGTCCACCTGCCGGTAGCCGGTGAGATCGGGCCGGTCCGCGCCGAGCCCGGCCGAGCCGACGCACCGCACCTCCCCAGCGGGGTCGCTGACCGTGAGCCGGCCGTCCGCCGGCTCGACCAGCAGCTCGTCGCCGTCGTAGGTGGGCCGCCGGAAACGCAGGTCGATCCAGCCCCGGGAGAGCCACTCGGTCCCCCGGGCCGCCACCAGCGGTGTCGTCGTGCGGGCGAACAGCTCGACGCCGGGCACCAGCGCCCCGGAGAAGCCGTACCGCCGCGCGACGTCGTCCTCGTGGATCTTGTTGGTCGACTCGTCGACGACGTGGGCCACGAAGCGGTGGGGTCCGGGAGCGGTCACGTCGCCGGATGCTGCCGTGCCGTTCCCGCGGTGTCGAGACCGGACCACGTGCACGGCAGTGATGCTCAGGAGGGCAGCGGCGTACGTGCCCGCCCGGCCCCGCAGGCACCCCGGCGCACGTCGTCCGGCGTCAGGCCGTAGGCGGCACGGAAGCCGCGGCTGAACGTGGCCGAGTCGCGGAACCCCCAGCCGTGGGCGACCTCCGCGACGCTCACCCCGGTGCCTCGACGCTGCAGCTCGCGGCGCGCCGCCTCCAGCCGCCGCCGGCGCACGTACCGAGCCGGTGTCTCGCCGCGCTTCGCGAAGAGCACGTAGAGCGCGCGCAGCGAGACGTATCCCGCGCCCGCCATCCGCTCCGGCGTCAGGTCGGGGTCGCGCAGGTTCGCCCGCACGTAGGCGGTGATCCGCAGCCACGCCGCATCGGGTGAGGGCTCGGCCGGTCCCCGCCCCGGCAGCGCCTCGGTCAGCAGCCCGACGGCGGCGTCGGCCACCGGCACCGCCAGCCGGGGGTCCAGCGCGCCGGCCGTCCGGAGGGTGCTGCCCAGCAGCCCGGCCAGCAGGTCCGCCGCCGCGGGTTCCAGCACCCGGCCGCCCTCGACGTCGGCCGCGAACCGGCTCCGCGGCACCAGCAGCGTCCACTTGTGCAGCCGCCCGGGCACCCGGAAGCGCACCGGCTCGTCGCTGCGCCACACGAAGGCAGACCCCGGCCGGAGCACGGAGCGCTCGCCGCCCACCTCCACGTGCTCCTCCCCCGCCCGCACGAAGAGGACCCCGACGGCGTCCTCGTCGGTCGCGGCCAGCTGCGACGGGCCACGGTGCCCGCTGCACGGGCCGCAGCGGCAGTCGACGAGCGCGAGGTCGCCGATCCGGTAGCGGACCAGCGCATCGGTCCCGACGGGCGCCTCGTCCCCCGGGGTCAACGACCACGGCAGGTGCGTCGCGCTGATCAGGTCGAGCAGGGCATCGACCCGGTCGGCCTCGGGCAGCGACTCCGGGCGCCACCGCTCCGCTGCCAGGGCCATGGAGACCTCCCGCCGCCGGCCACGCTGCCGTCGTCCCGCATGGAACCGGGGGCACCACCCCGCGCGCAAGGGCCGACGCGTGCACGGATCGACAAGGGACCTGCAGGGATCGTCACGACAGGGGCCCCGGCGCGGAGCAGGGTTCCGACCGGGAGGCCCGCCGGGGCCGCAGGAGGAGGAGTCATGCGGGAAGACGTCGAGTTCGCGACCGAGGACGGCGTGACGCTTCGCGGCTGGCACTACCCGGCGCAGGGCGTCGACGGGCCGGCTCCGCTGGTGGTCATGGCGCACGGCTTCTCCGCCGTGAAGGAGCACCTGCTGGACGACTACGCCGCGCACTTCTCCGCGGGCGGCCTGGGTGTCCTCGTCTACGACAACCGCAACCTCGGCGCCAGCGACGGCACGCCGCGCGGTGAGATCGACCCCTGGCAGCAGATCCGCGACTACCGGACGGCGATCACCTGGGCGACCACCCAGCCGTGGACCGATCCCGATCGCATCGGCGTGTGGGGCTCCAGCTACAGCGGCGGACACGTGCTGGTCGTCGCCGCGCTGGACCGGCGGGTGCGCTGCGTGGTCTCCCAGGTGCCGCTGGTCAGCGGGCTGGCCAATGCACGCCGGCTCATCCGCGCCGACGCCTTCGCGGGCCTGCGGGCCGCTTTCGACGGCGACCGCGCCGCGCGCTACGCGGGTGAACCGCCGGCGATGATCCAGGTCGCGTACGAGAAGGACCCGACCGAGATGGCGGCGCTGCCCACCGACGACACCCACGACTTCTTCTTCGGCCCGGTCCAGGACCGGGCCCCGAACTGGCGCAACGAGGTCACCCTGCGCTCGGTGGAGATGTTCGTCGAGTACGAGCCCGGTGCCTACATCGGCGCGATCGCCCCCACGCCGCTGATGATGGTGGTCGCCGCGAAGGACCACCTCACCGTCGCGGACCTGACGCTGGAGTACTACGAGCGCGCGCGACAGCCCAAGGAGCTCCTCGTGCTGCCCGTCGGCCACTTCGACGCCTACGTCGGCGAGGCCTTCGCGGTCTCCGCCCCCGCCCAGCTGCGCTGGTTCGCCACGCACCTCGGGTGAGGCTGCGAAGAGGTCGTCCCACGGCGGGGGCCCGACCCGCACCGGCCCGAGGTCACCCGCCCGGGCGGACCAACCCCGTCTCGTAGGCGAGCACCACGGCCTGCGCCCGGTCTCGCAGGCCGAGCTTGGCGAAGACCCGGCTGACGTGCGTCTTCGCCGTCTGCTCGACGACGAACAGCGCCTCGGCGATCTCCCGGTTCGACAGGCCCCGGCCCACCAGCGCCAGCACCTCGGTCTCCCGCGGCGTGAGGGCCTCCAGCTGCGCGGGCCGCCGGTCGTTCCCGGGCGCGGGTCCCGTGGCGAGGTAGTGCGCGATCAGCCGGCGCGTCACCTCGGGCGCCAGCAGCGACTCCCCCGCCGCCACCACCCGCACCGCGTGCAGCAGCTCCGCGGCCGGCGCGTGCTTGAGCAGGAAGCCGCTCGCCCCCGCTCGCAGCGCCGCGTAGACGTAGTCGTCGAGGTCGAAGGTGGTCAGCACCAGCACGCGCGGCGCCGGGTCCAGCGCACCCCCGAGCAGGGCGCGGGTCGCCTCGATGCCGTCCAGCCGGGGCATCCGCACGTCCATGAGCACGACGTCCGGACCGCGCCCCCGGGCGGTCAGCTCGGTCGTCAGCTCCACGCCGGCCTGCCCGTCGCCGGCCGTGCCGAGCACCTCGATGTCCGGCTGGGCGGCCAGCAGCGCGGCGAACCCGTCCCGCACCATCGACTGGTCGTCGACGACGAGCACCCCGATCACGCGTCCACCCCCGCGGCCAGCGGCAGCTCGGCGACGAGGCGGAAGCCGCCGTCGGCCGTCGGGCCCGCCTCCACCGTGCCGCCGTGCACCGCCGCGCGCTCCCGCATGCCGGGCAGACCGCTCCCCCCGCCCGACGCGACCGGCGTCGCCGCTCCCCGGCCGTTGCCCACCTCTATCCGCAGCACCCCGCCTTCCCCGGCGACGCGCACCCGCACGGGCGCACCCGGCGCGTGCTGGGCGGCGTTGGCCAGCGCCTGCTGGACGATCCGGTACGCCGACAGCCCCAGCGCCGCGGGCGCCTCCGGCAGGTGCAGCTCCCACTGCAGCTCGGCGCCGGCGGCCCGCGCCGCGCGCAGCAGCTCCTCGAGGTCACCCAGGCCGGGCTGGGGCGCCCGCTCGGCGCCGTCGTCGGAGCGCAGCACACCGAGCAGGTTCTGCATCTCCGCCAGCGACTGCCGCGCCGCGCTCGCCACCTCGGCGAACTCGGTGCGCACCGACGGGGTCACCTCGTCCAGCCGATACGGCGCGGTCTCGGCGCGGACGGCGATGAGCGACATGTGGTGGGCGACCACGTCGTGCATCTCCCGGGCGATGCGCGCCCGCTCGGCCAGCGCACCCTGCCGCGCCAGCGCCTCCTCGGCCCGCTCCTGCTCGCCGACCAGCGCGGCGCGGGCCCGCTGCCGGGCCCCGAGCGCCCCGCCCAGCACCAGCGGGATCGCCACCCCCACCAGCGCCGTCGACCACGACCCGGCGTCCACCGCCTCCGCGTCGATGATCCCGAACAGGAGCAGCGCGACCACCGAGACCAGGGCGACGCCGAGTAGCGCGCGGCCGCGGGCGGCCCACGCGGCGAGCAGCAGCACCGGCAGCCAGAACAGCCAGTGCCAGACCTCGACCACCGGCAGCCGCTCCGGCGGCGCCGGGACGAGCAACCGCAGGACGACGAGCCAGCAGGTGACGGCCAGCCACCCGTCGAGCGGACGGCGGGGCGCGACGGCGAGCCCGAGGGCCGCCGGCAGCAGGTAGAGGAAGGCCACCCCGCCGAGCAGCCCGCCGCGTTCGTTGAGCACCGCGCTCGAGACCGCGATGGCCACGACCAGCCCGTACAGGCCGAACAGCGCCGGGACGACGGTCCCGGCCCGCGGGAGCCGCGACCACGGCGCCGACCACGCCGGCTGCTCCGGCCGGACCGCCGCGAGCACCGCCGACCACGCGCCGGAGGCGCCGGTCGCGGTCATGCGGCGCAGGGTGGTCGGCTTCATCGCGCTGCGAGCCTAGCCACGCAGAACGCCCTGCCGCGTCCCTCCGGAAGGGCAGGTGCGCCCCCTACCGGAGTAGCACGCTCCGCTCACGTCGGACGCCGGTAGCGCGCCAGGACGGCTCCGCAGCGTGACGACGGCGCGCGCTCGCGGAGCTTCGATCGGACGGCATGCGCACCCCGCTGTTCGCCCTCCTCGTGGGGCTGTTGTCCCTGGTCGGCAGCCTGTCGCTGCTCGCCCAGCCGCGGGCCTCCTCCGAAGGGGCCCCGCTCCGCCTCGACCCCCGCTGCGCCGGCGAGCTGTCCGCTCGCCTCACCGCCGGTTCCGACGCCGCGGTGCGCGTGCTCGGCTGCGACCCGGCCGGCCGCGGACGTGCCGTGGTCGCGATCGGCGACCCGGCCACGGCGGACTCCGTCGCGGTCCTCGTCCCGGGCGCCGACACCGACCTGGCCACCCTGCACGACCCCGCCGATCCGCTGCGCCGGCCGTGGGGTTGGGCCCGGTCGCTGGCCTCGGCCGCCGGCCCGCGGACCGCCGTCGTCCTCTGGGCCGGCTACGAGTCACCGCGGGGCCCGGGCGTCGACGCGGCGACCGGCCGGCTCGCGCGGGCGGCCGCGCCGGCTCTGGTCGACGCCGTCGCGGAACTCCGGTTCCGGTCGGGGACGGCGCCGCACGTCACGGTGATCGGGCACAGCTACGGCGCCGTCGTCGTCGCGCTGGCGGCGCCGGAGCTGGCCGCCGACGACGTGGTGCTGCTGGCCAGCCCGGGCGCGCGGGCGCCCGACGTCACGGGGCTGCAGACCTCCGCGCGGGTGTTCGCGGCGCGCGGCGCCGAGGACTGGATCCGCTTCGTGCCGCACCTGGCGGTCGGCGACCTCGGGCACGGTGCGGACCCGGCGGCCCCGGAGTTCGGGGCCCGGCTGATCCCGGCGGACGACGTCCGGCGGCACGACGGCTACTTCCGCCCGGGCTCGGCGGTGCTCGCCGAGATCGCCGGTGTGGTGACCGGTGCACGGGACGGGGCGGCGGCGTGAGGGGGCATCCGGTGGCGGCCGTGGTCGCCACCTCGGCCGGCATCGTCTGCGTCGTCACCCCGTGGCTGCTCGAACCGCCGCTGTGGGTGCGGCTGCTGGCCGGCCTGCTCACCGCGGTGACGTGGTGGTGCGCGGCGCGGCTGGTCGGCGCCGTCCTCGAGGAGGTGCGGAACGTGCTCCACGGGCGGGTGCGGTCGGCCCGCCTGGCCGTCGGCATGGCGGCGGTGCTGGTGCTGGCCGGGTGCGGGGCGGCGCCTCCGCGCGCAGCCGCCGCGGCGCCCGCCTGGGTGCCGGTCGTCGCGGCGGCGCCCGACGTGCCGGCGGGAACACCCGTCCGCGTTCGGATCGACCTGGCCGACGCGCCGACCGACGAGACGCGGGCCCGGCTGGCCGTCGAGGAGCTGGTCGCCGCCGGCGGGCTGGCGCGCTCGACGGTGGTGATCGCCGTGCCCACGGGGTCGGGCTGGGTGGACGAGGAGGCGGTCGCCTCGCTGGAGCAGCTGACCGGCGGGGACCTCGCGACCGTGACCGTGCAGTACGCGCAGCGGCCGAGCTGGGTGGAGTACTTGCTCGGCACCGACCAGGCGGAGCGGTCGGCGACGGCCCTCCTGGGTTCGGTCCGGGCCCAGCTGGCGAGCCTGCCCGCCGGCGAGCGACCGCGGCTGCTGATCTTCGGGGAGAGCCTGGGTGCGACCGCCGCGGCCGCGGCGGTGACCGAGGTCGGCGGCGTCGACGGCTGCCTGCTGGCCGGGCGGCCGGGATCGGCGGGCTCGTCCCCGGTCCCCGGGTGCACCGACGTCCGCAACGACGACGACCCCATCCCGGAATGGCACCCCGGCCTGGTGCTGGCCCCGCGCGGTGACCTGCCGTGGCTGCCGGCGGTGACGTTCTGGCAGGTGACCGCCGGCCTCGTCACGGCCCTCGACCACCCGCCCGGCGCCGGGCACCGCTACGGCATGAGCCTGGCCGACGACTGGGCCCGGATGCTGTGACGCCGAGGACCGGCACCGGGAACGCGACAGCCCCGCCACGACCGGAGTCGTCGCGGGGCTGCCGTCGCTCACCTCAGATGCTCAACCCGCCGCACCCGCTGCTGCAGTCGACGGTCCAGATGGAGCGGGCCAGCGCGCTGAACCGGGCGGACGGCAGGAGCCGCTCCCCGCGCGGGCCGCGGACCGTGCCGTCGGACCCCCCGGCCGGCGGGGTGCCGCCCGGTGCGTCCACCCCGGGCTCGGTGCCCGGGGCCGACGGCGCGGGCGCCGTCGGGGTGGGCGACGTGGGGGTGGGCGACGTGGGGGCCGGCGACGACGCCGCCGTCACCAGGGTCAGCCCGCCGGCGAGCACCGTCGACGAGCGGTCCGGCGCGAAGACGTGGACGTCGTAGACGCCCGCCACCAGCTTCGGCGACTCGAAGACGATCTCCGTGCCGCTGAGGCCGACGATCCGCACCGCCGTGCTGCTGCCCACGCGCACCAGCACCCCGGACCGGAAGCCCGAACCGCTGATCCGCACCCGGGTGCCACCGGACGCGTTCACCACCGACGGCGAGATCGAGGTGATCCGGTAGGCCCCCACCGACGGGTACTGCTTCTGCCCACCGGTGACCGGCTGGGGTGCCGCCGGCGCAGGAGCAGGAGCCGACGGGGCCGGCGATGTCGGAGCAGGGGCCGCCGGAGCAGGCGCCGAGGGTGCCGGCGACGACGGCGTCTCGCTGCCGGGCTGCGGCGCGGTCGGCGCGGTGCTGCCGCCGTCCGGGGTCCGGCCGCCGCCCACCACGGGCGACGACGGGGCGGGCGCCGGCGTCGGCGAGGTCCCCGGCGCAGGAGCCGAACCACCGGGCGCCGGAGCACCGACGGACGGGGCCGGCGCACCCGGCGCCGGAGCACCCGGGAGGGACGGCGCCGGAGCGGTCGGGTAGGTCGGAGCCGGACTCGGGGAGGTCCCCGGCGCGGGGGTCGAGCCACCGGGCGCCGGGCTGCCGACCGACGGCGCCGGCGTGCTCCCGCCCGACGGCGGGACCGGCGTCCCCGGGGACGGCTCGGGCGCCGGGTCCGCGCTGCGCTGCGCCTCCTCGCCGACCAGCAGCGGCGCGGCGTAGGCCATGCCGAGCGCCTCGCCGTCCTTGGCCAGCTGGACCACCAGCACGTACCGGCCGTCCTCCAGCTCGGTGCTCGGCGTCAGCGCCAGCGAGCCGAGGCCCTCGCGGTTGCCCAGCGAGAAGCGCGCCTCGCCGGCGTCGTCGGTCGTCGCCGTCTGGCCGTTCAGCTCGATCGCGTGCTGCGTCAGCGCCAGGACGTCGCCGCCGTGCTCCATGCCCAGCGAGATCCGCGCCTCGTAGGCACCGCCCGGCACCGACCCGCTGGCGACGACCTGCGGGGTCACCGTCCCGGCCGTGGCGGTCATGTTCGTGAAGCGGTACCGCACCGGCGCCGCGGTCTCCCCGAACTTGGTCAGCGAGAGCCGTCCGCCGGTCACCGACCTGCCGGCGAAGGCCGGCAGGGGCTCGACGTCGGCGAGCAGCCGCTGCACCACCTCGGGTGCGGACGCCTCGCGGTCCAGGCCCTTGTAGAGCGCCGCCGCCGCGGCGACCTGCGGCGCCGCGATCGAGGTGCCGCTCACCAGCTTGTACCAGCCGTCGGGCGTCGTGGAGAACACCAGCGTCCCGGGGGCGAACAGCTCCACCGTGCCCGCCCCGTAGGCGGAGAAGTCGCTGACCGTGTCGGCGGCCGTGCTGGCGCCCACGGTGATGACGTTGGGCCGGTTGATGCTGGCCGGGTACACCGGCGAGGTGTCGCGGTTGAGGCTGTCGTTGCCGGCCGCGACCACGACGACGACGCCCAGGCTGTTCGCGTAGTCGATCGCCTCGGTCAGGATCGCCGCCCCGCCAGGGCCGCCCCAGGAGGCGTTGATGACGTCGGCGCCGTTCTCCGCCGCGTAGCGGATCGCCTCGGCGCCGAGGTGCAGGTTGACATCTCGCCCGGCCCCGATGACCAGCGGCATGATCGTGACGTCCGGTGCCACGCCCGCGGTGCCCTGGCCGTTCCCGGCCCGGGCGCCGGCGGCGCCGGCCACCGTGGTGCCGTGCGAGTTGTCCAGCCCGGCGTTCGTGACGTCGGCGGAGTTCGTGTAGAAGTTCCAGCCGTGGCAGTCGCCCGGCTTGCCGTTGGCGTCGGTGTCACCGGTGCCGCAGGGCTGGTCGGGGTTGGTCCAGAGCGCGCCCTGCAGATCGGGGTGGTTGACCGCCAGCCCGGTGTCGATGACGGCGACGGTGAGGCCCCGCCCGGTGCCGGCCCGCCAGCCCTCCGGCGCGGAGACGTCGGCCTCGGCCACGCCGCTCTGCCCGTGGAAGTTCGAGCCGGTGTTGCTGAGGTTCCAGCCGTAGGTGCTCCAGTACGGGTCGGAGACGGACTCGCCGAAGACCTCGCCGGGCTCGGAGAGCGTCACCTGGGCGCCGGCCAGCAACCCGGTGACGACCGACGGGTCGAGCTCCTTCCCGGCGACCAGCGCCGAGCCGTCGAACAGCGACTGCGCCGACGCGATCGCGGGGTGGGCGTCCAGCAGCGCCACCTGCTCGGCGGTGACCCCGCCGTCCAGCGTGACGACGAGGCGGGTGAGCCCGTCGCCGGCCGGGCCGAAGTCCTCGAGAACCGGCACCGCCGGTGCCGCGGAGGCGAGCGTGCCGATGACGGCCGTGCCCCCGAATCCCAGTGCCGCGGCCGCCAGGACCGCGATCCCGCGGTACCCCCTGCCGGCCGGTCGGCCTGCCGTGTCCCTCATGCGTCACCCGATCCGTCGTCGAGACCTCTTCCTGGAGGACCTCGGCGCGCACCGGGCGGTGCTGGATAGCTCGAAGGAGGGATCTACGGCAGCGGCTGCCCCCGCGACCGGCGATAGGTGGCGGGGTGGGTCAGTCCTTCAGCGAGCGGATCCACAGCGCCGCCGCGCCGTAGGCCAGCGAGCTGGTGATCGCCCGCGTCGTGGTCCGGCCACCCGCCTGGCCCGCCGCCGCGAGCGCGGTCAGCGTGTCGAGCAGGTTCATCGCCGCCACGGCGGCCAGCCCGCGGTCGACCTCCTCGTCGGTCTTCGCGGTCAGCGCCAGCGCGGATACCACCAGCGCCCGGCTGCCGAACAGCCGCTGCAGCTGCAGGCCCGACGGCGTCACCGGCACGCCGTAGCTGTTCGCCACCGCCCGCGGCGCCAGGACGCTCATCGCCCCGAACGCCGCCCCGACGGCGCCCAGCGCCTGCGCCATCGACCTCTTCGAGGTTCCCGCTGCGGTCTTCTTCCTGAACATCGCGAACTCCCAGGTACGAGGACAGACGGCGTCGGCTCACCGCCACCGGCCACTCAACCAGCGCCGCGCCCCGCCCGCAGCGCGAGCCGGGCGCTCCGCCGTTAGCGTCCCGACCATGACCGCCGACCGCCGTTCCCGGTAGACCGTGCCGCCGGCCGTCGAGCTGCAGCACCGCCCCACCCCGTGGGGCGTGCTGCGCAGCCGCGTGACCGGCACGGCTCGCCCCGGTGTCCCGGAGGTCGTCGTCGTCCCGGGCCTCGCCGTCGCCAACTACCTGCAGCCCGCCGTCGAGGCCCTCGGCACCTGGACCCGCGCGCACCTCGTCGAGCTGCCCGGCTTCTCCGGTAGCGGTGAGCCGCCGCACCCGATGGACGTCGTGGAGCACGCCGACGCGGTCGCCTCCTGGCTCGCCGCCGGCGGGCCCGAGAACCCGGTGCTCGTCGGGCACTCCAGCGGCACGCAGGTCGCCGCCCACGTCGCGGCTCGCGAACCCGGGCGGGTGCGCGCGCTGGTGCTCGCCAGCCCGACCGTCGACCCGGCCTACCGCAGCATGCGCCGGGTCCTGCTCGCCTGGCGGCGCAACCACGAGCTCGAGCCTCCGGAGCTCGACGTCCAGCACACCCCCGACCGGCGCCGTGCCGGGCTGCGGCGGGTCCGGCACGCCCTGGCCGCCCACCTCGCCGACCGCCTGGAGGACACGATCCAGCGGGTCGACTGCCCCGTGCTCGTCCTCCACGGCGACCGCGACCGCCTCTGCACCGAGGCCTGGGCGCGCGAGCTCAGCTCCCGGGCAAGGGACGGCCGGTTCCGCAGCGTCCCCGGCGCGCACAGCTTCGTCTGGACGGCGCCCGACGCGTGGTCCGCCCCCATCGCCGAGCTCGCCGGCGCCCCGCCGCTCACCGCGTGACACCGAAATTGCTTCTCCAAGGGGCCAGCAGGCTCCGGCGCCAGCCTGCAACGGTCCTACGGACTTCGCCCCGTCAGTAGGACCCGTCGCAGGCCGACGAAGGCTGGGACCGACTACCTCCGCTAAGAGACTGACTTCTCCTGCGACTCGTCGGCGGAGTCGTCAGCAGCGGCGTCCGCTTCGGCGTCGCCGACCGGCTCCGCCCCGTCTTGCGACGACAGCGCCGTGCTCACCAGGTCCGTCCGAGACTGCCCGGGCAGGTCTGCCACCTCTCGCATCTTCGGCGGGGCAGCCGTCCACGCCTTCAGATGCTGCAGAACTTCTCCGTAGAAGGTGTCGACCGCGTCCAGCACTGAATCGATGGCCGCACCCCGACCGCGGCCGCGCTTGGTTCCAAGCGGGCTGGTCAGCGCCACACGGAAAGAACGGAGGTCTCTCTTCGGGTCCTGGATGAGGAGATTGGCGTCTTCGCGAACCGACTTGAGCAGATCCGCCGCTCCTGGCCCTCGCGCGTGCATGGCGAACGCTTCCAGACGAACCGAATCCGGCGCCGCCTTCAGCTGTCGCACCAGCCAGTTCACCCTCGTCGTCGACCGACCCTCTCGTGGCGCGTCGACATCCACGTGAAGAGTTACTCGGCTCGCCCGCAGATCGAGGTCGATGTTGAGCGGCGCGACGGCGTGGGGGATCCGAATTGCACCGCTCAGACGCCCCTCTTTGACGAGACCTTCGATAAGAGCCGCAGTACGTAGGGCGGGCTCTGCGGCTTCCCGCCTACTGACGACCGGGACGACCTCAGTGCCTAAGGTGCGCCCGAGCCTCAGAGAGGCATACCTCAGCAGAGCATCGAAGCGGGCTGCTACGTCCGCAACGCCCTTGTCCGTGGCACGCAACGTCCCGGCGCTCACGGCATCTCGGACGGCGACCCACGAAGGCCCCATGTCCTCGAACTCCAGCGCACCGGACCGGGGGTGCTCCAAATACCGGATCAACTCACCAAGAATCCATGCCTGGTCAGGGTCAGCCACGCCCCGGTGCTCCTTCTGGACCACGGCCTCGGCCAAGATCTGGCTCCACGGGAGATGGTGCAAGGCGACCTTGCGAAGCTTGCGCTTGTCGACCTTGGTCGGGTGCTGGTCGGCTGAAGGTGGGATCTCGTTGCTGATGGTGATCAGCGCATCGAAGCCGTTGTCCCGGGCGATATCGAGGTAGTTCTCCAGCTGCTCGGGAGCCAACTCGTTGGTCCCCGTCTTCACCTCTACGAGCGCCGTCCAGCTCCGCTGGCCACGCGTCACCCTGATCAAACCGTCGGGGTAGCAGCGCTTGTCGCCTAGCAGGAACGGCACCTCGATGAAGGCTTCGATGTTGCCCGCCGGTGCACCGAGCGGCTGCGTCAAACCGCGGCCGAACTCCCTCACGGCAGTCACTACGGCGAGGAGAGCCGAAGTTGCGCGACGCTCCTGCTCTTCCGCACCGTTGATCCCAGAAGTAGGGATCAGTCGCGCCTCGTGCCAGGCTTCTTCCGCCATCCCGCTCTACGTCCTTTGCTCAATGCCCACAACGGTGCTTCAGGACACTAACGAGCCAAAGCACCCGCTCCGGGACGCGGACGAGTGTCGAATCTCCCCTGACGTTGCGAGACTCCTGCTTCGCTTGAGCCGCATGCGTCACAGCCTGCCCCAGAACACCATCACAACGGAACTAGGGAGGCGGCATGCTGACCGCGTTCGCAGGGACGCCATGACGGGACGGCCGCCATGACATTGCCGTCCTGAGGACGCTCGGTACCCACTCACGATAGGCTCGGTCGTCGTTCCGAACGTCCGTGTGTAACTACCTGCTGCCGGCCCCGCCGGCGGATCAAGGCGGCACGCCCGATCCGCCCAGCAGAGGTCATGTTCCACACGCGCCCCACCGACTCCGCGGTGCTCCGCTCCGCCGGTCTCTCCTACTTCCCGCTCGCGTTCATCGCGCGGCTGCCGTTCGCGATGATGGTCGTCGGCGTCCTCACCCTCGTCGTCGCCGAGCGCGGCTCGGTGACCCTCGGCGGCCTCAACTCCGCCTGCGCCGGCCTGGGCACCGCACTCGCCGGCCCCCTGCTCGGTGCCGCCGTCGACCGCTTCGGGCAGCGCCGGGTGCTCGTCCCGGTGGGCCTGGTGAACGCGAGCCTGCTGGGCGTCTTCCCGCTGGTCGTCGCGAGCACCGCGGCCGACGCCGCGCTGCTGGCGCTGTCGGTCCTCATCGGCGCCTCCGCACCGCAGATCGCCCCCATGTCACGCACCCGGCTCATGGCGATCATCCGCCGGTCGGTGCACCACGACCGCCGCGAGCGGGTGGTCAACGGCACGATGGCCTACGAGTCCGCCGCCGACGAGATGGTCTTCATCGTCGGCCCCTTCCTCGTCGGGCTGCTCGCCACCGCGATCGCCCCGTGGGTCGCCATCGCCGGCGCCTCGGCGCTGACGTTCGTGTTCGTCACCGCGTTCGCCCTGCACCCCACCGGCCGGCTGCACCCCGGCACGGACCCGACGGCGGCCGCGCGGGCACCCGTCCGCGAGCTCACCCGCTTCCCGCTGCTCACCGTCGTCGTCGGCACCCTCGGCGTCGGCCTGTTCTTCGGCGCCACCCTGACCTCGCTCACCGGCTTCCTGGCCGTCGACGGCGACGGCGACAGCGCCGGCCTGCTCTACGGCGTCATGGGCATCGGGTCGGCCGTGCTCGCGCTCGGCACCGCGGCCCTGCCGGTGCGCTTCTCGCTGCGGGCGCGGTGGCTCGCCTTCGGGTCGCTGCTGCTCGCCGGCGCGATCGCCTACGCGTGCGCCGGGTCGGTGCCGGCGCTCGTGGCCGCCCTCGCGGTGCTCGGCTGCGGCGTCGGGCCGACGCTGGTCACCCTGTACAGCCTTGCCGCGGCGCTGAGCCCGGCCGGCCGCTCGGCGACCACCATGACGATGCTCGGGTCCGCCGTCGTCGTCGGCCAGGCGGTCGCCTCCGCGCTCACCGGCGTGCTCGCCGATGCGCTGGGCGCGGGTACCGCGCTCGCCGCCCCCGCCGTGGCAGCCGCCCTCGTGGTCGCCGCCGGCGCGGCGCACGCGGCATCGGTGCAGCGGAGCGCCGTGCGTCCGGAGCCCGAGCCGGTCCCCGTCCAGGTATAGCGACCGGGGACGACAGCAGGTCCGCGGCCGCTCTGCCTCTGAGTGCCACGGCACTCAGAGGCAGAGCCCGCGCGGGACCGCACATTGCGTGAGGGCGCGCGCAAGCTCTCACGTACCGGAACGAGCTCGCTTGCCGCTGGATCGCCGGAGGCCTTGACCGGTCCTCCGGCCCCCGAGAGCGTGGGTCGCCTGCTCGAACACCGCGAGTGACGAGGACGGCGATGGCTTCCTACGTGTACCGATGCGACGACCACGGGCTGACGGAGCGCTCGCTCCCGATCGGCACCGCCGAGCCGACCACCTGCTGCCCCACCTGCGGGTCCGCCGCAGTGCGGGTCTTCACCCCGCCGCGCCTCTCCTTCGGCGACCCCACGCGGCGCGCCCTGATCGACCGGACCGAGCGGACCCGCGACGAACCCGAGGTGGTGTCCTCCCCCGGTCCGCGACCGGCCCGCCGCTCCCCGGTCGCCGCCAACCCCGCGCTCCGCCGCCTGCCCCGGCCCTGAGCCGGGCGTCGCCCACCAGAACGAGCAGCCCGCTCCGCCTCCCGCGATGAAGGGACGTCCCCATGGCCAGCGTCGGACTGCTCTACGTCGGGGCCGTGCTGATCCTGAACGGGCTGATGCTGCTCGGGTGGGTGGACGCCCGCGCGGCCGCGCCGCTGAACTTCTTCGTCGGCGGGCTGCAGGTGCTCACGCCGACCTTCCTGATCGTCACCTCCGGCGGTGACCCCGACACGATCCTCGCCGCCTCGGGCCTGTACCTGTTCGGCTTCACCTACCTCTACGTCGGGTTCAACCTGCTGGGCGACCTGGACGGCACCGGGCTCGGCTGGTTCTCCGCGTTCGTCGCCTGCTGCGCCCTGGTCTACGCCGGGCTCAACTTCGGGCGCCTGGACGACCCGGCCTTCGGCGTGATCTGGCTCTACTGGGCGGTCCTGTGGGCGCTGTTCTGGGTCGTCCTCGGGCTCAAGCGGGAGGAGTGGACCCGGTTCACCGGCCTCGTGGCCATCGTCGCCGGGGTGTTCACCGCCGCCATCCCCGCGTTCCTGCTGCTCACCGGCGTCTGGGGCGACTACCTCACCGAGTCGGCGATCGCCCTCGCCGTCATCTGCCTGGCGTCGCTGGCGCTCGCCCCGCGGCTGCGCGAACCGGCGGCCACCGAGGCGACGGCGCCCGCGCCGGAGCTGCGGGAGGGCGACGTGCCGCCGTCCCCCCGCTCCGGGACCCCCACCGCCCACGAGAGGCGGTGACGCCGATCCCGCACGCCGCACCCGCTCGCACCCGGACGCGCACCACCTGTGACCTGGAGGTCCCCCGTGCCGAAAGTCGTGTACCCCCTCGACTCGTCGAAGAAGTTCACCGAGCAGCAGTACGTCGGGCACAACCGCTGGCACCCCGACATCCCGGCCAACGTCACCGTGCGCCCGGGTGACACCTTCCGCGTCGACTGCCGGGAGTGGTTCGACGGCGCCATCCACAACGACGACTCCGCCGACGACATCCGCGACGCGCCCCTGTCGACGGTGCACTGCCTGAGCGGACCCTTCCACGTGGAGGGCGCGCAGCCGGGTGACCTGCTGATCGTCGACATCCTCGACGTCGGCCCGATCCCCCAGGAGGACTCCGGGCCGCTCGCCGGCCAGGGCTGGGGCTACACCGGGATCTTCGCCAGGCAGAACGGCGGCGGCTTCCTCACCGACCAGTTCCCCGACGCCTACAAGACGATCTGGGACTTCTCCGGGCAGACCGCCACCTCCCGGCACATCCCGGGCGTCTCCTTCACCGGCATCGTCCACCCCGGGCTCATGGGCACCGCGCCGTCGGCCGAGCTGCTCGCCCGCTGGAACCGCCGCGAGCAGGCGCTGATCGACACCGATCCCGACCGGGTGCCGCCGCTGGCGCTGCCCCCGCTCCCCCAGGACGCCATCCTGGGCACGCTGCAGGGCGCCGACTACGACCGGGTGGCCGGCGAGGCCGCGCGCACCGCGCCACCGCGGGAGAACGGCGGCAACCAGGACATCAAGAACCTCACCAAGGGCAGCCGCGTCTTCTACCCGGTGTTCGTCGACGGCGCGAAGCTCTCGCTCGGTGACCTGCACTTCTCGCAGGGCGACGGCGAGATCACCTTCTGCGGCGCGATCGAGATGGGCGGCTTCATCGACCTGCACGTCGACGTCATCAAGGGCGGCATGGAGACCTACGGCGTCAGCGAGAACGCCATCTTCCTGCCCGGCAACGTCGACCCGCGGTACGAGCGCTGGCTGGCGTTCTCCGGCACGTCGGTGACCCTGGACGACGAGCAGCGCTACCTGGACTCGCACCTGTCCTACCAGCGCGCCTGCCTGCACGCGATCGACTACCTGACCAAGTTCGGCTACACGCCGGAGCAGGGCTACATGATCCTCGGGGCCGCACCGATCGAGGGCCGGCTCTCCGGCGTCGTCGACATCCCGAACTCGTGCTCGACGGTCTACCTGCCCACCGGGATCTTCGACTTCGACGTGGAGCCCTCGGCGTCGGGCCCGACCCGCATCGACCCCGGCATGGGGGTGCCCCGGTCCAGCTTCTGAGCCCACCACCTCTCCACGGACGGCCCCGGCCACGCAGGCCGGGGCCGTACGTGCGCCGTGGCGGTATCGCGGGCGACGGCGGCCGGCTACACCCGGACGCCGGGTGCGAGCTCGGCGACGAGCTCTCCGACCGGCCTCGGCCGCCCGTACAGGTAGCCCTGCGCCAGCGGGCAGCCGAGGTCGACCAGCGCCCGCGCCTGCTCCGGTGTCTCCACGCCCTCGGCGACGAGGACCAGCTCCAGCGCGTCGGCCAGCGCCATGACGCTGCGCAGCAGCCGCGCCCGCCGGCTGGAGGTGGTGATCGCCGAGACGAAGGAGTTGTCCAGCTTCAGGAAGTCGGTGGGCAGCGTGTCCAGCCGCGCCAGCGCCGAGTAGCCGGTGCCGAAGTCGTCGATCGCCACCTGCAGCCCGTGCTCGCGCAGCGCGTGCAGCGCCGCCACCGACCGGGTCGTCTCCGCCTCGACCAGGCTCTCGGTCACCTCGACGACGGTCCGCTCCGCCGGCCAGCCGGTCGCGGCCAGCGTCGCCAGCACCCGGTCGGGGAACCCGGGGTCGTCCAGCTCCAGACCCGACACGTTGACCGTCAGGAACAGCGTGCGCCCGGTCGCCTCCGACAGCGTCCGCGCGTCCTCGCACGCCGCCGTCCACACGAACGCGCCCAGCGCGCCGACGAGGCCTTCCTGCTCGGCCACCGGCACGAACTCCGCCGGCGGGACGGGCCCGCGCGACGGGTGCGCCCAGCGCACCAGCGCCTCCACGCCGACGACGTCGCCGTCCGCCGGGGTGACGATCGGCTGCAGATGGACCGACAGCCCACCGGAGCGGCCGGCCGCGAGCGCGGCGGCGAGGTCGCGCGCCAGCGGGCTCTGCCCGTCGGCGTCCAGCTCGCTGCGCCCGCGGCCGAGCGTCTTCACCCGGTACAGCGCGGCGTCGGCCCGGCGCATGAGGTCCGACGGCGAGTCGCCGAGCGCCAGCTGCGCCACGCCCACCGACGTCCCCACCTGCGGCAGCGCCGCCCGCAGCGACTCCGCGACGGCCAGCGCCCGCTCGCCGTCGGAGCCGGGCAGCAACAGGGAGAACTCGTCGCCCCCGTGCCGCGCCAGCACCGCACCCCGGGGCAGCAGCGGCCGCCAGGTGGCCGCGACCGCGCGCAGCAGCTCGTCGCCGGCCGCGTGTCCCTGCGTGTCGTTGACGCTCTTGAAGTGGTCGAGGTCGAACAGCGCCGCCGACAGCGGCTCGCCCGAGCGCACCGCCGTCCGCACCGCCGCGTCCAGCGTCTCGTCGAAGCCGCGCCGGTTGACCAGCCCGGTGAGCGCGTCCTCCTCGGCGCTGGCCGCCCGCCGCGCCAGCACCCCGACGGCGCCGGCCGAGCCCAGCACCAGCACCGCCAGGACGACGGCGGTCCCGACGGGGACGTCACCGCGCACGGCGACGACCACCGTGCCGATGGCGAGCATCTCGGTCAGGAAGCCCAGCGCCCACGGCCGCGGGAAGAAGAGGAAGGCGACCATCGCCGCGAACGCCGACAGCGCCAGCACCGCGACTGCGCCGCTCACCGTCGGCGCGGAGAGCCCGAAGATCCCGATGCCCACGACGCCCAGCACGAGCAGCGCCTGGAAGAAGCCCCGCGGCACCAGGTGGCCCCAGCGCACGACCGCCAGACCCACCAGGGTCGTGACGGGCCCGAGCGCCGTCACGGCCGGGTGCACGTGGTCGAGGCCGCCGGGCGTGCCGAGGACCAACCCGACGGCCGCTACCCCGCCCAGAGCGGTCAGCAGCCCGGCGGTCCGGGCGACCACTCGCGGGGTGGCCACCTCCGGGGCCATCCGACTCATGCGCATGACCGTCTAATCGGTTGTGCGCCACCGGAGCTGGAGGGTCGCCTCCCCCGTCCGGGCAGGTTCCGCAGGCGGGCGGGGTGCGGCGCCGAGCCCGGTCACGACGGGAAGTGCGTCCCCAGCTCGTTCAGTGGGGCCGGCCGGGAGAACAGCCAGCCCTGCGCGTAGTCGCAGCCCATGGCCTGCAGCGCCGCGCGGTGCCCCTCGGTCTCGACCCCCTCGGCGGTGACCACCAGGCCGGCGCCGTCGGCGAAGTCGACGAGCAGCTGCACCAGGGCCCGGTCGCGGTCGTCGGTGAGGATGCCCTGCACGTACGAGCGGTCGATCTTCAGGCCGTCGGCGCGCACCTCGCGCAGGTGGCGCAGCGACGTCCCGCCGGCGCCGACGTCGTCGAACGTGACCTTGTAGCCGGCGGCGCGCAGCTGCTCGAGCGGCTCGACCGCGGCGTGCAGCTGGTCGACCAGCAGCGACTCCGGCACCTCCACCCGCACCAGCGCCGGGTCGAGGCCGGCGGCACCTGTGGCGTCGGAGAGCACCGTGCCCAGGCCCGGGGTGAGCAGCCGGTCGGTGCTCACGTTGACGTTCAGCGCGACGCAGCCCGCCTCCGGGCCACTTTCCCGCTGCCAGGCGGCGAACTCCCGCGTCGCGGTGCGCAGCACCCAGTCGTCGAGGGCGGTGAGCTGACCCGACCGGGCGGCCGAGGCGAGGAAGGCGTCGGGCGCCAGCAGGCCCAGGCGCGGGTGCTGCCAGCGGACCAGCGCCTCCACGCTGCCGAGCCGGCCGTCGGCCAGCCGCACGATCGGCTGGTAGAGCAGCAGGAACTCCCCGCGGGCCACGGCCTGGGCCACGCTGGTACCCGCGAGCGGATCGGCGTCCACCGCCGTCGTCACCAGGACGGGGCCGCTGACGTGGTCCCCGCCGTTGCGCTTGCCCGTGTACATGGCCAGGTCCGCCGCCCGGACGAGCTCACCCGGGTCCACGGAGCCGCCGGCGCTCACCGCGAGCCCGGCGCTGACCCGCACCCGCTGCGCGACGCCGTCGTCCCGGCTGATCGCGGCCACGGCCCGGTGCATGCGGACGGCGATCGAGCGGGCGATGTCGGTGTCGGGTGCGCCGTCGCGGCGGGCCAGGGAGGTGTCGATGTCGAGGCACGCGGCGAACTCGTCGCCACCGAGGCGCGCCACCAGGTCCACCGGCCGGGCGGCCTCGGTCAGCGCGGCCGCCACGTCGCGCAGGAGCGCGTCCCCGCGGTCGTGCCCGAGGTCGTCGTTGACCAGCTTGAACCCGTCGAGGTCGAAGTAGACGACGGCGGTCTGGTGCCCGGGCTGGGTGGCGCTGCGCCGGCAGGACTCCTCGACCCGGCCGAAGAACGCATGCCGGTTGGCCAGGCCGGTGAGCGGGTCGCGCAGCGCCTGGCCGGCGAGCGCGCGGGCCAGCGCGGAGAGCAGCACGGGCATCGGGACGGCCCGCACGCCGTCGGCGCCCAGCACGAGGACGTGGTCCTGGACGTGCTCAGGGTCCCGGGTGATCGCCCGGCTGGACGCCTCGATGACCGTCGTCGTCGCCGGCAGGGTGAGCGCATCCCACTGGGCGACGTCGGACAGCCGCCGGCGCCCGTACAGCGAGCGGCCGTAGCCGTAGGCCCCGCTCATCAGCGCCTCGAAGCGGCTGCGCTCGACCAGCCCGACCACGCCGTCGACGTCGGGGTGGGCGATGACCGCGCACCCGGCGTCGCGCGCCCGCCCGAAGACCCGGTCGAGCTCCTCGCAGCTGCCGGCGCCGGGCAGCACGGGCACCGCACGGGCCAGGACGCCGAGGGTGAAGGTCTCGCCGGCCTCGCCCTCCGGGTGCAGGGCACCGAGACCGTCCTCGACCGTCGTCAGGTGAGTGATCACAAGATCACATCGACGCGCGGAGGTGCGGAACCGGAGGGCGGGCCGCAAATCTCACCCGGGCGGGTGGCTGACCTGCGGATTTCCCGTGGTGCGGGTCACCTCCCGCGCCGAGCCGGGGCGCCGCCACGGCCCCGGGCCGGTGGCCGTCAGACCCCGAGGTGCGCCAGCGCCTGCAGCAGCAGGGTGCTCTGCCCGTTGGTCAGCTCGGCCAGCACCGCAGGATCGCGCGCCTCCAGCGGCGAGAACCAGGTCAGCTCCAGCGCGTCCTGCTGCGGCGAGCAGTCCCCCTCGACCGGCACCACGTAGGCCAGCGACACCGCGTGCTGGCGCGGGTCGTGGAACGGCGTCACCCCCGGCGTCGGGAAGTACTCGGCGACGGTGAACGGCTGCGGCGCGGGCGGGACCCGCGGCAGCGCGAGCGGGCCGAGGTCCTTCTCCAGGTGCCGCAGCAGCGCCGCCCGCACCCGCTCGTGGTACAGCACCCGCCCCGACACCAGCGCCCGCTTGATCTGCCCGTCCTCACCGGCGCGCAGCAGCAGCCCGATCGACGTCACGGTGCCCTGCTCGTCCACCCGCACGGGCACCACGTCGACGTACAGGATCGGCAGCCGCTCGCGCGCCGCGTCCATCTCCTCGCGGGCCAGCCAGCCCCCGCCTGTCGCCGTCGTCAGCTCGGTCATGGGAACTGTCTAGCCGATGCCCCCAGCAGGCCGACACCCGCGCGGCTGGACGGCGGACGTGCTCCCCGTCACGTGGCGGCGCCGATCCGAGCCCCGACCGGAGCCCTTCCCCTTCCGCACCCCCAGGAGTAGGCACGTGACCATGACCGCCGTCACAACCGGTACGACCACCCACCCGCTCGCCCGGCTGACGGGCGAGGAGATCACCGCCGCGACGGCGATCGTCCGCGCCGCCGGCCTCTGCGCCGAGTCCAGCAAGTTCGTCTACGTCGGGCTCGAGGAACCGCACAAGGCGCAGGTGCTGGCCTGGCGGCCGGGCGACGCCGTCGAGCGCCTCGTCCGGGCGCTGCTGCTCGACCGCGCCACCGGCGCCGGCCGCGACGTCACCGTCTCGCTGACCGCCGGCACCGTCGTCCGGGACGTCGAGCTCGACGCCGTCGCCGACGGGCAGGTGCCGATCCTCGACGCCGAGTTCGAGTCGATCGAGCCGATCCTCGCCGCCGACGAGCGCTGGGTCGCCGCGATGGCCAAGCGAGGGTTCGACGTGGCCGACGTCCGCGCCGTGCCCCTGTCGGCCGGCTCCTACTTCGCCGACGAGCGAGGCCACCGGATCGTCCGCGTGCTCGGCTTCCACCAGGCCGACGAGGCCGACCTGCCCTGGGCCCACCCGGTCGACGGCGTGGTCGCGTTCGTCGACATCACCCGCGGCGTGGCGACGGCGGTGCAGGACCACTTCGACCTCGCCGTCCCGGCCGAGCGCGCCGACCTGACCCCCGACGTGCACCCCGCGCCGGTCCGCGACCTCAAGCCGATCGAGATCGTCCAGCCGGAGGGGCCGAGCTTCACCGTCGACGACGACGAGGTCACCTGGGCCGGCTGGCGCTTCCGCATCGGCTTCGACATGCGCGAGGGGCTGATCCTCAACCAGCTCTCCATCGACGGCCGCTCGGTCATCCACCGCGCCTCGATCTCGGAGATGGTCGTGCCCTACGCCGACCCCTCGCCGGTGCGGTTCTGGCAGAACTACTTCGACACCGGCGAGTACCTCTTCGCCCGCTACACCAACTCCCTGGAGCTCGGCTGCGACTGCCTCGGCGAGATCCGCTACTTCGACGCCACGGTCGCCGACGAGGACGGCGCCCCGCGCACGATCCGCAACGCCGTCTGCATGCACGAGGAGGACTACGGCGTCCTCTGGAAGCACACCGACATGTTCAACGGGATGGCCGAGACGCGGCGCCAGCGCCGGCTGGTGATCAGCTTCTTCACCACCATCGGCAACTACGACTACGGCTTCTACTGGTACCTCTACCTCGACGGCACGATCCAGCTGGAGAGCAAGGCCACCGGCATCGTGTTCACCTCCGCCTACCGCGGTGAGGAGCACCCGTACGCCACCGAGATCGCCCCCGGCCTGGGCGCGCCGTACCACCAGCACCTGTTCTCCGCGCGGCTGGACATGGCCGTCGACGGCGTCGACAACACCGTCTACGAGGTCGACGCCGTCCGGCAGCCGGTCAGCGAGGTCAACTCCTACGGCAACGCGTTCACCCGCCGGATGACGCCGCTGACCTCCGAGGCGGAGGCCGCGCGGCTGGCCGACGGCACCGTCGGCCGGGTGTGGCACGTGGTCAACGAGTCGAGGAGGAACCGGCTGGGCCAGCCGGTCGGCTACGCGCTGCACCCCGAGGGCGGTCCGGTGCTGCTGGCCGACGAGTCCTCGTCGGTGCACGCCCGGGCCAGCTTCTCCACCAAGCACCTGTGGGTCACGCAGTACGACCCGGCGGAGAAGTACGCGGCCGGCGACTTCGTCAACCAGCACCCCGGCTCGGCCGGCCTCCCGGCGTTCGTCGCCGACGACGCGCCGCTGACCGACACCGACGTCGTCCTGTGGCACACCTTCGGGCTGACGCACTTCCCGCGGCCGGAGGACTGGCCGGTGATGCCGGTCGACTACGCCGGCTTCACGCTCAAGCCGGTCGGGTTCTTCGACCGCAACCCCGGCCTGGGCGTGCCGAGGTCGGCGTCGTCCCACTGCGCGTCGGGGGCGGACGAGGCCCCGAGCGGGCACTGCTCGTGACCGCCGCCGTGGCCCGCGCGGTCGCGTCTCCCGCGGGCGCGCTGATGTCGCCCGGGCCGGCGCTCGTCTCCGGCCAGCTGCTGGTCGCAGCGACTGCGACGCTGCGCCGCTGACCCGCCGCGCACCGCCCCGGGGTCCGCACGGGCTCCGGGGCGGTGCCGCGTCCCGAGCACGCGGAGCCTGGCCGATTCCGCCGGCGGGCGGCGTGGGCCGTTCCCTCCCGGCGCTGCGGAGGCCATGCTGCGGGGAGCCCGACGGGACCTGCACCACCACGGGGTGCGGCGCGTGTGGCAGCTTGGTCCCCCGGAGATCGGCTGCAGAAGGTGGAGGACGTCGCACGGTGACGATCGGCGCGAGCGTGTCCCCCCACGTCGAGGAAGCCGTGGCGCTCGCCGAGGACCTCGTCGACGCCTGGGGCAGCTGGGGCCCCAACATGACCCCGGACGCCCGGCAGGTCGCGTTCATCAGCGACCGCTCGGGCACTCCGCAGCTCTGGCTCCAGGACGTCGTCCTCGACGGCGAGCAGCCGCCGGCCCGGCACATCCCGCTGTCCGACGACCCGGTCATCTCGGTGCGGTGGGCGGCCGACAGCCGCTGGCTGGCGTGCGAGGTGGCCACCGACGGCGGCGTCCGGACGGCGGTGTGGGTGGTCCGGCCCGACGGCTCGGACGCCCTCCGGATCGCCGGCAACTCCGACGAGCACGCCGAGCTCGGCCCGTGGACCCGTAGCGGTCACCGCGTCGTGGTGACCCTTCCCGGGATGGCGGCCGGCGTCCCCACCCGCGCCTACCTCGCCGACCCCGCCACCGGCCGGCTCGACCCGCTGGCCGAGGGCGACCTGATCCACGTGCTCGACGTCTCCCTCGAGGAGCGGTTCATCGTCATCCGCGACGGCGAGCGGGGGCAGCAGTACGTCGTCGTCGTCGACCGGCTCAGCGACGAGGACTTCAGCGCACTCCCCCACGGGGCCACCGGATCCACGGACGTGGCGCTGATCCGGCCGGCGCCGGAGGACCACAGCGGGCCGGTCTACGTGTACCTCGCCTCGGACGTGGGCCTGCCCCGCCGGCAGCTCATCGGGCTGCCGTTCGGGCCGAACGGCTGGCGCGGTGAGCCGCGGACCCTCGCGGCCCGGGAGGACGCCGAGCTGGAGGACATCGACGCCGACGACGCCGGCGGGCTGCTGCTCCTGGTGTGGAACGTGGCAGGGCGCAGCGAGCTGGAGCTGATGGACACCGCCACGGGCGGGCGCACACCGATCTCCGGGTTGCCCGGGCTGGTGGCCGCCGACCCGGTGCTCAGCCGCGACGGCTCCAGCGTCGTGCTCGGCGTGCAGGGGCCCACGCGCCCGCGGGAGCTGTGGCACCTGGACACCACCACCCACGCCTGGACACGGGTGACCTCCGCGCCGCCACTGCCCAGGCGCCGGCTCGTCGTCCCGAGCCTGGAGAGGTTCACCGGCCGTGACGGCCTGCCGTTGAGCGGCTGGCTCTACCGCGCCCCGGGCCGGCTCAACGGCCCCGGCCCGGTCGCGATCTACCTGCACGGCGGCCCCGAGGACCAGGAGCGGCCCGCCTTCGCGCCGCAGCACCAGTCGCTGGCGGCCGCCGGCGTGAGCGTGTTCGCGCTCAACATCCGCGGCTCGGCAGGCTTCGGCCGCGAGTTCGTGCACGCCGACGACCTGCACGGCCGGTACGACGCGTTCGCCGACGTCCTGGCTGCCGCCGAGCACCTCGTGGAGGCCGGCATCGCCGAACCCGGCCGGCTCGCGGTCACCGGCCGCTCCTACGGCGGCTACCTGACCCTCGCGACGCTGGCCTTCTCGCCCGGGGTGTTCTCCGCCGGGGTGGACGTCTGCGGCATGTCCGACCTGGTCACCTTCTACCGCGACAGCGAGCCGTGGATCGCCGCGGCCGCCGTGACCAAGTACGGGCATCCCGAGCGCGACCGGGCGCTGCTGGAGGACATCTCCCCCCTGTCCTCGGCCGGCAACATCCAGGCCCCTCTGCTCGTCGTGCACGGCGAGCACGACACCAACGTGCCGATCGGCGAGGCGCACCAGATCGTCCGGGTCCTGCACGAGCTGGGCCGCGCGGTCGAGTACCTCGAGCTCGCCGGCGAGGGGCACGTCTTCCGCCAGGCGAAGTCCCGCAAGGCGCTGGCCGGCGCGATGACCCGCTTCCTCCACACCCACCTGTGCCGGGATGCGATCCAGCCCGGCCACGACGGGAGCGGCGGGTGACGCTGCGCCGCTGATCCGCCGCGCACCGCCCCCTGCGGTTCACCCGCTGGACACGTACCGTTTCCCGTGACCGTCGTCACGGGAGATCCATGACTCTGCTCCGCCGCCTCGACTCGGCCCGCCGGGCCGCCCACGAGGTCGCGCGCGCGGCCACCGGCGCCGCCGCGCTGGCCGCCGTGCCCGTGGTCGTGGGCGCCGGTCTGCTGGGCGGGACGGCGTCGGCCACCACCCGGCTCGCCCGCGCGGGGGTCAGCGGGTCGCTGCACCTCGCCCACGGCGCCGCCGTCTCCGGCACCCGCGCGGTCGGCACCCTGGTCACCGGCGCCGACCCGCTGCCCAGCGGGCACCTGCACGACCTGGTCGACGCCGCCCGGGGCCTGCTCGAGCCGGCGCCGACCCGGCACACCCGCCGGGTCTGGGGCGACCGCGACCGTCTGCAGGTGGAGCTCGAAGAACCCGCCGAGGACGACGCCCCCGCCGCCCGCGCCGCGCTGCGCCGCCACCTGGAGCGGCTCGAGGGCGTCGAGTGGGCCACGGTGAACGACGTCGTCGGCCGGGTGCTGGTCGCCGTCGACACCCGCCGGGTCGGCCTCGAGGACGTCGTCGGCGTGGTCACCGAGATCGAGCAGGCCCGCGGCGGCACCGGCGTCTTCCCGCAGCGCCCCGACCACCCGGCCGACGTCGAGCCGTTGCTGGCCGCCGTCCTCGCCGCCGCCGTCGACACCGTGGCCTTCGGCGTCGCCACCGCCGCCAAGTACCTGCCGGTCCCCGCGGTCCACCGGCACGCCACCCTCGTCATGGCGCTGCTCGACACCCAGCAGTGGCTCAAGCAGGCGCTGTCGGACCGCATCGGCCCGGTGGGCACCGACCTCGTCTTCGAGGGCACCAGCGCGGTGCTGCACTCGCTCACCCAGAGCCCCACGGTGCCGGCGCTCAACGCCGCCGCCGCCGCCCAGCGGGCCCTGGAGATGCGGGCCCGCCGACAGGTGTGGCGCCGCCGCGAACGGGAGCTGTGCGGCCCCGAGCCCGACGACGACCGCGCCGCCGAGCCCCCGCCCGGCCCGCGCCCCGGCGAGCTGCCGCGAGGGCCGATCGAGACCTACCGCGACCGGCTGGGGCCCACCGAGCTCGGCGCGGCGCTGGGCCTGCTCGCGCTCACCCGCCGCCCCGGCCGCGCCGCCGACCTGCTGCGGGCGCTCACCCCCAAGGCCGCGGTGCAGGGCCGGGAGTCCTTCGCCGCCACCCTCGACCTGCTGCTGTGCCGCCAGGGCGTCCTCCCGCTCGACGGCTCGGCCTACCGCCGCCTCGACCGCGTCGACACCGTCGTCGTCGACGCCGCCGCGCTCTGCACCGGCCCACCGGTGGTCGTCGAGGCCACCGCGGACGCCGACGGGTGGGACGACGCCGCCGTCTGGTCGGCCGCCACCCGGCTGCTCACCGGCGACGCCCCCGCCGACGACCATCACCGGCTGGGCCCCGTGCGCCGCACCGGCGACGCGCCCGGCGGCGAGGTGCGCTCGCTGCTCGAGGGCCGCCGCCGGGTCGGCACCGTGACGGTCGCCGCCGAGCTCGACCCGCACGCCGAGGCGCTGCTCACCACCGTCGCCGACGCGGAGCTGCGCCTGGTGCTCACCCGGCACGTCGGCGCCCGCGACGTCACCGGGCTGGCCGACGACGTCGCCGACGACGGCGCGCTCGTCGACACCGTGCGCGCGCTGCAGGCCGACGGCCACGGCGTGCTGGTGGTGTCGGCCACCGACGGGCCCGCGCTGATGGCCGCCGACGTCGGCCTCGCCCCGGTGCTCGCCGGCCACGCCCCGGCGTGGGGCGCAGACCTCGTCACCGACCCCGGGCTCGCCGACGCCTGCCGCGTCGTCGCCGCCGTCCCGGACGCCAAGGCCACCAGCCGCCGGTCGGCCGGCGCCGCGCTCACCGGCAACGTCCTGGGCGGGCTGCTCGCCGCCGTGGGCAGCCCGCGGCTCGGCCAGCGCCGGGCCACGACGCCGGGCAAGTACGCCACGCTCAGCACGATGGTGGCCGGTACCCGCGCCGCCGTCCGCGCCGCCCGCCGTCCGGTGCCGGCCCCGACCGTGCACACCCCCTGGCACGCGCTCGACCCCGACGACGTCCTCCGCCGGCTGGCCGACGTCCCGGCCGCGCCCGAGCACCGGCCCGGCCGGCTGCCCGCGACCGCGCGGCGGGCGGCCGCGCTCCCCGCCGTCCGGGTCCCGGCCCGGTTCGGCCGCACCGTCGCCGCGGAGCTCGCCGACCCGCTCACCCCGATCCTGGCCACCGGGGCCGCGGCGACCGCGGTGCTCGGCGAGATCACCGACGCGGTGCTGGTCGGCAGCGTCACAGCCATCAACGCCGTCGTGAGCGGGCTGCAGCGGATGCGCGCCGAGAGCGCCCTGGAGGCGCTGCTGCTCGAGCAGGCGCGCTGCGCCCGGCGGGAGACCGACGGCGGGTCCGAGGAGGTGCCCGCGAGCGCGCTGCGCCTGGGCGACGTCGTGCTCGTGGAACCCGGCGACGTCATCGGCGCCGACGCCCGGCTGCTGGACGCCGAGGACCTGGAGGTCGACGAGTCGAGCCTGACCGGGGAGTCGCTGTCGGTCGCCAAGTCGGTGCCCGCGACGCCGGGGGCCGACCTCGCCGACCGCACCTGCATGCTCTTCGACGGCACCACGGTGGTCGCGGGGCGGGGCCGCGCCGTGGTCGTCGCCGTCGGCGCGGCCACGCAGGCCGGGCGGGCCGCCCGCGCCGCGGGCGGTGCGGCGCCACCGGCGGGCGTGCAGGCGCGGCTGGCCGAGCTCACCCGCGCCGTCCTCCCGCTCACCCTCGCCGGTGGCGGGGCGGTCACCCTGCTCGGCGTGCTGTGGGGCCGCCCGCTGCGCGAGTCGGTCGCCGCCGGGCTGGCGATCGCGGTCGCCGCGGTGCCCGAGGGTCTGCCGCTGGTGGCCACCGTCGCCCAGCAGGCCGCGGCCCGGCGGCTCTCCGGGCGCGGCGCGGTGGTGCGCAGCGCCCGGGTGCTCGAGGCGCTCGGCCGGGTCGACACCGTCTGCTTCGACAAGACCGGCACGCTCACCGAGAACCGGCTGCGCGTCACCCGGCTGGTCCCCCTGGACGGCGGCAGCGAGGAGGAGCTGCTCCGGCTGGCCGCCGCGGGCATGGGCAACGGCGACGACCTGTCCCACGAGACGGACCGCGCCGTGCTGGACGCGGCGGGCGACGCCTGGGACTCCCCGCCCGACGCCTGCCTGGGCTTCGCCGCCGGCCGCGGCTTCTCCGCCGCCGTCCGCGACGGCCGGCTCGTCGTGAAGGGCGCCCCGGAGACCGTCCTGCGCCGCTGCGCCGATGCCACCGAGCTGCGCGACCGCGTCCGGCAGCTGGCCGGCGAGGGGCTGCGGGTGCTCGCCGTCGCCGACCGCGCCGTCGACGGCACGCCCGACGACCTGGACGAGGCGGCCACCGGGCTCACCCTGCGCGGGCTGGTCGGGCTGTCGGACACGCTGCGCGAGTCCTCGGTGCGCGCCGTCGAGCAGCTGCGGGCCGCCGGCGTGCGGGTGGTGGTGGCCACCGGCGACCACCCCGAGACGGCGGGCGCCATCGCCGCGCAGGCCGGCGTCCCCGACGCCGACCGGGTGGTCACCGGCGCGCAGCTCGCCCGGGCCACGGACGCCGAGCGGGCGCGGCTCGTCGCGGAGACCGCCGTCTTCGCGCGGCTCTCCCCCGAGCAGAAGGTCACCCTGGTGGCCGCCCTGCGCCGTGCCGGGGCGACGCTGGCGATGACCGGCGACGGGGTGAACGACGCCGCCGCGATCCGGCTGGCCGACGTCGGCGTCGGCGTCGAGGGCGCGGAGTCACCGGCCGCCCGCACCGCCGCCGACCTGGTGCTCACCGACCTCGACCTCACCCGCCTGGTCGACGCGATCGCCGAGGGCCGGGCCATGTGGTCCCGCGTGCGCGACGCGGTGTCGGTGCTGGTCGGTGGCAACGCCGGCGAGGTCGCGTTCACCGTGCTCGGCACCGCGGTCGGGGGCCGCGCACCGGTGAACACCCGCCAGCTGCTGCTGGTCAACCTGCTCACCGACATGTTCCCGGCGCTCGCCGTGGCGGTGGCGGCTCCGCGGCAGGTGCCCGTGGGCGACGACGACGGCCCGCTCGCCGGGCACCCGCTCGCGCCGGTGCTGCGGGCCGGCCCGCACCGCGGCTTCACCGCGGCGGTGCGCCGCATGGTCGTCGTCCGGGGCGCGGCGACGGCGGCCGGCGCCACGGCCGCCTGGACGGTCGGCCGGGTGACCCCGGTCTTCCCCGGCCGGGCGAGCACGATGGGGCTCGCGGCGCTGATCACCACCCAGCTGGCGCAGACCGCGTGGTCGGGCCGGCGCAGCCCGCTCGTGCTGGTCACCGTCGCCGGCTCGCTGGCCGCCCTGCTGGCGATCGTGCAGACCCCCGGCATCAACCTGTTCTTCGGCTGCACCCCGCTGGACCCGCTTTCGTGGGCGGTGGTGCTCGGCGCCGCCGTCCTGGCTGCCGCGGGCGCCGAGGTGGTGCCGGCCCTGCTCGCCCGCCGGATGGGCGCCCGGACCCCGTGACGGCGCGAGCCCCGCACCTGCGGCAGGTGCGGGGCTCGCGGCGGTGCGGGGGTCAGTCGCCGGTGTAGGCGGCGACCCCGAAGTGCTGCTCGCCGTCCTCGTCCTCCTGGACCAGCACGGTGTAGGCCTGGCCACCGATGATCGCCGCGCAGGTGTCGCCGTCGCACTCGATGGTCTCCACCTGCCCGCCCTGCTCGGCGAGCGCGCGGGTGACCGCGGCCTCGGTGGTGGCGTTGTCGTCGTCGACCCCGCCCCGCCACAGGATGAGCCCGGCGATGGCGATCGCGGCCACCACGACGGCGATCAGCGCGGCGGTCAGCAGGCCGCGGTTGCGGCTCGCCCAGCCGGGCTCGCCGGACGGCTCCGGCTGCCCGTCCGGCGCGGGCGCCGCACCGCCGGGGACGCCGGCACCGGGCACGACCCCGCCGGGGAGGACGCCGGTGCCCACGCCGTCGGTGGGCCCGGCGGCGGCCGGCAGGGGCGGCACGGTCGCGGGATCGGGCCGGCCCGCGCCCGCCGTGGCGCCGGTCGGGTTCGGGTGGTCGGTGCTCATGGCGGAACGTCCTTCATCGGGGTGCGGGAGTCATCGGGTCCGCGGCGCGCGGGCACGCGGGGAGCCGGGGGCGGCGGCCCGCTCGGCAGACGCGGGGAACCCTGCCACAGCCGCGCGGCGGAACGGCGGCGCGGGCTGCGATCCACAGTGAACTGCCAGCGGACGCGCAGCGCCCCGGACCTCGCGGCGAGGTCCGGGGCGCTGGGTGGTCAGACGGTGGTCGGCGTCCGGTCGACCGGGCGGCGGCGCACCGAGCGGACGGTGCGGGCGGCGAGCTCGCGGATCGGGCCGGTGTCCCACATCTGCCGTGGCGCCTCCGCCGGCTCCTCGGCCACCGGCTGTGCGGTGCGCACCCCCTCGCTGCGGGCGCCCTCGGTGCGGGCGGCGACCTCGGCCAGCGCCGCCCGGCGGCGGGCCAGGATCGCCTCCTTCTGCCGGTCTACCCGCTCGCGCTCGGCCAGCACCAGGAGCTCCTCCTTGGCCGCGGCCACCGTGCGCCGGGACTCCTGCGCCATCTCCTCGAGCTCGACGTCGCCGGAGTCGCGCAGCTGCACCAGCCGGTCGTAGGCGGTCGGCGGGCTGAAGTTCAGCAGCAGCTTCATGAGGACGGGCAGCACCTCGACGCACATGAACAGCAGCGAGAGCATGAACTGCGCGGCCGCCAGGGTGCCGTTCCGGTCGCCGAGCCGGTCGAGGGCCTCCAGGCGCAGCAGGATGCCGCCGGAGCCCTCGTTCTGCGTGTCGAACGCGGCCTGCAGCCGGTCCAGCTCCGCGGTCAGCCGGGTCAGCTCGGCGCGGTCGCCGTCCAGGGACGACGACGCCAGCGAGGCGCTGCGCCCCTCGGCGGCGCCGACCGCGGCGACGGCGGCGTCGAGCTCCGCGCGGGCGGAGGTGACGACGGCGGTCTGCGCGTCGGCGGCGGCCCGCGCCTGCAGGTAGGCCTCCCCCGTGCCGGCGTCGCCGGTGCCGCAGGTGCCGTCCAGCTCGCACTGCGCCTTGGCGTCCAGGTCGCGCTGCAGGGCCACCGCCCGGTCGTAGGCGGCCTGCTTCTCGGTGACGCCGGCGCGCACCACCGCCAGCCCGGGGTCGGCCGCTCCCCCGCTGGCGACGACCGCCTCCTGCGCGGCGATGCGCTCGCGCAGCGCAGGCAGCCCGGCGAAGCGGCTGTCGGACTCCAGCGCCAGGCGGTGGGCGTCGGCGGCCTCGGCCTGCATCGCCACGATCTCGGCGTCGATCTCCTTGTGGAACACCTGCAGGGTCAGCGGCGTCGCCACGACGACGCCGAGCACCAGCGCCAGCCCGACGCGGGGCACGGCCATCGCGACGTTGCGCTTGAGGGAGGCGTCGTGCGCCATCCCGACCAGCAGCATCCGGTCGAGGTTGACCACGACCGCACCCCAGCCCAGCCCGACCAGCACCGCCAGCGGCCACCAGACACCCAGCGCCATCGCGACGGCGAACGCCGCGGAGACCGCGGCGAGCGCCCCCGTGCTGAGCAGGACACCGCCCAGCGCCACGAACTTCGGCCGGGCCCCGGGCGCGGCGGCCAGCACATCCGGCCGCGCGCCGGCCAGGACGGCCAGCCCGTCGCCGATGCGCCGTCGTCGCTCGCTCATGCAGTGCCCCCCGGGCAGCGGGGGTCGTGAGAAGACCGCTACCCACCAGCCCTTATCGGCAGGCCGGGGACTGTGACGGGACGGTCACGACGTGAGCGAGCTCCCAGTTGCCCGACGCGTCAGCTGTTGGCCTCGCCCTCCTCGGTGCTGGGGGTGCCGTCCTCCCCGTCGACGCTGCCGGCGTCCTCCTCACCGGTGCCGTCGTCGGTCCCGGTGTTGTCGTCCTCGTCGATGCCACCGGTCCCGCGGTCGATCCCGTCGGCGTCCTCCTCGCCACCGTCGACCGGGTCGGGGCTGCCGACCTCCTCCTCCTGGAACACCTCCGGGACGCCGGTCCCCGGGTCCGCCTCGTCGTCCCCGCCGCAGCCGGTCAACCCCAGTCCGGCGGCGAGCACCGCACCGGCGAGCATCCTCGAAGTCCTGCGCATGGGTCCCCCTCTGGTTCGTCGAGCCTGCCGCTCCGGTGCCCGGTGACGCCGCGCCCACGCGCCCCGCACGGGAGATGACACGGCTTCGACATGAAGCCAGGTCAGGCCGCGCCGGGCGCCGTCCACCGCGGATCCCGGCCGGTGCGACCGAGCAGCCGGTCGAGGGCGGGGGCGTCGTCGGGCACCGGCACCACCGGTCCGAAGAGGCCGTCGGGCTCGTCGGTGGGATCGCTGCGGTCGCCGACGAACTCCAGGCACGCCTCGACGGCCGCCGGGTCCGGGCGGTAGGGCTGCCCGGTGGCGACGGCGAGGTCCCAGCCGTGCACGAGCACCTCGTCGAGGGCGACCAGCGCCATGGCGGCCGCGGGCATCCGCACCCCGGCCACCTCGGCCTCGCCGTCGCGTGCGCCGGGCCGCCGCCACGCGGCGGCGAGCGCCTCGAGCCGCGCCGGCAGCAACGTGCGCCAGTCGGGAGCCAGGTGGGCGGCGTCCGCCTGCGGGCCGCCCTCGGGCGGCGTCCCCTCCGCGGCGAGCCGGAACGCCAGGGCGAGGCCGAGCAGGTGGTCGAGCAGGCCGGCCACCGGCATGCCCGCGCACGGCGTCGGATCCTGCAGCTGGTCGTCCCGGACGCCGGCGACCACCCGCGCCAGCTCCGCGGTGGTCGGTCCCAGGTCCACGGTCGTCGTCTCCATGCGGTGCAGACGCCCCGGGCGCCGGGAACTCATCGGGTGCGGCAGGCTGGGCCGGTGAGCGACCCCTTCGACCTCCGCCGGTTCCTCGACGCCCAGGCCCAGACCTACGACCAGGCGCTGGCCGAGCTCCGCGCCGGCGCGAAGCGCACCCACTGGATGTGGTTCGTCTTCCCGCAGATCGCGGGGCTGGGCCGCAGCGGCATGGCGCAGCGCTTCGCGCTCTCCGGCCTCGACGAGGCCCGGGCGTACCTGGCGCACCCCGTGCTGGGGCGCCGGCTGGTCGAGTGCGCCCGGGTGCTCACCGCACTGGACACCGCGGACCCCGACGCGGTCCTCGGCCCGGTCGATGCCCAGAAGCTGCGGTCGTCGATGACGCTGTTCGCGCACGCCGCCCCCGACCAGCCGGTGTTCCGGGAGGTGCTGGACCACTACTTCGGCGGAGCCGAGGACGAGGCGACGACCAGCAAGCTCTGACCGTGTCCCGCAGCCGGGCGCGGGGGAAGGGTCCCGGTTCAGACGATGAGCACGACCTTGCCCTTGGCTCTGCCGTCCCGCATGTACCGGATCGCCGCGCCTGCGTCAGCCAGCGGGAAGGTCCGGTCGACCGGTGCACGCAGCGTCCCGGCGACGAGGTGGTCGGCGAGCGTCTGCAGGTCCTCCCGGTTCGGCATGGACAGGTAGCTCAGCAGACGCTGCCGGATGAAGGGGTTCACCAGCATCGCCCGGATCGGCCGGTCGAGGCCGGCCATCGGGCCGCCGACCTCCGAGCCGACGATGACGAGCGTGCCGGTCGGGGTGAGCGCGCGCCTCAACTCGCGCAGCGCGCGGTTGCCGCCGGTGTCGAGGATCAGGTCGTAGCGCCGTCCGCCGTCGGCGATGGCCTCGCGGGTGTAGTCCAGGACGTCGTCGGCACCGAGGGACCGGACGAAGTCCATCTTCTCCGTGCGACAGATGCCGGTGACGTCCGCGCCGGCCGCGACGGCCAGCTGCACCGCGTAGCTCCCCACTCCCCCGGCGGCGCCGATCACCAGGACTCGCTGCCCCGCCTCGACCTCGCCCTTCTGCAGACCCTGGAGGGCGGTGAGCGCGGAGATCGGGACGGCTGCGGCCTCGGTGAACGTCACGTTCGCCGGCTTGGGGACCAGGTTCTTCTCCGGAACCTTCGCGTACTCGGCATAGGTGCTCGTGCCGCTGCCGAAGACCTCGTCCCCGGGGTGGAAGCGGGTCACGTTCGCGCCGACCTCGGCCACCACGCCGGCGACGTCCATGCCGGGCACGGGGTTCCTCGGCTTCCGGACGCCGGTGCCGAGCCGGACCACTCGCGGGCGCCCCGCGACGAGGTGCCAGACCCCCTGGTCGACTCCCGCCGCGGCCACGCGGAGGAGCACGTCGTCGTCGCCGATGACCGGCTCGTCGACGGTTCCCGGCCGCAGGACGTCCGGCGACCCGTACCTTTCCTGCACGACGGCCCTCATCAGTCGACCGTCCGCAGGATCTGCTCGATGGACGCCGTCCGGGAGCGCAGCTCGGAGACGTCGGCGGCCGTGCGCTGCTGGGCGTCGAGGGTCTTCTCGGCCAGCTGCTCGTAGCGGCTGACCAGCTGGCGCAGATCGGCCTCCTGCTGCGCGGTGATCCGGAGCTTGCGCGCCTCGAGGACGGTGGCCGCTGCCCCCCCGATCAGGAGGAGGACGGCGAACACGATCCCGAGGATCAGGACCGCTTCCGGCCAGGTGGTGCCGCTGTCGACGGCATTCATCGGGGCTTCTCCTTGTCTGCCGGGCCCGGAGCCGGGTCCGGACGCGTGAGGGTTGCGGCGGCCTGCGCGAGCGACTCCGCGGTGAGGTGCAGGTCGATGTCGGCGATCTCGAAGTACTTCATGGCCCTGCCGTCGTCGGAGAGCTCGAGCGTTCCGACGACGAGGCCGGCGGCCTCGAGGCGCTGCAGGTGCATGTGCAGCAGCGGTCGGCTGATGCCGATCTCGCGCGCCAGGTGGCTCACGTAGTCACGCCCGCCGGTGAGGGTGGCGAGGATGCGCAGCCGGACGGGATGGGCGAGGGCCGCCAGCATCTCGACCAGGTGGTCGCCGCTCGGCCGGTCCTCTGTCATGTCGCTCCACCATGTGTAAGTGTCTTCTGACACGTGCAAGGTAGACCTGCTCGTCATCCGAATGCAATGACCCCACGGGTGTGAGTCCCGCCGGCATCGGGAACGCTTGAGCAGTGAGTGCAGACACCAGAGGGTCCGGATACGTCGAGCCGGAGTACACGCGGGACGAGAAGTACATCTCCGACCGGATCACCGCCGACGGCCGGGACGGCTGGCCGGTCGAGGCCGGTCGCTACCGGCTGGTCGCGGCGCGCGCCTGCCCGTGGGCGAACCGGGCGATCATCGTGCGGCGGCTCCTGGGCCTGGAGTCGGCCATCTCCATGGGGCTGTGCGGGCCGACGCACGACGAGCGCAGCTGGACCTTCGACCTCGACCCCGGCGGCGTGGACCCGGTGCTGGGCTACGAGCGGCTCCAGCAGGCCTACTTCGCCCGCGACCCGGAGTACCCCAAGGGCATCACGGTGCCGGCGATCGTCGACGTGCCCAGCAAGGCCGTCGTCACCAACAACTTCCCGCAGATCACCCTCGACTTCTCCACCGAGTGGACCGCCCACCACCGGGACGGCGCCCCCGACCTCTACCCCGAGCACCTGCGGGACGAGATGGACGAGGTGATGGAGCGGGTCTACACCGAGGTCAACAACGGCGTGTACCGGTGCGGGTTCTCCGGGTCGCAGCGCGCCTACGACAAGGCCTACGACCGGCTGTTCACCGCGCTGGACTGGCTCAGCGACCGGCTGGAGCACCGGCGCTTCCTGATGGGCGGGCAGGTGACCGAGGCCGACGTCCGGCTGTTCACCACCCTGGCGCGGTTCGACACCGTCTACCACGGCCACTTCAAGTGCAACCGGCAGAAGCTGTCGGAGATGCCGGTGCTGTGGGCGTACGCGCGCGACCTGTTCCAGCTGCCGGGGTTCGGCGACACGATCGACTTCCCGCAGATCAAGGAGCACTACTACGTCGTCCACGCCGACATCAACCCGACGCAGATCATCCCGCAGGGCCCCGACACCTCCGGCTGGCTGATGCAGCACAACCGCGACCAGCTCAGCGACCGCCCGTGGGGCGACGGCACCCCGCCCGGCCCGCCGCCGGCGGGCGATCGGGTGCCGGCCGACCACGGCCCCGGGGGGCTCGGCCACCGCTGACCTGTGGACAACCGGGTCCGGGGTCTCCGCGACCTGCCACGGTGACGGGCATGACGACGTCCCCGCTCGCCGACGCCCGGATCCACTCGGCCGCCGACCTCACCGATCGCTGGCGGGCCGTGCTCGACCCGGTGCAGTTCGCCGGGCGCCGCCTCTGGCTGACCTGGTTCGGCACCGACGGCCGCCAGCTGCCGGTGGTCGTGCCCGTCGACGACCTGCCGCCGCTCCCCGACCCCGGGCTGCTGGTGGGGTTGCGGGAGGTGCACGGCTCGGTCGTCGACGACCAGCTGGGCGGTCGCGGCCACCTGGCGCTGGCGCTGTGCCGGGCGGGCGAGCCGGTGGTCACCGCGGAGGACGACGCCTGGGCCGAGGGGCTCCGGTCGGTGCTGGACGACGACGGCGTGGCCGGAACCTGGAGCCTGCACGTGGGGGCCTCGGGCAGCGTGCTGCCGCTGGTCGAGGCGTGGGGCGCCTAGCGGATGTCGTGCCAGCACGATGGCGCCCGGCGCGGGAGCCGGTGGGCACTCCGCTCGAGCTGCGAAGTCGTCGCACCCGTTGATGTCCGGAGTGGCAGATCGGGGTCACTCTGGATCCGGATCGGCGACCGGGGCTGGCCGGGTCGTGACGCGGCAGGGACGTGCCGTGCGCTCAGCTCGCGCAGTTCTCGTCGGCGTAGGCGGAGACGGTCTCGATGGCCGACTGGAACCGATCCGCCTCCTCCTGGGTCACGCTTCCGTTCTCGACGGCCCGCCGGAGATCGCCTTCGGGCGGGTAGGTGTCGGCGAGGAACCGGGCGGCGTCCTCGACCTCCGCCCCCGCCTCGTCGGGCACGCTCTCGGCCAGCTCCTCGAAGGCATCCCGGGCCTGGGCCGGCTCGGCCTCACCGAGCTGGTTGAGGGTCGTCCACTCCTCGCAGAAGTCCGCCAGGCTCGCTCCCCCGCACGCGGTCAGGCCGAGCGGGAGGGTCGCTGCAGCGGTGAGCAGGGCGAGCTTCCTGATGCGCACCAGGGTCCTCTCAGGGAGCGGTGGCCCGGTGGGGTTCTGACGGCCAGTGACGCAGCACCGCTTCGTTTCGATTGATTCTGCGGGCCCGGGCAGGAACGGCCGCTGAGGCGACGGCTCCGCGTCGGCGTGTCACCCAGCTCCGCACGCACGCGCATCCGTGCAGGACTCGGCAACAGGCGCCACCCACGTGGGAGACGCGACCTAGATCTGGTGCCGGGCGATCCACTGCGCGGCGATGACGGTGCGCTGGATCTCGTTGGTGCCCTCGCCGAGGATCATCAGCGGCGCGTCGCGGAAGTAGCGCTCGACGTCGAACTCCTTGGAGTAGCCGTAGCCGCCGTGCACGCGCATGGCGTCCAGCGCCACCTGCATCGCCGTCTCGGAGGCGAACAGCTTGGCCATGCCGGCCGCCATGTCCGCGCGCGCACCGCCGTCGAGCTTCCCGGCGGCGTCGGCGGTGAGCAGCCGGGCGGCCTGCACCTTGGTGGCCATGTCGGCCAGCAGGTTGCCGACCGACTGGTGCTTCCAGATGGGGACGCCGAAGGACTCGCGCTCCTGCGCGTACCGGGTGGCGGCGGCCAGCGCGGCCTGCGCGACACCGACCGCCCGGGCGGCGACCTGCACGCGGCCGACCTCCAGACCGCGCATCATCTGCACCCAGCCGCGGCCGGGTTCGCCACCGAGGACGGCGGTGCCCGGCACCCGCATGGCGTCGAAGGTCAGCTCGCAGGCCTCGATGCCGCGGTAGCCGAGCTTGGGGATCTTCGCCGAGATCTGCAGGCCGTCACCGGGTTCGACGAGCAGCACGCTCATGCCGGTGTGCGGCGGGACGGCGTCGCGGTCGGTGCGGCAGAGCAGGCCGATCAGCTGGGAGTGCTGGGCGTTGGAGATCCAGGTCTTGCTGCCGGTGATCTCCCAGCCGTCGCCGGTGCGGACCGCGTGCGTGCGCATCGCCTGCAGGTCGCTGCCGCCGCCGGGCTCGGTGAGCGCCATCGTGGCCCGGACCTCGCCGGTGGCCATGCGGGGCAGGTAGCCGGCGCGCTGCTGCTCGGTGCCGACGGTGGCGAGCAGGTGCGAGATGACCGAGTGCCCGCCGATCGCCCCGGCCAGGCTCATCCAGCCACGGGCCAACTCCTCGGTCACGCGGGCGAAGCAGGCGGTGCTGACGCCGCTGCCCCCGTGCTCCTCGGGCACCAGCAGGCCGAAGAGGCCGAGCGCCTTCATCTCCTCGACGAAGTCGTGCGGGTAGCGGTCCTCGGCCTCGAACTCAGCTACCCGCGGGCGCACCCGCCGGTCGACGAACTCGGCGGTGAGCGCGACGAACTCCTCCTCGTGCGGGGGCAGCGCCGTCACGCGAGCGCCTTCAGGGTCTCGATCGCCCGCAGCCGGTCGGCGTGCTCGGCGGCCAGCGGCGTCGCGTTCAGCGTCGTCCCCCCGGCATCGCGGAAGGCGGCGACCCGCTCGGCGACGTGGCCGCGGGGCCCGATGAGGGAGACGCCGCGCACGAACGCCTCGGGGAGCGCGGCGGCGGCCTCGTCCTTGCGCCCGGCCAGGTAGAGGTCCTGCACCGTCGTCGCCTCGTCGGCGTAGCCGTAGCGGACGGCGAGGTCGTTGTAGAAGTTCTTGCCGCGGGCGCCCATGCCGCCGACGTACAGCGCGAGCTGGGCCCGGACCCGGGCGAGCGCGGCGGCCTGCTCGTCGGCGTCCTCGCTGATGAGCAGCTGCGTGTCGACGACGATGCCCAGCGGGCCGAGCTCGGCTTCGCGCCGCGCCGTCCCCTGCGCGAGCGCGTCGCCGAACGCGGTCGCGCTGCCCTCGGGCAGGAAGAAGGCCGGCTGCCAGCCCTCGAACAGCTCGGCGGCCAGGGCGACGTTCTTCGGCCCGATAGCCGCCAGCACCATCGGGATCCGCGGCCGGACCGGCTCGTTGATCAGCTTGAGCGGCTTGCCGAGCCCGCTGCCGCCGCGCTCGGGGGTGAGCGGCACGTCGACGTGCCTGCCGTGGTGCTCGAGCCGTTCCCGCCGCCACACCGCGCGGCACACGTCGACGACCTCGCGCGTCATGGCCAGCGGGGCGGTGTAGGGGACGCCGTGGAAGCCCTCGACCACCTGCGGCCCCGACGCCCCGATCCCGAGGGTGAAGCGGCCACCGGAGACGAAGTCCAGGCCGGCGGCGGTCATCGCCAGCAGCGCCGGCGTGCGCGAGTAGATGTTGAGGATGCCGGAGGCGATCTCCACCGTCGTCGTCCGCGCCGCCAGGTAGCCGAGCTGGCTGACGGCGTCGAAGGAGTAGGCCTCCGCGACGAACACGGTGTCGAGGCCCACCGCCTCGTACTCGGCGATGACGGCGGCGGTCTCGTCGAACCCGCCGCTGTAGGAGATGGGCATGCCGATGCGCACGGGGGCTCCTGTTGCCGGGGACGCGGTCCCCGGCAACGTAGCGCTACCGCGGGACGGCGACCCAGCCCTCCGCCTCGCGCAGCGGGCCCTTCAGCACCTTCCCCCCGGCATTGCGCGGCAGTGCGCCGTCGATGAGCCGCACGAACTGCGGGCACTTGAAGTCGGCGAGCCGCTGGCGGGCGAAGTCGTTCAGCGACGTCACCAGCTGCCCGGCGTCCACACCCGGCTTCGGCAGGACGACGGCGCCCACCTTCTCCCCCATCACCGGGTCCGCGACGCCGACGACCGCGACCTCCAGCACGTCGGGGTGCTCGGCGAGGGCGTTCTCCACCTCGACGCTGTACACGTTCTCGCCGCCGCGGTTGATCATGTCCTTGGCGCGGTCGACGATGCGCACGATGCCGTCGGTGATCGTGGCGAGGTCGCCGGTGTGCAGCCAGCCGTCGACGAACGTCTCCGCCGTCCGGACGGGGTCGCCCCAGTACCCGGCGACGACGTTCGGGCCGCGCACCAGCAGCTCACCGACCCCGGTGACCGGGTCGGCCCTGTCGAGGCGCACCTCGTTCACCGGCGTGGGGAAGCCGACGGCGTCGGCGTGGGTCTCGGCGTACTCGTGCGGGAGGAAGGTGGCCAGCGCGGAGGTCTCGCTGAGGCCGAACCCGTTGCCCAGCCGGGCGTTCGGGAAGGCCTGGCGCAGGCGGTGCACCAGCTCGGGGGCGATCGGTGCGCCGCCGTAGCTGAGGGTGCGGACGGTGGAGACGTCCGTGGTCGCCAGGGCCGGGTGGCGCAGCACCAGCTCGTAGATGGTCGGGACGCTGGTGATGAGCGTGATGCCGTGCTCGGGGATCGCGGCGAGGAAGGCGCCCGGCTCGAAGCGGGGCATCAGTACCGAGGTGCCGCCCAGGGCGATCTGGGTGAGGAACTGGGAGTTGCAGCCGGTGACGTGGAACAGCGGCACCGAGATGAGGGTCGCGTGCCGCACCGCGGGGTCGCGGCTGAGCTCCCGGCAGCGGATGACCGACTCGATGGTGGACAGGAAGTTCTCATGGGTGGTCATCGCGCCCTTGGGGCGGCCCGTCGTGCCGCTCGTGTAGAAGAGCGCGGCGACGTCGGTGTGCTGCGGGTCGGGGATCTCCCCCGGCTCCCCGTCGGGCAGCGGCTGCCCGGGGCGGACGACGTAGGTGGCGCCGCAGTCGGCGAGGATGAAGTCGGCCTCGGCCGGCGCGAGGCGGGTGTTCATCGGGACGACGACGGCGCCGGCGAGGTGGGCCCCCCAGAAGGCGAGCACCCAGTCGATGCCGTTGGGCAGCTGGACGGCCACCCGGTCGCCGGGGGTGACGCCGGCGTCGCGGAGGCCGCCCGCGACGCGCATGGCCCGCTCCCACAACTGGCCGTAGGTGAGCTCACCGCCGCCGAGCTCGACGATGGCGGTGCTGTCCGCGCGCGTGGTCGCCTGGGCCAGCAGCACGCGGACCAGGTTGACGGGGAGCCCGGTGTAGCGGCGGATGCCGTCCGCGCCGAGCTCGATGCCGCTGGTGTCGAAGGGCTGCTTGCCCGTCGCGGCGCTGTCCGTGCTCATGCGTCCCCCAGTCTGCGGTGCTCGTCGGCTCCGGATTGTGCGCCGGTGAGCCACGTCTCCTGCGCGGGGGCGGTCACCCGATCCGGCGGCACATGGCGGCTGTCCACAGTTACGGAACCGGATACAGCCGGACTCTGCGTAGTCTCCCGCTGTGCGTGATCTCCGTGGGGGCCTGGTCCGGACGACGATCGGCTGCCTCGTGGCCGGCACCGTGCTGCTCACCGGGTGCTCGGAGAAGCAGGAAGCGAGCGCCACCCTGCCGACCACGGAGGCCGCTCCGACGACGGAAGCTCTCCCGCCGCTGGGGCCCGAGGACTTCCCCGTCCCCGCCGAGGCGCGCACCAAGGACGCCGCAGGCGCGGAGGCATTCTTGCGCTACTGGATCGACCTGCTCAACCGCCAGCGCGCGATTCCTGCTGGTGAAGCCCTCCGAACTGTGGGTCCCGAATGCCAGGAATGCCTACGCATCGCCAGCAACTACGACGAAGCCGCCGACGCAGGGAACCGTTACGTCGGCGGGGAACTTCGCCTCAACGACGTCACAGAACCGTTGTTCGACGCGAACGAGGCAATGATCGCTTTCGGCGCACGACGGGAAGCAGTCTCGCTGGTGGATCCGAGCGGCGCCGTCCTTGAAGCTCGGCCGGACCCTGTTCCCAACCTCAGCTCGGGAATCACTCTCGCCTGGTCTGCGCCGGACCAGTCCTGGCTCGTCAAGAGCTTCACGCTCGGATGATGCGGCTGGCGGTTCGAGCTTTCGCCGTTCTCGCGTACGCCGTGGGAACGATGTTGGTTGGCATCGCGCCAGCCCTGGCGTGCTCGTTCGATGACTGCGGCAGCACCGACATGGGCGGCGGCTCCGTCGATGTCGGGTACTCCGGTCCCGGCGTCGGGGATCTCGTCGCCGGGAGTCCAGAAGGCGCCGTGAATTACATCTGGCGGCTCCGGCATCTTTGCGTGCTGGCTGACGAACGGCAGGGTGGCTGCTCATCCATGGACTTCCGCCAGTGCCCCCAAGAGCCAGGAAGGGTCGTGCAGTACCTCGTAGTGCAGCAACGCCGAGTCGTCCGCTCCGATGGGACTGTCGTTCCGCGAGCCGACGGAACCCCGGTGCCCGTACCCGAAGGGCTCAGCCCAGGCGACCCCGTCGGCGACTGGATGGATGTCCGGCAGGGCTGCATCGACATCACGCCGCTGAACCCTCCACCTTCTCCGGCCGAGGTGTTCTCCTACTTCGAGCGCTTGCCGCTCCCGCAGCTGACGACCCAGCACCAGCCGCCGGGGGACGGCCTGACCGGGTTGCCGGTCATCTTCTACACCGACTCCCCCACGACCCAGACCTTCACCGTCGACATCCGCGGCTTCACCGTCGGCATCGAAGCCACCGCTGAGCAGTTCACCTGGCACACCGGCGACCCCTCCACCGGCCAGATCACCACCACCGATCCCGGCGCCCCGTACCCCGACCACACCATCGAGCACAGCTACCGCCCCGGCACCTACACCGCCCACCTCACCGTCACCTGGGGCGCCACCTTCACCGTCGACGGCAGCGCCGAAGCCGACGTCCCCGGCACCACCACCACCGACGGACCACCGGTCACCTTCGACGTCCTGCAGGCCCGCACCGTCCTCACCAATCCATACGATTGACCTGCGAAAACTGTCGGTGGTCGCCTCTACCGTGCAGGTGTGTTCCCCGGTGAGCCACCCCGCGCACCCGACGAGGGCGTCCCGGTCCCCTGGGTGCCCGACACACTCGCTCCCGGGCTGAGCGATCTCGAACTCGTCGCCGACGTCTGGGCCTCCGATGCCCGGGCAGCCCGGTACGCCGCCCAACGCGCGGAGGCGATCACCGCGCTCGCCCGACGCCGGTCCATCGAGCGCGACCGCGACTTCGGCCCGCTCGGCGGCCCTGGGCTCGACAACCGTCTGCGTCGCTCGGAGGTCCTCGCCCTGGTCAGTGAGACGTTCGTGACCGAGCTGGCGATGATCCGCGGCTGCACCGAGGCAGAGGCCGAATCGCTCGCCGTCGAGTCGATCCTGCTCACGACCGTGCTCACCGGAACCTGGGACGCGCTGTACGCCGGCGTGATCAGCGAGCGGAAGATGCGCGTGCTCGTCGACCTCCTGGCCACGGCGAAGCCGTCCGTCATCGCAGAGGTCGAACGCCTCGTGCTCCCCCACGCCGGCCGACTCACCGTCCCCCAGCTCCGCGGGCGGGTGCGCCGAGCGCTGGCCCGGCTCGACGCGGCCGCCCTGGACAAGCGCCGCAAGGAAGCGGCCAAGCGTGCCGACGTCGTCACCCGCCCCACCGGCGACGGGATGAGCCAGCTCGTCGCCGATCTGCCGGTCCACGTGGCCGCGGCCTGCGCCGACGCGATCGACCAGTACGCCCAACTGCTCCGCGCCGACGGCGATCAGCGTCCCATCGGCGTCATCCGAGCGGCCGTCGCCGCGGACCTGATCCTGCGGCCCTGGGACACCTCCCGCCCGCCGGTCACCGCTCAGTTGACGATCCACGCGCCGCTGCGCTCTCTCCACGACCCGGACGGCGACGGCGCGACGCAGCCGGCCGCGGAGGTCGCCGGCGAGATCGTCACCGCCGCCCAGTGCCGGGAAATCCTGCGTGAGCTCGACATGCTCGGGGTCGGCGCCGCACCCGCCGGCGGGTGCGTGCAGGTCGCCGTCGGCAACCCACTCGACGGCCGGCTCGTCGCCGTAGCGACCCGCAGCGAGCTCCGCCGCGCCGCCGGGCACCGCCGCCGCCACCGGCCCAGGAGAAAGAGTGGCGCGACGACGACGTCGGCAGGCCGGACGGCACCCGGCGACAGGCGGGAGCCCGGCACGGGGCTCGGCCCACCGGCACCGACGAACGCCTACGAACCCACCGCAGCGCAACGCCGCTTCCTGCACGTCCGCGACCGGCACTGCCGCATGCCCGGCTGTCGACGGCGCGCCGGCCGCTGCGACATCGACCACGGCGTCGCCCACGCCGACGGCGGCCCGACCGACTGCTGGAACCTCTGCTGCCTGTGTCGACGGCACCACCGCATCAAGACCTTCGCCCGCGGCTGGCGCTTCGAACTCCTGGACGACGGACGCCTGGTCGTGCGCACCCCGAGCGGTGTCTCCCGGACCACCCGGCCACCGGGCTGGTGCTACGAAGCCGAGCCCGACCCGCCCTGGCTCGAGGAGGCTGCCCCGCCCGATCCCCTGCTCCGCTGACCGGCGGAACGCGCACGTCCGGATCTGTTCCCAAGCGGCGCTCGAGCGAGGACAGTGGGCAGCCCAGCAACGCCCACCAGAGGCTCGGCTGTCGCGAGAGGACCCGTCGCATGTACGCGCGTTCCACCACCATCGCCGGCAATCCCGTGCAGATCGATCGGGGCATCGTCTACATCCGCGACCGCGTGCTCCCCGCCGTCATGGGCATGGACGGATTCATCGGCCTCTCCATGCTCGTCGACCGGCACTCCGGCCGCTGCATCGTCACCACCGCCTGGGAAGACTCCACCGCCCTGCACCGCAGCGCCAACCAGGTGAAGGCGATGCGCGCCCGCGCCAGCGACATCCTCGGCGGCCCGGCGGTGGTCGACGAGTGGTCGATCGCCGTCCTCCACCGCATGCACTCCGCACCGGAAGGCGCCTGCGCCCGCGTCACCTGGACCCGCGGCAAGCCCGAACGACTCGACCGGATGACCGACGCATTCGGAGTCAGCATGCTCCCGCGGCTGGAGGATCTCCCCGGCTTCTGCTCGGTGAGCCTGCTCGTCCAGCCGGAGACCGGGCGCGCCACCACGGCCGTCACCTACGACTCCCGCGACGCCATGCACGAGGCACTCGAACGCGCCACCGAGCTGCGGCAGGAGTTCACCCGTCAGATGGGCGCCCAGGTCGTCGAGGTCGCCACGTACGACCTCGTGGTGGCCGAGCTCCGGGTACCCGAGACCGTCTGATCGAGGCGGCGGTCGACCAGCTCAGACCGCGCGGGTCAGCGCCGGCCAGAGTCCGTCCGGCCCGCCGGCCAGCAGCCCCGAGGCCAGCACCCGCGACCACACCAGCTCACTGCCCGCCTCGTCCCGCCACGACCACAGCCGCCGCGTCAGGTGGTGCAGCTTGTGCTCCTGGGTGAACCCGATCGCCCCGTGCACCTGGTGCGCCAGCCGGGCCACCACCTCGACGGCGGCACCGGCCCGCACCTTCGCCGCCGCAGCGGCGAGGACGACGTTCTCGCCCCGGTCCAGCGCCTGCACCGCGGCGTCGGTCAGCGCCGTCACCGCGGTCACCTCACCGGCCATCTCGGCGAGCTCCATCTGGATCGCCTGGAACTTGCCCAGCGGCCGGCCGAACTGGTGCCGCTCCCCCGCGTACTGCACCGTCCAGGCGAGCACCTGCTCCAGAGCCGCGGCCAGCTGCACCGAACGGGCCAGCGCGTACCGGGCCCGCACCGCCTGCGCCTGCGCCTCGGTCAGCAGAGCACCGGCGGCACCGGCCTGGTCCAGCACCAGCGACCCGCGCGGCTCACCGGCCAGGTTGACCGCGTCACCCGCCGGCAGGGACGACGCATCGACCAGCGCCAGCACCGCCCCCTGAATCCCTGCCGGGGCCGGCGCCAGGACGACGACGCGCCGCGCCGCACCCGCCCACGGCACCTCGGGAACGGTGCCCGAGAGAGTGAACCGCCCCGGGCCGTCGCCGTTGTCGACCGGGTGCACGGCCACCTCGTCGGCGATCGCGAAGGTCGTCGGCTCCTCCGGCGAGGGCAGCTCCAGGTCCGCCGCCAGCAGCGCCGGCCCCGCGACCAGCAGCTGCTCGGCCACCGGCACCGCCGCGGCACCGGAGGCGAGGGTCCGCACGATCGCCACCGCGTCGGCCAGCTCGCCACCCGAGCCACCGGCCTCCTCGGGCAGCCCCACCCCGGTCAGCCCGGCGTCGGCCAGCGCCGACCACAGCCCGGCGTCCCACGCCCGCTCCGCCGTGAGCACGAACGGCTCGAAGCCGGAGAGGATGTCCCGGACGGTCTCGACCACCAGGTCCTGGTCCGATGCCATCAGCGCAGCCCCAATCCACGAGCGACGATCCCGCGCAGGATCTCGTTGGTCCCGCCCCGCAGCGTGAAGCCGGGCTGGTGCAGCTGCGCCTCGGCCAGCGCCCGCGCCAGCGGGTCCGGCGAGGCCAGCGACGGCGTCAGGTCGACCACCCGCCGGATCTCCTCGATGACGTCCGCCTCGAACGTCGTCCCCACGTCCTTGACCAGGGCGGCCGGGATGTTCGGCAGCTCCCCGCGGTCCAGCGCCGCCGCGATCCGCAGCGACATCTGCCGCAGCGCCAGCAGCCGCGCCGACAGACGCCCCAGCACCGCCAGCTGCGCCGGGTCACCCGAGTCGACACATCGACGCCCGAACTCGGCGACGAGTGGATATGTCGACAGGAACCGCTCCGGGCCCGACCGCTCGAACGCCAGCTCCGCGGTCACCTGGTGCCAGCCGTTGCCCTCCTCGCCGAGCAGCATGTCGCCCGGGACGACGACGTCCTCGAACACCACCTCGTTGAAGTGGTGGCCGCCGTCGAGGATGCGGATCGGGTTGATCGTGATCCCCGGCAGGGACAGGTCGATCAGCAGCTGGGACATCCCGGCGTGCCGGTTGGCCGAGTCCGCCGGCGAGGTGCGCACCAGCACGATGCCGTAGTGGGAGTGGTGCGCGTTCGACGTCCACACCTTCGCGCCGTTGACCACCCAGTCGCCGTCGGCGTTGCGGGTCGCCCTGGTGCGGATCGAGGCGAGGTCCGAGCCGGAGTCCGGCTCGCTCATGCCGATGACGAAGTAGCACTCCCCCGCCACGATGCGCGGCAGGATCTCCTGCCGCTGCTTCTCGGTGCCGTAGGTGAGCAGGTTGGGTCCCGACTGCCGGTCGGCGATCCAGTGCGCGGCCACCGGGGCGCCGGCGGCCAGCAGCTCCTCGGTGACGGCGTAGCGCTCCATCGCCGAGCGCTCGTGCCCCCCGTACTTCTTCGGCCAGGTCATCCCCAGCCAGCCGCGCTCGCCCAGCTTCTTGGAGAACGCCGGGTCGACGCCGGACAGCCAGGTGTCGACGTGCGTGCGGAACGTGCCGGCGGCCAGTTCGGCGGCGAGGAACTCGCGCACCTCGGCCCGCACCTGCTCGGCTGCCTCGGACCGCGGTGCGGGCGCCAGTGTCAACGAGTTGCTCATGCGACTCCCTCGGGGGTGGCCGTGCTCACCGCCGTTCTACAGGGCTGCCGCGGACGCCGGACCGCCGGGCTCCCCACAGGGAGCCCGGACCCACCTACTCCGGCTGACGCTTCACCCCTCCGCGTCGTCCCCGTCCGCCGGGCCGCGGGTCAGCTGGCGGAGCTCGGTGACGACGTCGGTGGCCACCGTGCCCAGCGAGACCAGCGCGCCGGAGACCAGCCGCCGCACCCCCTGCACGTCCAGCCCGAGCGCGGACCCGACGCCGGATCCCGCCTCCAGGCCCCCGAGCTCACCGGTGGCCGGTCTCCGCTCCGCCAGGTCGGGTGACCAGCGCATCGCGTCCCCCGACAGCGTCCAGTCACCGGTCGCGCCGTCGATCGCCTCGGTGACCGGGTTCCCACGAGCCGATGCGTCCATCACCGCCACCTCCGGGGTCGCCCTCCATGGTGACCCGAAACACCGGCATCCGGTAGGTGGTCGACGGCCTCAGGCGCGGGTCAGCGCCAGCAGGGCGATGTCGTCGGCCCGGTGCTCCCCGGTCAGCTCGCCGAGGAGCCGGTCGCACAGCTGCTCGGGGTCGCCGGTCCACGACCGCGCCGCCACCTCCACCAGCCGGGCCAGCCCGGCGTCGATGTCAGCCCCACGGCTCTCCACCAGCCCGTCGGTGAACAGCAGCAGCGCCGCCCCCCTCGGCAGCACGCCGGTCCACTCCTGGGCGGGCCCCGGCGGCGCACCGAGCATGCGGGCGGGCCGCACCGGCAGCAGCTCCGCCCCGCCGTCCGCGCACAGCAGCGGTGGCAGGTGCCCGGCGGAGGCGATGCGCAGCTCCCCCGACGCCGGGTCCAGCGTCGCGAACAGCGCGGTCGCCATCCGCTGCAGCTCGAACAGCTCCCAGTTCTGCTGCAGCCGGTCGATGAGCACGGCCGGTGAGGGGCTGTCGACCGACATCGCGCGGGTCACGCTGCGCAGCTGCCCCATCGTCGCCGCCGCCGTGATGTCGTGGCCGACCACGTCCCCGACCGTCAGCCCGACCTGGTCCCCGGGCAGCCGGAGGACGTCGTAGAAGTCGCCGCCGACGTCGACCCCCTGCGTCGCCGCCAGGTAGCGCACCGCCGTGGCCAACGTCGGGATGCCGGGCGGCGACGGCGGCAGCAGGCTCGCCTGCAGCGTGTGCGAGGTCTGCTCCTCGAACTCGAAGCGCAGCGCCTTGTCCACCACCTGCGACAGCTGCAGCGCCAGCTGCTCGGCGACCTCGACGTCGGCGGCGGTGAACGGCGGCCGCTGCCGGTCGGCCCCGAACGTCACCACGCCGAGCCGCCGGCCGTCCACGATCATCGGCACGCTGACCACCCCGACCAGCTCCAGCTGCCCGACCACCTCCCGGAAGACGTCGTCGGGGGCCACCGCGTCGCCCACCGCCCGCGCCTGCGCCAGGTCGCGGATCCACTGCGTCCGCCCCTCCCGCAACGCCCGCACCGACGGGTGCAGCGGTGACCGCACCGGCGGGTGGGCACGCAGCCGGTCCAGCAGCGGCTGCCGGGCGGGGTCCCGGTGCCGCACGACCGGCCGGTGCACCCCGTGCTCGGTGACCAGGTCGACGACGCAGACGTCCGCCAACCGGGACACCACCAGGCCGGCCAGCCGCTGCACCGTGTCGGTGACGTCCCGGGCCTCGCTCATCAGCCGCGAGGCCTCCAGCAGGAAGGCGGCCCGCTCACCCTGGTGACGGGTCTCCTCGTGCAGCCGCACCCGCTCCAGCGCCTGCCCGGCCTGGCGGCCGAGCGTCCACAGCAGGTCGACCTCGGCCGGGCTGAGCGGCCGGTGCTCCCCCGGCTCCTCCAGGCTGATCAGATCGCCCCGCGACGGTGCACCGCGCGCCAGCACCAGCACCCCGAGCCGCTTGGAGTCGGCCGTCACCGGGACGATGACCAGGTCGGTCAGCCCGTCGGCCGCCATGGTCGCCGCCAGCTCCGGCTGGTCGGCGCGCAGCCGGGCGTCGAGCACGATCGACCGCAGCCCCTGGGCCAGCTCCAGCGCCAGCCGGCTGCCCGCCGCCTCCCGCAGCCGGCGCAGCAGCTCGAGCGACACCCCCTCCGAACGCACCGGCCGCAGCGCCGGCAGCTCGCGCGGGTCGTCCGCCTCGCCCTCCACCAGCACCAGCGCGGCGCCGGCGGCCCGCAGGGCCCCCCGGCCACGCTGCACGATCACCGTCGCCACGTCCTCGGGGGTCACCGCGGCCGCCAGGTCGAAGACGACCTTCTGCACCACCCGAGAGCGGGCCTCGGAGTCCTCCGCCAGCCGCTGCGCCGCCAGCAGCTCCCGCTCGTACCGGCGCCGCGCCGTCGCCTCGAACAGCGTGGCCCGCACCAGCAGGGGAGCACCGTCCTCGTCGCGCACCTCGACGGCGTTGAGCAGGCACGGCAGCAGCGTGCCGTCGATCCGGGTGACGTCGATGGCGATCTCGCGCACCGCTCCCTGCATGCGCAGCAGCGGTACCAGGTGGGTGTTGTAGAAGACCCGCCCCCCGACGCTGAGCAGGTCCGGGAACCGCTGGTCGAGCAGGTCATCCGGCGCACGGCCGGTCCACGCGCAGAACGTCCGGTTGACCTTCACGATCCGCCCGTCGGGCAGTGCGGACAGATACCCCATGGGCGCGTTCTCGTAGAGGTCCGCCGGGTCCTCGTCGAGCAGGCGGTCCAGCCGGTCCCCGCGGTTCTCGGGGCCGGTCACGGCGCCAGGAAAGCGCGGATGGCGGCCGTCGTCTCCTCCGGCGCCGACAATTGGGGGACGTGCCCGGTGGCGCGCATGCGCACGAGCACGCTGCCCGGGATCTGCCGGTGCACGAACTCGCCGACCGCGTCGGGGGCGATCGCGTCGGCGCTGCACTGCAGCACCAGCGTGGGAACGTCGATGCCGTGCAGGTCGGCGCGGTTGTCCGAGAGGAAGGTGACCCGGGCGAACTGGCGGGCGATGTGCGGCGCCGTCCGGCAGAAGCTGTTGGTCAGCTCCTCGGCCAGCTCCGGCCGCTCCGGGTTGCCCATGATCACCGGCGCCATCTGCGCCGACCAGCCCAGGTGGTTGCTGTCCAGTGCGTCGAGCAGGCCGGCGACGTCGCTGCGGCTGAACCCACCGACGTAGTCGACGTCGTCGACGTACCGCGGGCTGGGCCCGACCATCACCATCGCACCGAAGAGCTCGGGCGCGCGGTGGTAGGCGAGCACCCCGATCATCGCGCTCACCGAGTGCCCGACGAACACGGCGTCGGTGAGCGCCAGCTCGCGGCAGATCTCCACGACGTCGCTCGCGTACCCGTCGAGGGAGCCGTACTTCTCCGGGTCGTAGGCCGACAGGTCCGACTGCCCCGCCCCGACGTGGTCGAACAGCACGACCCGGTGGTCGACGGCGAAGTCGGGGGCGACCAGGCGCCACAGCGTCTGGTCGCAGCCGAAGCCGTGGGCGAAGACCAGCGGCCGCCCCTCGGGCGGGCCGCTGACGTTCACCCGGTTCCGCGTGATGACGCTGCCCACGGATCCGACCGTAGTGGAACGAGCGTCCGGTGTGTTCCATCCGCACGGTCCCGGCGGACCCGTCCACGCCGACCCCCGCCCCCCGGGCATGACGGTCGGTGAGCCCGGGACGACGCACCGCCGCGCGCCGCCGCAGCGCGCGTCCGCCGCTCGGGAACCGCCGCCGACGCCGCCCGTCCGGCCCTACCCTCCCCGCATCCCGCGCTCCGGCAGGCCCGGAGCACCGGCCCGAACCCGCTGAACGAGGTGCGCGCCATGACCGCTACCGCGGTCCGTCCCCCCGCCGTCCCGCTGCCCCGGCGCCCGGTCGACCCCGCCCCCGCCCCCGCCCGCGCTGTCCCCTCGACCTCCGGCCGGGCGGCCGCCTACCAGCGGGTGCTGCACCAGCTGGTGCGCCGGGAGCTGCGCACGCTGGCCGACGTCGTCACCTGGGCACCCGACGGCGAGTGCTCCCGCACCGGGCTGCTCACCCGCCACGCCGGGCTGATCTGCCGGGTGCTCCTGCACCACCACGCCGTCGAGCGGGACGTCCTGTGGCCGGCGTTGCTCTGCGGCGCGCCCGAGGAGGCCCGTCCCGCCGTGGCGGCCGCCGTCGCCACCTGGACGTCGTCGTGCGGGCGCATCGACGCCGCGCTGCGCGACCTGGACACCGCGGCCCGCCAGTGGGCCAGCTCCGGGAGTGGCCGGGCCCGGGAGACGTTCGCCCGCTCCTGCCGGCAGCTGGCCGACGACGTCGCCGCGCAGACCGCCGAGGAGGAAGCGACCTTGCTTCCCCTCCTCGACGCCCACCTGACCGACGCCGCATGGGCGGCCGTCGTGCGGACCGCCCGCTGCGGGCTCTCCGGGCGCCAGCAGCTGCTCGTGCTGGGCCTCGCGCTGGAGGACTGCAGCGCCGCCGACCGCGCCCGCCTGCTCGGCGGCATCCCGCGCGCCACCCGGATGGTCTGGCGGCTCTACGGCGGCGGCCGCTACCGCGCCGCCGTCGTCCGGCTGCGCGGCGCCCCACCCGCTCGCTGAGCCGCCGGGTCCGTCAGTAGCGGGACGTGCCGCAGTCGCGGCAGCGCTTGCGCGCGCTCATCTCGCGCCCGTGGCAGTTGTCGCAGACCCAGGTGGTCCGCTCCTTGGTCGCCGTGCTCATGGCTGGTCCTCCCCTCGTCGTCGTGCCGACGACGCTAGGGAACCGGTGTGTCGAGAAGGTGTCCGCAGAGTTGCGATGGAACGCCAACTAATCCCGTGGACACCCCGAAGGGGTGAGGGATCGGCTGATCCGGACGACGCGCGGTCGGCTAACGGCGAGCCGGGGCGAACGGGCCCGACAGCGCTGCCCACTGCAGGAGCATGATCGTCTTGGCGTCGGCGATCCGGCCGTCGGCCACCATCCGCAGCGTCTCGTCGAAGGGCAGCTCCACCACCTCGATGTCCTCGCCCTCCTCGGCCACCCCGCCACCCGCGGTGGTGCGGTCGGCCGCCGTGTACGGCGCGGCGTAGAAGTGCAGCCGCTCGGTGACCGAGCCCGGGCTCATCCAGACGTCGAAGACGTGCTCGAGCTCGCCCACCGTCACCCCGAGCTCCTCCTCGGTCTCCCGCCGGATGGCGGTCTCCGGGTCGTCCTCGTCCAGCAGCCCGGCGGCCGCCTCCAGGAGCATGCCGTCGGGGTGGCCGTTCACGTAGACCGGGAAGCGGAACTGCCGGGAGAGGAGCACCGTCCCGCGGGCCACGTCGTGCAGCAGGATGGTGGCGCCGTTGCCGCGGTCGTAGGTCTCCCGCGCCTCGGTCACCCAGGTGCCGTCCCCCCGGCGGTACTCGAACGTCGTCCGGCGCAGCACGTGCCAGGCGCTGGCCACCAGCTCCACGTCGGTGACCCGCACCCGCGGGTTCCCGCTGAGGTCCCGCCCCACCCGGTCCAGGCCGGTGCGGCCACGTGCGTCGGGGACGTCGATGCCCGGGATCTGCGTCACGAGCAGCACGTTAGTGGTGCGTGGCACGGTGCTGGGGCCCCGCCGCCGTGGGCACAATGGGCAGTTGCCGACAACGGCGCGACGAGCGAATTGCACCACCGTTCCAGTAGAGAGCGAAGAGCCTTTGACGACAGTGCGTCCGGCCGGGTCCCTCGACGCCGAGATCGCGGCGGAGCAGACCTACGTCAGCGCCCTGCACGGCCGGCTCGACGAGGTGCGCGCCCGCACCGTCGCGCGCCTGGAGGAGGCGTTGGCCACCGTGCCGCACAACCCGCAGGCCGTCGGTGAGCGGGAGGCCGCGGTCGAGCTGCACAGCCAGCGGATCGTCGCGCTCGACGCCGCCGACAGCGGGCTGTGCTTCGGCCGGCTGGACCGGCACGACGCCGACGTGCCCCGGTACATCGGCCGGATCGGGCTGAACGCCGACGACGGCCGGGAGGAGCCCCTGCTCGTCGACTGGCGCGCCCCCGCGGCCCAGCCCTTCTACACCGCGACGCCGCTGCACGACCTCGGCGTCCGGCGCCGCCGGCACATCCGCACCCGCGGCCGCACGGTCGTCGACGTCACCGACGAGACCCTCGACCTCACCGACCCCGACCTCGCCCAGCGGTCGGGGCTGGCCGGCGAGTCGGTGCTCCTGGCCGCGCTCGGCGCCACCCGCACCGGCCGGATGAACGACATCGTCCGCACCATCCAGGCCGAGCAGGACCGCATCATCCGCGCCGACCACCGCGGGGTCCTGGTCGTCCAGGGCGGCCCGGGCACCGGCAAGACCGCCGTCGCCCTGCACCGCGCCGCGTACCTGCTCTACACCCACCGCGAGCGGCTGGCCCGCAGCGGACTGCTGATCGTCGGCCCCTCCCCCACCTTCCTCGGGTACATCGCCGACGTGCTGCCCTCCCTGGGCGAGACCGGCGTGGTGCTCACCGACCTCGGCGGGCTGCGGCCCGGCCTGCAGGCGCATGCGGCCGAGGCGCCCAAGGTGGCCGAGATCAAGGGCCGCACCGCCATGGTCCGCGTCGTCACCACCGCCGTGCGCGACCGCCAGGCGGTGCTCGACAAGCCGGTCGTGCTCACCATCGACGGCACGCCGGTGCGCTTCGCCAAGGCCGACGCCGCCCAGGTGCGCAGCCGGGCCCGGGGCGCCTCCCGGCTGCACAACGAGGCCCGGCCGGCCGCCGTCCGCGCGGTCATCGACATCGTCGCCCGCAAGTACGCCGACAAGCTGGGCGAGAACGTCCTCGGCGGCGCCAACCTGCTGGGCGAGGGTGACGTCGCCGCGCTGCGCCGCGAGGTCGCCACCGAGCCGGCCGTGCTCGCCCTGGCCGACCGGCTCTGGCCGCGGCTGACCGCCGAGCGGCTGATCGGCGAGCTGCTCTCCTCCCGCCGGCGCCTCGAGTCGGCGACCAAGGGCTGGAGCGAGGCCGACCGCGAGCTGCTGCTCCGCCCGGCATCGGCCCCGTGGACCCCTGCCGACGTCCCGCTGCTCGAGGAAGCCGACGAGCTGCTGGGCGTCGACGACTCCGCCGAGCGCGACCGGGAGCGCCGCGAGCGGCAGAGCCGGCTGCGGCACGCGCAGGAGACGCTCGACCTGCTGCACGGCTCGCGCTCCACCGACTGGGAGACCGAGGAGGAGTCCGAGGAGCTGTCGGCCGGCGACCTGCTCGACGCCGAGGGGCTGGCCGGGCGGCACGAGGAGCGCGACAGGCGGTCGACCGCCCAGCGGGCCGCCGCCGACCGGACCTGGACCTACGGGCACGTCATCGTCGACGAGGCCCAGGAGCTCTCGTCGATGGCCTGGCGGGTGCTGCTCCGCCGGATCCCCACCCGCTCGATGACCCTGGTCGGCGACGTCGCCCAGACCTCCACGCTGGCCGGCGCGACCAGCTGGAAGGAGGTGCTGGAGCCGCACCTCGGCAGCTCGTGGCGCCTGGAGGAGTTGACCGTCAACTACCGGACCCCGGCCGAGATCATGGCCGTGGCCGCGGACGTGCTGGCCGCCGGGGGCGCCGCCACCGTGGCCGCGGAGTCGGTGCGGTCGACCGGCGAGCTGCCGTGGTCGCACCAGGTGGCCGAGGAGGAGTTCACCGACGCCGTCGCCGCGGCGGCCGCGGAGTACGACGCCGCGGAGGGCACGCTCGCCGTCATCGTCCCGTTCAGCCGGCTGGCGGCCGTCACCGCCGCCGTGCGCGACCGGCTCCCGTCGGCCTCCGCGGACGGCGACCTGACCGCCGGCCCGGTGGTGCTCACCCCGGAGGGCAGCAAGGGCCTGGAGTTCGACTCGGTGCTGGTCGGCGATCCCGTCGGGATCCTCGACGAGGGTGTGCGCGGGCACAACGACCTCTACGTCGCGCTCACCCGGGCCACCCAGCGCCTCGGCGTCGTGCACCCCGGTGAGCTGCCGCCGGAGCTCAAGAACCTCGACCCGCGCTGACCCGCCGGGCCGGCACCGTGTCGCACGGAGTCTGCCGCTGAGTGCAGGTGCACTCAGCGGCAGACTGTCCGCGGAACAGCTCAGGCGCTGCCGCGGACGGCCAGGACGACGCCGCTCTTCGGCTTGGCCGGGATGCGGTGCAGCGCGATCTCCAGGTCCTGGTCGGGCACCTGGTAGTCCAGCCGGGCCAGCCGCACCGCGAGCGCCGACAGCAGCGCGACGGTGATCTGCTCCCCCGGGCAGCGGTGGTTGGTGCGCGGGTCGCCGGCGCCCTGCGGCACCAGCTCGAACTCCCCGATCTCCCGGTCGAGGAACCGCTCGGGGCGGAAGGCGTACGGGGTGTCCCACAGCGCCGGGTCGTGGTTCTGCCCGTACAGGTCCAGCAGCACCATGGCGTTCTGCGGGATCTCCTCGCCGGCGAACTCGTTGCGCTGCGGCGACCGGCCGCCGATGAACGGGGCGAACGGGTAGAACCGCCGGACCTCGTGCGCCCACGCCTCGGCGAACGCCGGGTCACCGGCCGCCAGCCGTTCCCGGTTCCCGGGCCAGCGGATCAGCGCGTGCCCGGAGAAGGCCATGAACCAGGCGACCGCCGTCGTCGGCCGGATGATGTTGAGCAGCTCCACCGCCGCCACGTTCGCCGGCAGCTGCGTGCCGTCGGCGTCCCGGTGCCGGGACACGACGTCGACCGCCGTCCCCTCCTCCACCCGGGTCCGCCCGCTGCGCACGTCCTGCACCAGCTGGGTCAGCCACCTCTCCCGGCGGCCGCGGGCCCGCCGCGCCCGGAAGTGCCGCGGCCCGCCGGTGGCGAAGCCGTCGACCATCGCCACCATGTCGCGGGCCAGGTCGGGCACCTCCTCGTCGCGCACCGGGACGCCGGTCCAGCGCGCCACGGAGCCGGCCAGCACCCGGCTCGCCTCGTCGAACAGCACGATCTGCGGACGGGCGGCCCACTCCGGCACCGCGGCGTCCCAGGCAGCGGTGGTGCGCTCCACGAGCGAGGCGATGCCGTCCTCGCGCATCAGCAGCGCGATGAACATGGCCTTGCGCACCCGGTGCATCTCGCCGTCGAGCGTGTGCACCGCGCCCTTGCCGAACAGCGTGCCCTGCACCGGCTCGGGGATGGCGTGCGAGCGGCGCACGTGGTCCTCGTCGTAGAGGAATCGCGCGGCCTCGGGACCCTCGATGCCGACGGCCGGCAACCCGCCCAGCCGGACGCCGACCGCGTGCTTCCCGGCCCGGCGGCGCTCGTCGGGCAGCCAGCCGTAGCCCTTGGACAGCAGTTTCAGGCTGTTCTCGAGTCGTGGCATGGATGCTGCGGTGCCCACCCGCGCGCGGGGACAACCGTGGTCAGCCGGACCGCTGCTCCTGGGTCCGGTCGTCGCGGGGCCGGGTGGCGACGTCGGCGGGCGGGTCGTCCCCGTCGGCGGCGGAGCTCCCGTGCCCCAGCCGGCGCAGCAGCCCGGCCACCTCGTGCGCGACGTGGGAGGAGGCGTCGTCGGGCAGCACCTCGGCGACGCCGGCCAGCGCCTCGGCCAGCGCGCGCTCCTCGTCGTTGAGCAGCCCCCGGTACGCCGGGTCCAGCAGGTAGCCGGTGGGCGGCGTGGAGAGGCAGCCGATGAGGTCGAGCAGCACCTCCAGCCGGCGCGCCGCCTCGGCCGGCGAGGCGTCGGCCGGGCTCATCGCCACGGTCTGGACGTCCTGCTCCCACAGCCGGGCGCGCGCCGGGTCCTCCCGCAGCGCCAGCACGGTGCCGGTCCGCCGGGCCGTCCCCGACCCCTGGGTCTGCAGTGCGGTGCGCACCTGGTGGGCGATCCGGATCAGGTCGTCGTCCAGCATCGAGGTGCCCACGAACAGCACGTGCCGGGTCAGCAGCAGCGAGTGGAGCACCCCGGCCAGCGCGGCGCCGGTGTTGCCGAACTGCAGGTACTCCTCCCGGGTCAGCACCACGCTCTCCGGGTGCGCGGCGTCCCCGTGCAGCTTCAGCAGCCACGGCGCCCCCGGCCGGGCCTCGTCGAAGGGCAGCACCGTCACCTGCCGGCCGATGTCGTCGGCGGCGAGCTCGACCAGCGGGTCGTAGTTGGTCGTCACGAACTCCTGCACCGGCAGGTCGGCGATCAGCGCGTGCGCCAGCGCGTAGGGCCCGGGACCGAACCGCTCCTGGACGAACGCCGTCAGCTCCTCCGCCCCGAGCTCACGCGCCAGCAGCGCCGCCGAGTCCTGGGCGGGGAGGCGGGTCAGCCCCGCGCGCAGCTCGTCGTCCAGACCCGATCGGGCGGCCAGCTCGTCGACCAGCTGCTCCCACGTCGGCAGCCCCGCGGCGGCGCTGACCCCGGCACCGATGAAGAGCGCCAGCTGGCCGCGGCGCGCCCGGTCGCCCAGGTCCTCGGCCAGCTCCCGCAGGTGCCCGGGCAGGTCCCAGCCCTCCTCCTCGCCCCGGCGGACCCGCTGGGCGGCGGCCAGGTCGCTGGGCCGGCGCAGCACCAGGGCGACGTCGAAACCGTGCTCCTGGGCGGCCTCCCGCAGCACCGGCAGCAACTGCTGCAGCAACGACCCCCGCTCGCCGGCGGCCCCACCCCAGCCGGTGCCCAGCGCGGGCAGCCCCACCAGCCGCCGCGCGCGTCCGTGCACCGGTTCGGGCACCTCGCGCCGGGCGACCGCCGCCAGCGCCTCGCGCGCCCCGTCGAGCAACCAGGACAGCCCCCGGCTCCCCGACCCGTCCGCGCCCCCGTCGACGGTGTCGACCAGCCAGGCGCGGCGCGGACCCTCGTCGGGCACCTCGAGCACCCGCTCGTCCCCCGACCACGACAGTCCCACGCAGTTCCCGTCGGCCTGCCGGTCGGTGATCAGCTCCTCCGGCAGGAGGGAGCACCAGTCGCGGGCCACCCGCAGCGAGCGGTCGGTCGGCACCAGGACGTCGTCGCAGGAGAGCTGCGTCAGGTCCGCGCCGACCACGAAGACGTGTCCGCTCACGGCCGGGCCCATACCCACGGCCCGCGGGTCATGCGCCGCCGGTCAGGACCCGCAGCCGCCGGCGCCGCAGGCGCAGCCGCCGCAGCCGGCGCGCACCGGCGCCGGGGCGGGCGTCGCGGCCACCGTGCGCAGGTTCGCGGCACCCACCAGCAGCGGAACACCCAGCACCGCCACGGCCAGCGCGGCCACCACGGTCGCCACGTCGGCGGCCCGGTCCCAGCTCCGCGCGAGGCCGGTGACCACCAGCAACCCGGTCACCAGCAGCGACCAGACCAGCAGCGCCTGCCCGCCGCGCCGGGCCGCGCCACCCCGGCCCAGCAGACCGAGCGACGTGACCAGCAGCAGCAGCGGGACGCCGACGAGCAGGACCACCGCCGAGAGGGAGGCCGAGGCGACGGCGACGACCAGGGCCGCGGCCCCGGCCACGACGGCGGCCGTGCCCAGCGACCGCGCCCGTCCGGCGACCTCACCCGCCACCGCGCCCGAGCGGGCGCCGCGCAGCAGGACGGCGCCCCGCACGGCCAGGAACAGACCCACGGCGCCGAGCAGCAGCCGGGCACCGGCTGCCTCCCACACGACGGCGACCACCGCGACCGCGATCATCGCGAGGCCCAGCGCCAGCCACCGCGGCCAGGTGCGCCGCGCGACCTCCGGGGTCGCCGCGCTGACCGTGCCGGCCGAGAGGATTCCGGTTCCGTTCGCCACGGGCCCAGTGTCCCTCACCCCCGCCGGCGCTCGGGGAGGCACCGGGCCGGTGGCCGTGCCACGCTGATCATCGCCGCGTTCCACGCGGACGGGACCGAGGTCAGGAAGGCACCGGGGATGAGCGTGCAGGGCAGCGCCGGGTCGGCCGCGGACGCCGCGGGACGGGCAGCCGACAGCGACGGCCTGGAGCACCTCGCCCGCGTCGGGTTGATCGCCTACGGGCTGGTCCACGTGCTCATCGCCTGGCTGGCGCTGCAGCTCGCGTGGGGGCGGACCGGTCAGCAGGCCGACCAGTCCGGTGCGCTCGCCACCCTGGCCGAGCAGCCGCTGGGCGAGCCGCTGCTGTGGGTCCTGGGCATCGGCCTCGTCGCGTTGGCGCTGTGGCAGGCCGCGGAGATCCTCCGCTGGCGGCACGGGCTCACCGGGTCCGGGGACCGGCGGAGGAATGCGTGGGAGCGGACGGGCAAGGCCGCCGCCAAGGCCGTCGTCTACCTGGCCCTGGCGGTGCTGGCGATCCGGTTCGCCACCGGGGGCGGGCAGGGCAGCAGCTCCGGCTCCCAGCAGCAGGCCACCGCCGGCGTCCTCGGCTGGCCCGCCGGGCGCTGGCTGGTGGTGGCCGCCGGGCTGGCCGTCGTGGGGGTCGGCGGCTACCTCGTCCACAAGGGAGTCACGAAGCGCTTCCTCCGCGAGATCGACCTGGCCGGCTGCTCCGCCTCGGCCCGGCGGCTGGTCACCCGGCTCGGTCAGGTCGGCTTCCCCGCCAAGGGCGTCGCGCTCGGCCTCGTGGGCGGGCTGCTGGTGTGGGCAGCGGCCACCTTCGACCCCGCCAAGGCCTCCGGCCTGGACGGTGCCCTGCACACGCTGCTGACCGCGCCCGCCGGGCCGGTGCTGCTGACGCTCGTCGCCGTCGGGATCGCCGCCTTCGGTGCCTACTGCTTCGTCCGCGCCCGGTACCCCGAGCGCACCTGATGGCCCCGCTTCGAGGTCCCGCCACGAACTCGCGAGTGGTGGGGGGAAGCGGGGTCCTTCGTCGGCTGCACGACCTCGTCGACCGGGTCCGCCGGGTCACCGACTCCCCGGTGCTCACCCACCTCGCCCGCGCCGGCCTGATCGCCTACGGCGCCATGCACCTGCTCATCGCCGTCCTCGCGCTGCGCCTGGCGATGGGCCTGCGGGGAGCCGACGCCGACCAGACCGGCGCGCTGCTCACCGTCGCCGGCGGGCCCGGCGGGCGGCTGCTGCTGGTCGCGATCGGGCTGGGCATGCTCTCGCTGGCCGTGTGGCAGGCGGCCGAGGTGCTGCTCTGGTGGCACGGCCTGCTCGCCCCCGCGCACCGGGTGCACACCGCCGTCGTCTGCGCCAAGTGCCTGGTCAAGGGCGCCGTGTACGGGTTCCTCGGGCTCACCGCCCTGCTGTTCTCCTTCGGTCTCGAGTACGAGGCCGACGAGCGGCTGCGCGGTCTCACCGAGGAGACGCTGCTGATCCCCGGCGGGGCGGTGCTGGTCGGCGCGGTCGCCGCCGGGGTGGTGGCGGTCGGGACCTACACGTTCGCGCGCGGCTGCACCGGCGGCTTCATGCGCGACATCGACCTGCCCGCCGCCCCCGACCGCTGGGAGCCGGTGATCGAGGCGCTCGGGCGGATCGGCTACCTGGCGAAGGGCATCGCGTTCGGGCTGGTCGGCGTCCTGCTGTGGCGCGCGGCCACCTCGTCCGACGTCTCCACCGCGACCGGCCTCGACGGCGCCATGACGGCGATCGCCGGGGTGAGCGCCGGGCCGTGGCTGCTCGCCGGAGTCGCGGCCGGATTCGCGGCGTTCGGCGTCTACGCCCTCGCCCGCGCCCGCTACCCCGACCGCGACCCGTCGCAGTGACGTGCTGGAACGGCCCCCGTGCAGGGCCCCACGCCGAGCACGCGAGGCGTGGGGGGCACGGGGGTCCTTCTACGTGCGGGGACCGCCGGCGACGTAGACGACCTGGCCGGAGACGAACCCCGCGCCCTCGCTGCAGAAGAAGGAGACGGTGTGCGCGATGTCCTCGGGCACACCCGCCCGCGCGACCGGGATCGCCGCGGCCCGCTTCTGCACGTAGGACTCCCACTCCTCGCCGATGCGCTCGGCCGTCGCCTTGGTCATCTCGGTCTGGATGAAGCCGGGCGCGATGCAGTTGGCGGTGACGCCGAACTTGCCCAGCTCGATCGCGAGGGTCTTGGTGAAGCCCTGCAGGCCGGCCTTCGCCGTGGCGTAGTTGGCCTGCCCGCGGTTGCCCAGTGCGGAGGTGCTGGACAGATTGACGATCCGACCCCACTTCTGGTCGATCATGTGCTTCTGCGCCGCGCGGGTCATCAGGAACGAGCCGCGCAGGTGCACGTGCATGACCACGTCCCAGTCGGCGTCGGACATCTTGAACAGCATGTTGTCGCGGGTGACGCCGGCGTTGTTCACCAGCACCACCGGCGGCCCGAGCTCGGTGGCGATCCGGTCGACCGCCGCCTGCACCTGCTCGCCGTCGCCGACGTCGGCCCCCACGGCCAGCGCCCGGCCGCCGGCGGCCTCGATCGCCTCGACGGTGCCGCGGGCGTCGTCCTCCTTCAGGTCGATCACCGCCACGGCGAAGCCGTCCCGGGCCAGCCGCAGCGCGGTGGCGGCGCCGATGCCGCGGGCGGCACCGGTGACGATCGCGACGCGGGGGGAACCGGTGGGGGACGTGGACATGCGGCAGCGCTCCTCGGCTCGTTCGGGACGGTCGGACGGAGTCTGGCTCAGACCCGCTCGAACAGCGCGGCGAGCCCCTGGCCGCCGCCGATGCACATCGTCTCCAGGCCGTAGCGGGCGCCGCGCCGGTCCATCTCGCGCAGCAGCGTGGCGAGGATGCGACCGCCGGTCGCGCCCACCGGGTGGCCGAGCGAGATGCCCGAGCCGTTCACGTTGGTGCGCTCCCAGTCGGAGTCGGTGAAGCCCCACTCCTTGGCGACGGCGAGCACCTGGCTGGCGAACGCCTCGTTCAGCTCGATGAGGTCGACGTCGGAGAGCTTGAGGTCGGCCAGCGCCAGCGCCTTCGCGGTGGCCGGCACCGGGCCGATGCCCATCGTCTTCGGGGGCACGCCGCCCACCCCGAAGGACACCAGGCGGGCCAGCGGGCGCAGGCCGAGCTCGGCGGCCTTCTCCGGGTGCGTGACGATCGCAACCGCGGCGCCGTCGTTCTGCCCGGAGGCGTTGCCCGCGGTCACCGTGGCGTCGGGGTCGTTCTTGCCCAGGATCGGGCGCAGCTTGGCGAGGGTCTCGACGTTCGAGTCGGGGCGGATGTGCTCGTCGCGGTCGACGACGGTCTCGCCCTTCCGGTGCTTGATCGTCACCGGCACGATCTCGTCGGCGAACCGCCCCTCGGCGGTGGCGGCCGCGGCGCGCTGGTGGCTGCGGACGGCGTACTCGTCCTGCTCCTGGCGGCCGATGCCGTAGTCCCGGCGGACGTTCTCCGCGGTCTCCAGCATCCCGCCGGGCACGGGGTGGTTCTGGCCGCCGGCGGTGACCCGGCCGCGGGCCAGCCCGTCCTCCAGCAGCACGCCGGGCCCGGGCTTGACGCCCCAGCGCATCGCGGTCGAGTAGAACGGCGCGTTGCTCATGGACTCCGCGCCACCGGCCAGGACGACGTCGGAGGCGCCGGACTGCACCTGCATCGCCGCGTAGATGACCGCCTGCAGGCCCGAGCCGCAGCGGCGGTCGATCTGCAGACCGGAGGCCGTCACCGGCAGGCCCGCGTCGAGGGCGGCGACCCGGCCGAGGGCGGGGGCGTCCATCGTCGGGTAGCAGTGCCCGAGCAGGACGTCGTCCACCGACTCCGGCGGCAGCCCGGTGCGCTCCATCAGCGCCCGGATCACCGTCGCCGCCAGCTCCTGGACGGGGACGTCGCGCAGCGAGCCCCCGAACCCGCCGACCGGCGTCCGCAGGGGCTCGCAGATGACCGCATCGCGCACGGTGGTCCTCCTCGTTCGTCCGCTCCCGACGCCCGGCACGGCGCCGCGTGGCGCCGAGTCTGCCCCGCGGGCGACCGGCGCGCGCCCCCGGCCCCTGTCCGGCAGGGACCCGGGAGGTCAGGAGGCGGCGGCGTCGACCTGCTCGCCGGCCAGGAGGCTCCAGAGGCCGGTGATCTGCAACGGCCGGATGACGGCGCGCGTCGCGGCCAGCACCCGCAGGTGCCCACCGGCGGCCAGCGCCTTCCGGTGCGCGGCGGCCAGGGTGCAGAGCCCCGCCGAGTCGAGGAAGGTGACGGCGGTCAGGTCGACCACGACCTCGCGGGGCGCGGCGTCGACCAGCTCGTCGAGGACGGCGCCGACCCGGGGGGCGGAGGTGCAGTCGACCTCGCCGGCGACGGTCAGCCGCGGCTGGGCGGCGGTGCCGGCCACCTCGAGCGCGAGGGGAACCGCCGGGGGGACGTCCGGCCTGACGGGGACCGGGGTGGACTCGGTGAGCGAACGGTCGAGCGAGGAAGCGGTCACGGATATGCCTCTCGGGGCGGATGCCGGACCAGTGAGCCTGCGGACGCGAACGACACGACGACCAGCACTGGGTTGGCGGCTGCTGCTGAACCGCACCTCCGACCGTAGGCATTGCGGGGTCGGGGCACAAGGGTCGGCACGCCGCCCGGACGCCGACGCGTGCGAGGTGCTCCGCCGCAGGTCCGGCGGGAGGCGGATACTGGGCCGGTGACCGAGCCCCGCCCCTCGTCCCGCCGCCCCTCCCCCCTGCTCGTCGGAGGCTGCGTCGCCGGGGTGGCGGTGGCGGTGGGCGCGTTCGTCGTGCTGGACCTGATCCTCGCGGCCGCGGTGGCGATCGCCGCGCTCACCGCCGTGGCCCTGGCCGTCGCCGCCTCCGGCTGGGAGTCGCACGCGACCTTCGAGCAGCGGGAGCTGGCCCGGGCCCGCCGGCGCAAGGAGAAGTGGGAGCGCAACGCCGACGCCCGAGCGCGCGACCGCGCTCGCTGGGAGGCGCACCAGGCGCGCAAGGCGGCGCGGAACTCCACCCGGTAAATGGTTGGACGGCCGGACGACGACCGCCTAGCGTCCCTCCCCATGCGGTACTCCGTGCGACTGCGCACCTCCTGAGCTGACGCGCCGCGGGCCGGTTCCCCCGCCCGCCGTTCGCGCCCGGTTTCTCCGGGCGCCCGCTCCCCCGCGTCCCCGCCGGGCCTCGTCGCGCTCGCGGGACGCCCCGCACCGCACCGCCACGGAGGCACCCCGTGTCCCGCACCAGCCCCGTCCCCTCCGGTCCCGCCGCCGACGCCCGCGCGGCGCTGCCCGAGAACGAGACCGCCGCGTTCGACCGCCTCGCCCATGCCGTCCTCGCCTCGCCGTCGGCGCCGCTGGGTCCGCTCCTGCGGGCCCAGCTGCCCGGCACGGCCGGCGTCCGCTGGCTGCGCCAGGAAGGGCTCGCGCCCACCACCCGGCCGACGGCGCTGACCGCCGACCGGTGGCTGTCGCTGTTCCGCTGCTGGCAGTCGGTGTCCCCGGCGCCCGGGGCGGCCGGCGCCGGCAACCGGCGAGGCGGCGGCCGGCCGTCTCCCCACGGCCACGCCCCCGGCGCCGCCGCCATCCCCCGCTGGGGTCAGTGAGGCCCCGTCCGGAGGCTCGCCGCGAGCGTGCGCGCGGTGAGAGGGACGGGGTCCTTCACCAGCCGACCGCGTCCTCGGCCGCCAGGTCGAGGGCGCGGTCGGGCAGGGCGAAGGCCTCGGCCAGCGCCTGGCGGAGGTCCCACGCGCCCGACCGCCAGGCGAGCGCCCGCCCCAGCGCACCCGGCGTGCCGTCGACGTGGTCGACGTCGTCGGCCGGCCACCACGGCACCGGACGCCCGTCGACGGTGAGTGGTGCGTGCACCGCCACCGATCCCGTCAGTGCGCCGCTGCCGAGCCGGGCGGCGGCCAGCGCGGCGCCGGGCACCTCGGCCCACGCCGACGAGCGCAGCGGCTCGCTGGTCACCCGCGGCCGGCGCACCAGCTCGCCGGCCAGCGGGAGGTCGAGCAGGTCGGCCACCGGCCCCGGTGCCCCGCCGGCCGGCACGACCGGCAGGTCCACCAGCGGCAGCAGGTGCGGTGCGTCCAGCACCACCGCACGCTCCACCACCCGGTCCGGCGCGATCCGCACCCGGGGCGGCGGCTCGACGTCCCACCCGTCCAGCGCGACGGCCAGCCGCGCGTGGACCGTGCGGAGCACCGCGGGCGCGACCGTGCGCGCGGGGTCGGCCAGCCGGTCGAGCAGGTCGCGGGCGCCGTCGGGATCGACCAGCACGTCGGCCAGCGCGGCGGGCGGGCGCAGCAGCCCCAGCAGCGGCTCCCCGAGGGGAGCGGGGTCGTACAGGCCGGCGAGCTCGGTGCTGTCGGGGTGCGCCAGGCGGTCCGGCCGGTGCCCGTCGAGGACCGGGTGGGTCAGCAGCCACCAGCGCAGGTAGCCCGGCACCGGCACACCACCGACGACGACGTCGGCCCACGCCTCGGCCGGGGCCGTGGCGAGCAGCGCGAGCGCCCCCGGCCAGTCGGCCACCAGCTCCAGGTCGCGGACGGCGACCAGCGCGGGCCAGACCGGCGGCTCCTCCCCGGCCAGCCGGTCGAGCACGGCGTCGGCCCAGTCGAGCGCGCCGTCGACGTCGAGCTCGTCCGCGCGCACCAGGGCGAACCGGTCCAGCACGCCGACCGCGCGCAGTGCCGCGACGTCCGCCGCCGCGGCGAAGGTCGGGTCGAGGACGCCCAGCGCCCCCTCCTCCAGCACGGCGGCCAGCGGCGAGCCCGGCAGCAGCAGCTCCCCCGCCGGCGCGTACCCGCCGGCGGCGTCGGGCAGCGCCAGCTCGGCGAGCCACGGCGCACCGGCGACCTCCGGGGCGGCGGCGACCAGGGCCAGCACCGCGTCGGCCAGCTCCTCGGGGTCGGGCGCGCCGGCGACGTCCTCCTCGGTCGCGTCGAGCGAGCCCGCCACCGCCGCCCGCACCGCCGGATCGGTGAGCACCGCCTCCGCCGTGGCCGGACGCGCGCCCAGCCGCTCCAGCAGCCGGCGCGCGGGCCGGGGGCCCGCCGCCGCCGGGTCGGCGAGGCGCAGCGGAAGGGCAGCCAGCCGCTCCACCGGCAGGCCGGGTTCGGGCAGCAGCACCCCGGCCGGGCCGTGCGCGGTCCGCCCGTCGGCCAGCGGCACCGGCAGCGCCGCCAGCTCCTCCCGGTCGGCGTCGGCGAAGGCCGCGTACAGCTCGGCCCACCAGCCGGCCGGGCGGGCCACCTGCCGCACCGCCTCGACGACGTCGGCGAGCCCGGACCGGCGGATCCCGAGCGCCGCGAGCACCGGCCCGTCGGCGCGCCGCGACCAGCCCGCCGGCAGCAGCCCGGGCAGCACCCCGGTCACCGCGGCGACCTGCTCGGCGGTGGCGCCGTCCAGCACGACCGCGCGGGCGGGCGGCTGCCGCTCCCCCGCCTCGCCGGCCACCGGCAACCACGCGGTCGCGCGCAGCCGCTCCAGCGCCGCACCGGTGAGCGCGGCCTCGAGGGCGGCGCCGGCCAGCCCCGGCCGGGGCAGGACCATCAGCAGCTCCGGGTGAGCGGGCAGGCGGGCGACCAGGTCGGCGAGCGCCTGCGCCGACTCGGCCACGAGCAGGTCGGTCACCGGACCCGGGAGCACGTGCCGCCGGTCGGGCCCCAGGGGGAACGGCGCGATCAGCCGCAGCGGCAGCGGCAGCGGCTCGTCGGTGGGCGTCGGGGCGTGCACCACCTGCCGGCCGGGCAGGGGCCGCGGTCGCCCGGCGTCGTCCAGCGGGACCGCCCAGGCGACCGTCCAGGCCCGGCGCTCGCGCTCCTCGACCGGTCGACCGGCGAGCAGCTGCGGCGGCAGCTCACCCGACCGCTCGGCGACGGCCCACCGCGTCGGCACGCCGTCCTCGGTCAGCCGCACCTCCGGCGCGCTCCCCTCCCGGGTCAGCACGCGGCGGGCGCCGTCGACCACCACGTCCACCACCGCCAGGCCGGGCAGCGCCAGCAGCAGCTCGGCCGGCAGCGCCCGGAGCGCCGCGACGACGCCGTCCCGCGCGCCCGGGAGCAGGGGCAGCACGACCTCGGTGTCGAACCCCTCCGGGAGCGCACCGGCGGCCGGCCAGGGCAGCCGGAGCACCGGCACCGCGCCGTCCCGGCGGGCCAGCTCGGCGGCCAGCTCCGGCAGCGCCGCGACCTCCGCCCGCGTACGCCCGGCGCTGAACCGGACGCCCCCGGTGCGGGAGAGCACCGCCGGCTCGTCGCTCACGGTCAGCACCGCGGCGAACCCCACGCCGAACCGGCCGACGGCGGCGGGGTAGTCCCGCTTCGCCGAGGCACGCAGCATGGCCAGGCCCACGACCCCGCCGGCGTCCAGGGGCGCCCCCGTGTTGGCGGCCCGCAGCTCGTCGCCGGCCAGCAGCAGGCGCAGCCGCCCCGGCACGCCGGCCCGCAGCGCGGCGTCCGCGGCGTTCTGCGCCAGCTCCACGAGCAGCCGGTCGCGGTAGCCACCCCGGACGAGGTCCTCCTCGGCGTTGGCGTCCTCGCGGAACCGGGCCGGCGAGTCGGCCCAGGCCGCGAGCACCCGGCGCCGCAGCCCGGCCGTGCCGAACGGGTCGCGGGGGTCCCCGGGGGTGCTGGCGGCCATGCGCACGGACCCTAGAGCCGCCCTGTCACCCCCGGGTCACCTCTTCGGGGTGGGACGAGGATTCGACCCGCGCCGGAACGGGCAGGGTGGCGCCACGACCGGTCAGCGGAGCCGGCACGAGGAGGCGGTGACGGGTGGCGCTCTGGGAGTCCGCGCGCCCCCCGGACCGGTTCGCCGAGGTGTGGTGCCAGGAGCTCTCCTCGCTCGGTGAGCTGGCCGCGCTGCGCGCCCGGCTGCGGACCGCCACGACCGGCAGCCCCACCGTCGCCCACCCCGAGCGCGACCACTGGTCCGAGCGGCTGGTGCTCATCGCCGACGAGCTCACCTCCAACGCCCTCCGGCACGGGGGCGCCCCGGTCGCGGCGGTCCTCGGCCGCGACGGCGACCGGTGGCTGATCGCCGTCCGCGACTCCGCCGCCGACGTCCCGCCGGCCCCGGCCCAGGGCCGCGACCCCGGGCTCGGCGGCTTCGGGCTCTACCTGGTGGCCGACCTCTCGCTGGCCCACGGCTGGTTCGCCGAGCCCGGCGCCAAGACCGCCTGGGCCGTGGTGGACGGTGGCGGCTGAACCGGGTCAGCCGCCGCCCTCGGTGCAGTCTCCGCCGGAGTAGCAGACCGGGCGGTCGTACGGCGGCTCGGGGACGTCGTCCTCCCGGCCGTCCAGATCAGTGGTCAGCGCATCCACCGGCGAGTTGTCGTCCCCGAGGACCTCGATACGGGGCGGGCACCGGACGGGTTCGGTGCGCACCGTCCCGCGGTCGTCCCCGCCCTCGCCGACGGTGATCAGCACCTCCAGGCAGGTGCCCAGCGACGCGGTGGTCGTCTGAGGCTTCCACCCCTCCGTCTCCGACACCGTGACGCCGACGCCGACCAGCAGCCGGATCTCGTCCCCGTCGGCCGAGGACGCCAGCGCCTCGCCGTAGGGGTCCAGCGACTCGAGTGCGGCGCGGCCGGTGGACAGGGGGTCGCGCGCGCGATCGTCGAGGTAGTGCTCGTGCACCGACCCGACGCGCTCCTGCAACCGATCGTGCGCCTGCTCCTCGAGGCTCCGCGCGCACCCGCTCAGCAGGAGGGCCCCCGCCAGCACCCACGCCGCCCTCCGCACCACCTCGTGAGGATGCCATGCGCGGAACCGCGATGTCTCGGATCGGTGGCTCTCCCCGACCGGGCGAACCCCGGCGCCGATGTCTGTGACTCGCGGGTAACGTGCGTCACATGTCGCTCGCCGAGCAGATGGACACGGTCACCGGCTCCACCGCGGGAACGGTCGGCCGGCACGCCACCACCGAGACGTTCGAGTCGACGGCGCCGGCCACCGGCGAGGTCGTCGGCGTCTTCCCCGTGCACGACGAGGCCGCCGTCGGCGCGACCGTCGCGCGGGCCCGCACCGCCGCGCAGCAGTGGGCGGCGCTGGGCTTCGACGGCCGCAAGGAGCGGCTCTCGGCCTACCGCGGCTACCTGGCCCGGCGCATGCACGAGCTGGCCGACCTGGTGCACCGGGAGAACGGCAAGCCGCACGCCGACGCGATCCTCGAGATCACCCTCGCCGTCGACCACCTCGCCTGGGCCGCCGGGCACGCGCGCAAGACCCTGGGCCCGCGCAAGGTCAACCCCGGCCTGCTGGCCGCGAACCACGCCGCCTACCTGGAGTACCAGCCGCTGGGCGTCGTCGGCGTCATCGGCCCGTGGAACTACCCGGTGTTCACGCCGATGGGCTCGATCGCCTACGCGCTGGCCGCCGGCAACGCCGTCGTCTTCAAGCCCTCCGAGTACGCGCCGGCCGTCGGCGCCTGGCTGGCCGCCGCCTGGCGGGCGGCCGTCCCCGACTGCGCCGACGCCTTCCAGGTCGTCACCGGCTTCGGGTCCACCGGCGCCGCGCTGTGCCGGGTGCCCGTCGACAAGCTCGCCTTCACCGGCTCCGCGGCGACCGGCAGGAAGGTCATGGCCGCCTGCGCCGAGACCCTCACCCCGGTGCTCATGGAGCTCGGCGGCAAGGACGCGATGATCGTCGACGACGACGCCGACGTGGCCGCCGCCGCGGACGCGGCCGTCTGGGGCGCGATGAGCAACGGGGGCCAGACCTGCATCGGCATCGAGCGGGTGTACGCCACCGAGGCGGTCTACGACCGCTTCGTGGACGCGGTCACCGCCCAGGTGCGCACCCTGCGACCGGGTGCCGACGGCGGGGCGACCTACGGCCCGATGACCATGCCCGGGCAGATCGACGTGGTCCGCTCGCACGTCGCCGACGCCGAGTCCGCCGGCGCCCGGGTGGTCACCGGTGGCACCGACGCCGAGGCGTTCCCGGCCCAGGGCTACGTGGCGCCCACCGTGCTGCTCGACGTCCCCGAGGACTCGGCGGCGATCCGCGAGGAGACCTTCGGCCCCACGCTCACCATCACGAAGGTGCGCGACGCCGAGGAGGCCCTGCAGCGCGCCAACGACACGACCTACGGCCTGGCCGGGGCGGTCTTCTCGGCCTCCAAGGACAAGGCGATGGACCTCGCCCGCCGGATGCGCAGCGGCATGACGTCGATCAACTCGGTGCTCACCTTCGCCTCGGTCCCCGCCCTGCCCTTCGGCGGCGTGGGCGACTCCGGTTTCGGACGCATCCACGGCGAGGACGGGCTCAAGGAGTTCACCCGCGCCAAGGCCATCACCCGCCAGCGCGTGCCGCTGCCGGTCAACCTGATGAGCTTCGGCCGGCCCGCGAACGCCGCCGACGCGCTCGCCCGGGTCATGGGCATGCTGCACGGACGACACCGGTGAGCACGGCGGACGGAGCGGAGTTCGACGTCGTCGTCGTGGGCGCGGGCTCGGCCGGCAGCGCGGTCGCCGGGCGGCTGAGCGAGGACCCGTCGCTGCGGGTGCTCGTGCTGGAGGCCGGCGGCCCCGACGACGTCCTCGAGGTCAAGATCCCCGCCGGGCTGTACAAGGTCTGGCGCACCCGGCACGACTGGAACTACACGACCGACGAGCAGCCCGGCTTGGGCGGCCGGAGGCTCTTCTGGCCGCGCGGCAAGCTGCTCGGCGGCTCGTCGTCGATCAACGCGATGATCTACATCCGCGGCGCCCGGGCCGACTACGACGAGTGGGCCGAGCTGACCGGCGACCCGTCGTGGTCCTACGAGCAGGTGCTGCCGCTGTTCCGGCGGATGGAGGACAACGCCCGCGGGGCCGACGAGTGGCACGGCGTCGGCGGTCCCCTGCGGGTCGAGGACCTGCGCTCGCCGCACCCGTGGACCACGGCGGTCGTCGAGTCGGCGGTGGCCAGCGGCTACCCGCGCAACCCGGACTTCAACGGCGCCACGCAGGAGGGCGTCGGCCCGTTCCAGGTGACGCAGCGCCGCGGCCGCCGCTGGTCGGCTGCCGACGCCTACCTGCACCCCGCCGCCGGCCGGCCGAACCTGACCGTGCGCACCGGGGCGCTGACCACCCGGGTGCTGGTCGAGAACGGGCGGGCCACCGGGGTCGAGTACCGCTGCGGCGGCCGGCTGCACACCGTGCGCGCCACCCGGGAGGTGGTGCTCTCCGGCGGCGCGGTCAACTCCCCGCAGCTGCTGATGCTCTCCGGCATCGGCCCGGCCGATCACCTGCGCGAGGTCGGCGTCGACGTCGTCCACGACCTGCCGGGGGTGGGCGCCGGCCTGCAGGACCACCCGCTGGTGCCGGTCATCTGGACCGTGCGCTCGGGGAGGTCGCTGCGGCTGGCCGAGACGCCGGTCAACCTCGCGAAGTGGAAGGCGGCCGGTCGCGGCCCGCTCACCTCCAACCTCGCCGAGGCAGGGCTGTTCACCCGGTCCCGCCCCGACGTGGCCGAGCCGGACCTGCAGCTGCACTTCCTGCCGGTGAAGTTCTGGAAGCAGGCGGAGGTCGACCCCGACGCCGAGGCCTTCACCGCGGCCGTCGTGCTCGTGCGGGTGCACTCCCGCGGCTCGGTGCGGCTGCGCTCGGCCGACCCGACGTGGGCCCCGGCCATCGACGCCGGCTACCTCACCGACGAGCGCGACCTCGACGCGCTGGTCTCCGGCGTCGAGCGGGCCCGCGAGATCGCCTCGGTCGCCCCACTGTCCTCGGTGCTGGCCGAGGAGTGGTCGCCCGGCGGCACGGTGCACGGGCGGGAAGCGCTGCGGCAGAAGGTGCGCGACACCCTCGAGTCGCTCTACCACCCGGTGTCCTCCTGCCGGATGGGCACCGACGACGGTTCCGACGACATGGCCGTCGTCGACCCGCAGCTGCGGGTGCGCGGCATCGAGGGCCTGCGGGTGGTCGACGCCTCGGTCATGCCGACGCTGGTGCGCGGCAACACCAACGCGCCGACGATCATGATCGCCGAGCGGGCGGCCGACCTGATCCTCGGCCGCACGCCCGCGGGGCAGCCGGCCGCCGCGCACTGAGCCGGAAGCGCCTCCGGGAGGTGCCGCGTCCTCACCCGATGTGACCTGACACTCCCTCCCGGTGGGACCACACGGCGGCCGGGTCTGGTTGAGTGGTGTGTACCGGCGCCGCCCTCGCTCATCCGGAGCGGCAGGAATCGACGTCGGGCTGAGGCTGCGCCACCTTGGTGCGCCCGGCTGACCGACGTCTCGCCGACGATGCGAGCCCGCCCTGCCCACGCGCAGGTGCGCCGGCGCTCGCTCGACTGCGGTGGTCGCGCAGCCACTCGAGCGTCGAAGGACTCCATTGACCTCCATGCAGAACACCCCCGCCCCCAGCGAGGGCGGCGCCCGCCGCCGTCGTGGCGGCCGCGGCCGCGGCACCCGCCCGGCCGGCGAGCAGCAGAACCAGAACCGCCCGGCGCCCGCCGCCGCCCCCGCGCCCGTCGTCGTCCCCGTCGGGGCCGACGCGACCGTGCTCCCCACCGACACCACCTTCGCCGCCCTCGGCGTCCCCGCGCCGATGGTGGAGGTGCTCGAGACCAGCGGCATCACCGCGCCGTTCCCCATCCAGGTCGCCACGCTGCCCGACAGCCTGGCCGGGCGCGACGTCCTCGGCCGCGGCCGCACCGGCTCGGGCAAGACCCTCGCCTTCTCCATCCCCCTGGTCGCCCGGCTCGCCGCCTCCGGCACCCGCCGCCAGGCCAAGCGCCCGCGCGCGCTGGTGCTCGTGCCGACCCGTGAGCTGGCCAACCAGGTCTTCGCGGTCGTCGACCCGATGGCCCGGGCGCTGGGCATGTCGGCGACGACGATCTTCGGCGGCGTCGGCCAGAACCCACAGGTGCAGGCGCTGGCCCGCGGGGTCGACATCGTCATCGCCTGCCCCGGCCGGCTCGAGGACCTGATCGGCCAGGGTCACTGCGACCTGGGCGCCATCGAGGTGACCATCCTCGACGAGGCGGACCACATGGCCGACCTGGGCTTCCTGCCCGGCGTCAAGCGCATCATGGACCGCACCCCGAAGGTCGGGCAGCGCATGCTCTTCAGCGCCACGCTGGACAACGGCGTCGACGTGCTGGTCAAGCGCTACCTCGACAACCCGACGACCCACTCGGTCGACCCCGCGGTGGCGCCGGTCAGCACGATGACCCACCACGTCTTCCACGTGCAGAGCGCGGACAAGGCCGAGGTCGTGCGGCAGCTGGCGTCGGGGCTGGGTCGCAGCGTGCTGTTCACGCGGACCAAGCACCAGGCCAAGAAGCTGGCCAAGCAGCTCACCGCGGCGGGCATCCCGTCCGTCGACCTGCACGGCAACCTCAGCCAGAACGCCCGTGAGCGCAACCTCGAGGCGTTCAGCAACGGCTCCAGCCGGGTGCTGTGCGCGACCGACATCGCCGCCCGGGGCATCCACGTCGACGACGTCGCGCTGGTCGTCCACGTCGACCCGCCGACCGAGCACAAGGCCTACCTGCACCGGTCGGGCCGCACCGCCCGGGCCGGCGCCGGCGGCACCGTCGTCACGATCACGACCCCCGACATGGTGGGCGAGGTGCGCACCCTGACCCGTCAGGCCGGGATCTCCCCGATCGTCAGCCAGGTCCGCCCCGGGGCCGAGCAGATCGCCGAGCTCGCCGGCCCGGCGGCGCCCTACGTCGAGCCGGCTCCGGCCCCGGAGCCGCAGCCGCAGGGCTCCGGTGGCGGCCGTCGCCGTCGCGGCGGCTCGGGTTCCGGCTCGGGCTCGGCCAAGCCCGCAGCGGCCTCCGGCCGCGGTGGTGCGGGGGGCTCCGGTCGCGCGAGCGGCCCGGCCCGCACCCGCGCCGAGCTGGCCGCGCGGGCCGGGACGACCTCGGCCGCCTCGTTCAGCTCGCGGTCCCGCCGAGGTCGCTGACCGCGCCGCGGCGGCGCCGACACCGGTGCCGCCGCGGCAGAGCGGCCGACGGTTGGTCCGCGCATCGCTGGGCACTGGACTGCACGTCGGATCCGACGCTCATCCGGCGCGGGCCGGGCGACGGCGTCCGCGCCGGGGGCACCGCACCCGGAGGAGGCACCGTGCCCCGATCGCCCCGTCCCCCGTCCCACCGACGCCGGGTCACGGCGGCCGCCTTCGCCGTCGGGCTGGGCCTGCTGACCGGCTGCGGGGGGAACGGCTCCACGGAGGACGCCGTGCCGACCGAGACGGCGCCGGGGCTGCCCACCCAGCCCGGTGACTCCGGGCGTGGCGGCTCGCCGCCGGCGACCTCGACCGGCGTGGAGACCGACGTCCTCACCGAGACGGTGCGGCTGGAGGACGGCGGCCTCATCATGCCCACCGAGTTGGCGGCGGGACCCTACGAGATCGAGGTCGTCAACGAGGGCGGCCAGGAGCACGACCTCTCCGTCGATCGCGACGGGGAGCAGGTCGCGACCACCGGTGTCATCCGGCCGGGGCTGACCGGCACCCTCACCGTCACCCTGGAGCCCGGCGAGTACGTCTTCTACTCCTCGCAGCGCGACGACCGGGAACGAGGCATCGAGGTCACCGTCCAGGTGGAGTGACCCTGCCGCGGCACCGCTCGTCGCCGCGCCCGAGAACGCCGCCGGGTGGGCCGGCGGGACGTCTCCCGCCGGCCCACCCGGTTCCCTGCACCCCACCGGCGGCCGGACCGCCGGAGCTCAGCCGCCGCTGGCGAAGGCGGCGTCGAACGCGGCCGACGGCGGGTCGAAGGCCAGCCGGCGGACGAACTCCAGCGCCTCGGGCGCACCCACGAGCCGGTCCATGCCGGCGTCCTCCCACTCCACCGAGATCGGCCCGGCGTAGCCGATGGTGTTGAGCATGCGGA